>DNJG01000074.1 GCA_003489165.1 Nitrospinota bacterium | reverse complement strand
GTGTCAAAAAAGATTAGTTTTTTCCTCTGTGTCTCCGTACCTCTGTGGCAAAATTTTATATTTTCCTTAACTCATCTCGCTGTTTTTTATCTTTTCAATCTCTCTTTTTATGAGGGATTCGGCAAGTTCAGGGATGACATCTGTGACTACACCTTCTATTGTCTTTGTAAGATGCGGCATTAAGGAGAGGATTAGCTTCTCTGTTTTATCTTTCAGTATGGTTTCTATGGAATCTTTAATGGATTTCTCTACAGATGATTTCAGGGTTTTTTCAAAAGCATCCTCAGTAGCTTTTACAACAATATCCTTTATCTTTTTACTAATAACGGATTCCTTTTCAAGTTCACCAATAAAATTATTTAAGTCAGATGAAGAATTATTGACAGTAATTGAAGTAGTGGTTTCTTCCATTCTGAAAGGAGGCAGTTCCTCATCTGCCTTTTCTTCCGGTATTGAAATGAGCAGCTCTTCCTCTGCCTTCTTGATTTCATTCTTTAAGTTTTCTATCTCTTCATCATTTAGCAGGCCGGCTATATTCAAATCCTCATCTTCTATCTCTGATTCATGGGATATAATTTCTACAGGGGAGAGAGGTTCCATATTTTCATTAGTTTCATCTGTAACCTCATCGTCAGGCTTTAAAATGAGGATGTCTCCCAGTTCTTTTTCTACTGAATTTTCTTCCTGATGAGTATTATCCTCAGAAAAAACTGGTTGAGGCTCAAGAGATTCAATTTCAGCGGCTGTAATAGCCTCCTCAATACTTTCCTGAAATGATACTTCGGCTTCGCTCAGGGTATAGTTAAGGACAGTTTTTTTAGCAGCAAGCTCTTTTATCTTTTTTACAAGCTCCTCAGATTTAAACGGTTTTGTAATACAATCGTCAGCCCCTATTTTTACAAGCACATCTGCATCAAACTCATCAAACTCATTTCTAAGCAGGAGGACAGGTATATTGCTGTAGTTTTCATCTTTTTTAAGTTTCTCGCAGAGTTCTATTCCGTTCATTCCCGGCATGACTGCATCAGCGATAATAATATCAGGCCTGGATTCGGTTAGCTTCTCAATGACCTTGTCGCCACTGCTGACAGTAGTTACTTCCACATCTTCACTTTCAAAGGCAAGCTCTGCAACCTTTTGAATTGTAACATTGTCATCAGCAAAAAGTAGTTTTATAGGCATGGTTAAATAAGTAACATATTTAAGCACATTCAGTCAACCCAAATTATGCAATTTGTCTTTTATATTTGTTTTGACATGGAGTTTAAAACTGTTTTATAGTAAAAACAGAACAAAAACCTAATTAATCCGCAGATTACGCAGATTACACAGATTTTTAAAAAAATATTTTGTTTTAATCTGCGATAATCTGCGTAATCTGCGGATATATAATTTCCTAATGAGAAGAAAGAGCAGGGTTATTACACTCGGAAATCTTAAGATTGGCGGGGGTGCACCGGTATCTGTTCAGTCAATGACAAATACGGATACAAGGGATGTCAAGGCTACATTAAACCAGATAAAAAAACTGGAAGGTGCAGGATGCGAGCTCATCAGGGTGGCAGTTCCTGATATGAATGCCGCAGAAAAAATAGGAGAGATAAAAAAGGGGATAAGAATCCCCCTGATTGCAGATATACATTTTGATTACAGGCTTGCTCTGAGGGCAATAAAGGAAGGTGTTGACGGGCTAAGGATAAATCCGGGAAATATTGGGGATAAGTGGAAGGTTAAAGAGGTGGTAAATTCTGCGAAGGATAAAGGACTCCCTATAAGAATAGGCGTGAATGCCGGCTCTCTTGATAAAGATTTGTGGGAGAAATATGGCGGACCTACTGCTGAGGCAATGGTTGAGAGTGCCATGATGCATATAGGCATCCTTGAGGATATGAACTTTGAACAGATAAAGGTATCACTCAAGGCATCTGATATAGAAAGGACGATTGATGCCTATCGCATCCTGTCAAAAAAGGTAGATTATCCCTTTCACATAGGTATTTCGGAGGCAGGGACATTTTTTTCAGGGACGATAAAATCGGCTATAGGTATCGGTATCTTGTTAAATGAGGGTATAGGTGATACCTTAAGAGTTTCTCTGACTGCTGACCCTGTTGAAGAGATAAAGGTTGGATTTGAAATCTTAAAGGCACTGCGTATAAGGCAAACAAATCCTGAGGTAATATCTTGTCCAACATGCGGCAGGTGTGAGATAGATTTAGAATCAATTGCACTTAAGGTTGAGGATGCAGTAAGGTCTTTAAAAAATCCCATCAGGATTGCAGTTATGGGGTGTGTTGTGAATGGCCCCGGGGAGGCAAGAGAAGCTGATTTAGGTGTTGCAGGTGGAAAGGGTGTAGGGCTTATATTCAGGAAAGGGAAGATAGTAAAAAAGGTTAAGGAGGAAGAAATCTTTGATGCCTTGCTGGACGAGGCAAAACTATTAGCCACAGACTCTCACTGACTTTTGTTCATGTAAATTATAAAAATTTGGCAGGCACGGAGACACAGAGAAAAAAACAAAAAATAAAAAACTAAATTTGGACACAGATGAACACAGATTATCAGGATTTAAAGCAAAAAATCTGTGTGTATCTGTGAAAATCTGTGTCCTATGATTTTATTTCTCTGCGCCTCTGTGTCTCTGTGGTTAATCAGGTCTTTGTTCTATATGCGATTTTCAAAAATGTTTTTACCCACATTAAAGGAAGCACCGTCTGATGCTGAGGTTATAAGCCACAAGCTCATGGTCAGGGCGGGGATGATAAGGAAACTTGCCGCAGGAATATATGACCTCCTTCCATTAGGACTTATGGCACAGAGGAAGGTTGAAAATATCATCAGGGAAGAGTTGAACAGGGCAGGGGCACAGGAGGTTTTTCTTCCGAGCATTCAGCCTGCTGAACTGTGGCAGGAGAGCGGGAGGTGGAATCTTTACGGAAGAGAGCTGCTAAGGGTAAAGGACAGGCACGATAGAGACTTCTGTTATGGGCCAACCCATGAGGAGGTTATTACAGATTTAGTGAGGAGGGAGGTAAGGTCATACAGACAGCTTCCATTAAATCTTTATCAGATACAGACAAAATTCAGGGATGAAATCCGTCCGAGATTCGGAGTTATGAGATGCAGGGAGTTTACAATGAAGGATGGATACAGTTATGATCTGGATGAAAAAGGGGTGGAAGAGACTTACAGGAAGATGTATGACGCATACTGTAATATATTCAGGAGATGCGGGCTTAAGTTCAGGGCTGTGGAGGCTGATACAGGGCAGATAGGAGGGAGCTTCTCTCATGAGTTCATGGTCCTTGCAGATTCGGGTGAGGATTCAGTAGCTACCTGTGAAAAATGTGATTATTCGGCAAATGTAGAGAAGGCGGAGATACAACAGAAGACAGAAGATAGAAGACAGAAGACAGAAGAAGAATTAAAACCTATGGAGGTTGTGAGCACGCCTGATAAAAAGAGTGTAGAGGAGGTCTCAGAATTTTTAAAGATAGAAAAGGAAAAGATAATTAAGACACTTATATTTGAGACAGAGAATGGAATTGTTGCGGCACTTGTAAGGGGCGACCACGATGTTAATGATGCAAAGATAAAAAAACTCTTAAAATGCGATGTAATAAATCTGGCAGGAGAAAAGGTTGTAGAGGATGTTACTTCTGCACCGTCAGGTTTTGCAGGTCCTGTCGGTTTAAAATTAAAAATTGTAGCTGATAATGAGGTTCTTGGGATAAAAAATTTTGTTACAGGTGCAAATCTTAAAGATGCCCATAGTATCAATGTAAATATAGACAGAGATTTTAAGATAGATGTATGTGGGGATATAAGAATGGTAAAAGGTGGTGATTTGTGTCCGAGATGTGATGGAACACTTCAGGTATATAAGGGAATAGAGGTGGGGCATGTGTTTAAGCTCGGCACGAAATACAGTGAATCATTAAAGGCAGTCTATCTGGATGAAAATGGCAAGGAAAAGTTAATGGTGATGGGATGCTATGGGATAGGTGTGGGGAGGACTGTAGCCGCATCAATAGAGCAGAATCACGATGATAACGGTATTGTCTGGCCCATGCCCATTGCACCGTTTCAGGCAATTATACTCTCATTAAATATGAAGAATGCAGATATTGTAAATACATCTGAAAATATTTACCAGACATTGAGAGAATCTAATGTTGAGGTTTTATTAGATGACAGGGATGAAAGACCAGGGATAAAGTTTAAGGATGCCGACCTTATAGGAATACCGATTCAGATTATAATAGGCGAAAAGAATCTTAAGGATGGGAAGGCTGAAATGAAGATAAGGAAGGATGGTAAAAGGATTATTGCACCTCTCTCTGATATAGAAAATCAAGTTAAAGAATTAATAAAGGAATTAACCCCTGCCTAATTTTATTTTATTCTCTTCTCCTCTCATCAGCCTCTTTATATTTGCTCTGTGTGTATAGATAATAAATGCAGGGATGATAAGTGTAAATATAATTAATTCAATAGGCACATTAATTCCTCTCTGCTTTTGAATTATTAATATTATTGGGAGTGATAGAGAGGCGAGCATTGAGCTAAGGGATACATATTTTGTTATAAGCAGAACAATTAAAAAGATACATGCAATTAGAACGGTTGGTATTGGAATAATTGCAATGAGCACACCTGTTGCAGTGTTTACCCCCTTTCCACCCCTAAATGAATGAAAAACTGTCCATACATGTCCTGTAACTGTAGCAAAACCTGATAGGATAGCAATGAGGGTAGGGGAGATAATTGTATTTTCTCCTGCCAAAGGGCTTATAAACTTAACTGTAAAATAGCCTTTAAAAATATCCAATAAGAGGACTGTTATTCCTGCCCATTTGCCAAGAACTCTAAAGGCATTTGTTGAGCCTGCATTGCCGCTGCCATGCTTTCTAATGTCTATCCCTTTTAAGGACTGCCCCAGGATTATACTGGGGGAGATAGAGCCGATAAGATAACTTCCTATTATGACAAGGATAATCTTAACCATATTTTTTGCCACAAAGAACGCATTTTTTCCAAGTATTGCACTTCATTGTTGAATTGACGTTTTCAATATATCACTCGCTAATACATTTTTCAATTTCTAAAATGGCATTGTTTTGACAGACTGTTATAATTTCTATAGAATACTATTATGCCACTGGAAGTAGATATTGGTATTGGATGGGATTGGGAATATGACAGGAATTTTATAAGCATCCTTGATTTGGAGTGCAACAGGAGGGGTTTGCAGAGTTATCTTGTATATCCCCATAATTTAGATGAGACAATCGGCAAATTATCAAGCGGCGAACTGATATTCAAAATGTTTCTTGACAGGGCTTCTGAGTCTGACAGCAGATTTATTCCTCTCATAAAACTGTTAAAGAAAAAAGAGGTGATATTTGTAAACGACCATGCTCTATCAGCCATAGCAAATGACAAGTCTATAATGCATCTTGAATTTTTGACAAATGGACTTTATGTGCCATATACAATTATCCTCTCATCCTATGAAGAAGACCCTCAATTTGATGAATCCGATATGCATTCAATAGGGACACCTTTTATTGTAAAGCCTGCAGATGGCGGCGGGGGGAGGGGGGTAGTTCTTGGAGTTAAGACCCCTTATGAGATAGTAAAGGCAAGGGAAAAGCATAGTAAAGACAGGTATCTTTTGCAGGAAGAGATTGTTCCTGTAACCTTGAAAGGAAGGAAGGCATGGTTCAGATCTTTTTATATATATGGAAAGGTGATTATGTGCTGGTGGGATAGTCAGACGGGTGTATATCAGAGACTTACATCAAGGGCTGAAAGGAGGTATAAGCTAAAGGAGCTAAAAAGGATTACAAAGAAAATTGCTGAGGTTGCCAAAATTAATTTTTTTTCTACAGAGATTGCCCTTACAAAGACAGGCAGATTTGTTATAGTTGATTATGTAAATGATACATGCGATATGAGGCTGAAATCAACGGCAGCAGACGGTGTGCCTGATGATGTGGCAAGGGATATTGTGAGAGAACTTGTTGATGGCGCGAAGAAGATTGTAAAGGGTAAAAGATAAACTCTGTACATAGACTATGTGAGAGGTAAAGATGAATTTACCCTTTTCAGACAGGTCATCAAATCAATAAAATATTCTCTTTCCAAAAGCTGATAAAATAAGCTCCGCACCAAGATCTGCAGTTAGATTTTTGTAATCAAGTATAGGATTTATCTCAACCATATCCATTGAAGCGAGCATCCCCGATTCTGCTATTTTTTCCATGGCAAGATGTGCCTCTCTATAGTTAAGTCCACCTTTAACCGGTGTTCCAACACCCTGAGCTATGGAGGGGTCACATACATCCATGTCAAACGAGAGATGAATATAGTCAGTATCTCTTGCGGCCAAATCAATTGCTTTTCTTATAATATTTGACATTCCATTTTCATCAATCTCTTTCATCGTATAAACTTTAATCCCTGAATTGACAATAAGCCCCTTCTCCCTTTCATCAAGGTTTCTTACACCTATAAGCACTGCATTTTTACTTTCAATCTTTGGTGAAAAAGCTTCTATCTCAGTCAACGCCTTAGCACCTAATCCGAGAGAGACAGCCAAAGGCATTCCGTGGATATTGCCGCTGTTTGTAGATTCAGGTGTATTCATATCGCCATGTGCATCAAACCATATAAGCCCCGCCTTTTTACTTTTTTCTCTTAAAAATCTGCTTACACCTGCAATACTGCCAATTGCCAGACTATGGTCACCTCCAATTGATAAGGGAACAGCACCTTCTTGTAATACCGTATAGACAGTATTACTCAGCCTTATGCATATATCCTTTATCTCAGGCAAGTATCGGGCATTTTTATCTTCTAAATTACAAAGNNCCCATATCAACTCCACGTCTCCCAAAGCCAAGGTCAATAGGAACACCAATAATCTTTATCCTGCGGTTCTTCATAAGTTATAAGCTCATAGATAAAAATTGTTTTATTGTTTCATTACTTCATTGTTAAAAACAATGGAACAATGGAGCAATAGTTACTCTCCTATAATCTTCACCAGAACCCTCTTTTTTCTCCTTCCGTCAAATTCCCCATAGAAAATCTGCTCCCACGGACCGAAATCAAGCCTTCCATTTGTAATGGCTACAATGACTTCTCTTCCCATTACCTGACGCTTAAGATGGGCATCTGCATTATCCTCACCATTATTATGACGATACTGTGATACAGGCTCATGGGGTGCAAGTTTCTCAAGCCAGACATCAAAGTCATTATGAAGTCCTGACTCATTGTCATTTATAAAAACAGATGCAGTTATATGCATCGCATTTACAAGGACAAGCCCTTCCTTGACACCGCTCTCCTTTAAACATTCCTCAACCTGATGAGTAATATTTATAAATCCCCTTCTTGTCGGAACATTAAACCAGAGTTCTTTGCGATAGCTTTTCATAAATTTTTCCTTATCAACCAAATGTTATCGTGAGCCATAGATATATTAAATCCCTCCCAAAAAATATTGATACAATGGCACCGAGAGACAGAAATGGTCCAAAGGGAACCATATCCTTCCTGTTTTTCTTTTTGAGAATTATTAATACAATACCGACAATTGAACCGAAGAATGAGCCTAAAAATATTGTCAGCAAAACATTCTTCCACCCAAGAAAAGAGCCGACCATGGCGATGAGTTTTATATCACCGCCTCCCATGCCTCCGCGGCTCAATATTGCAATTGCATAAAAAAGCCCTCCGCCAATGAGAAGACCTTTTATAGAATTTATCAATGTTATATGCGGCATTGCAATGCTTATTGCTAAGCCAATAATTATTCCCGGGAGTGTAATGACATCAGGGATTATCTTATGTTCAAGGTCAATAAAGGCAATTATTATTAGTGAAATTATTAGCAGAGCATAGATAAAGAATTGGGGTGAGATGCGAAAATTAAGATACAGGAATAGAAAAATAAGTCCTGTGATTAATTCTACAATTGGATACCTCCATGAAATCGGAGACTGACAGTAACGGCATCTGCCACGGAGTATAAGAAAACTTATTATCGGGATATTGTCAAATGGGCTTATACCCTTGCCGCAACTGGGACATTGGGAAGGCGGAGTTACAATGGATAATTTACGTGGGAGGCGGTATATGCAAACATTGGAAAAACTGCCTATCGCAGCTCCAAATAGAAATATAAAAATAGGGAGAAGAATATCCATAATAATAAATTTCAATATCCAAACATAATTGATTGAAATTTGGATATTTGTGCTTGGAATTTATTTGAGATTTGGTGCTTGGTGTTTGGAATTTTCAAATATGTTGTTTACTACTCTTTCAATCGTATCATAGGAGAATCCTTTTCTCTGTAGATGGCCAAAGAGTCTCTTTTTGGTAACATTGTGTTCCATTTTCCCTTTTTTTAAAGAAACCATTTTTTTCTCTGCTAACCTGACTGCCACCTCGTATTCATCAAATTCACCTGCATAAACTTCATCAAGAGACTCTTTTATTATTTCTGAATCTATTCCTTTTTCCCTTAATTCATATTCCAAAGACCTATTGCCAAGAGGTCTATTCTCCATCCTGTATCTGAGCCAGTTGAGTGTAAACTCCCTATCATTTAAATAATTGTTTTTTTCTAAGAGGCTGATGATATTTGAGATATTTTCTCCAGAGATATTTTTCTCTTTTAATTTTTTTTCAACCTCTTTTTTACTGCGGGGTCTGTAAGAGAGAAACCGATAGGCAATTTGTTTACCCCTTTCAAACTCATCATTTTGCATAAAGAAATTATTATCCGCAGATTACGCAGATTTTTAAAAAATATTTTGTTTTAATCTGCGGATTAATGAGTCTTTGTTCATTGTTTTGCTGTTGAAGCAGGTTTCTTTTCACCAATCCCCAATGCTTCTCTTAATTTTCCTTCCAGTTCTTTTGCTGCTGCATGATTCTCCTTCAGATACTTCCTTGCATTCTCTCTCCCCTGTCCTATCCTCTCCCCTTTGTATGAATACCATGCCCCGCTCTTTTCTATCAGTTTGTGTTTCTCACCGATATCCAGCAAATCCCCCTCTTTTGATATCCCCTCGCCGTAGATGATGTCAAACTCAGTCTCTTTAAATGGGGGTGCGACTTTATTTTTTACAACTCTGACCTTTGTTCTGGTTCCAATGACATCAGTCCCTTCTTTTATGGAGTCCTTCTTTCTTATATCAAGTCTGAGAGATGCGTAGAATTTAAGGGCATTGCCTCCTGTTGTAGTTTCAGGGTTTCCAAACATGATGCCTATCTTCTGTCTTATCTGGTTTATAAATATGACACTCGTCTTTGACTTGCTTATTGCTGCAGTTAGTTTGCGTAGTGCCTGGGACATAAGTCTTGCCTGAAGCCCCATCTGAGCATCCCCCATCTCGCCGTCTATTTCTGCCTTCGGGGTGAGGGCTGCAACAGAATCAATCACTATCACATCAACTGCATTACTCCTGACAAGATGCTCTACTATCTCAAGTGCCTGCTCCCCTGTATCAGGTTGTGAGATTAATAGCTCTTCAACATTTACGCCAAGTTTTCCGGCATATATCGGGTCTAATGCATGCTCCGCATCTACAAATGCGGCAACTCCCTTTTGCCTTTGAGATTCTGATATAACATGGAGGGCAAGTGTAGTCTTGCCTGATGATTCAGGACCAAATATTTCTATAACCCTTCCCCTCGGAATTCCACCTACACCAAGTGCAGCATCAAGGGATACAGAGCCTGTTGGTATAACAGGAATATCGGCGGATACCTCTCTATCACCCATCCTCATTATAGACCCTCTTCCATACTGTTTCTCAATCTGAGATAGTGCCAATTCCAGTGCCTTTCTCTTCTCATCTTTTACATCTTTCTCTTTTGTTTCTTTCGCATCTTTTGCTGTTGCCATTTTTTACCTCCCTCTTAAAACCAGTGATCAGTGATCAGTGGTCAGTTTTGATAAAATTCCCATTATCATTTTTCTTAATTCTACTATTTTTTCACCTATTCCATTCAAGTTCTCGTTAGTTATATACTTCAATTCAACGGCAATTGTTAATTGAGTATCAAGTTCTGCTAAAGAGCCTAAAGCCATATATAGAAACTGTCGAAATTCCTTTGAGTAGTGTCTTGCCTGTCCTTCAGCAATATTTGAAGGAATAGAAATTGCTGCTCGAAGTATCTGATTAATCAAAATAAATCTTTCATATTTAGGAAATTTTTTAGTAATTTCGTAAAATATCCTTAACCAAGACTATTCCTTTTTGCCAAATCAATAAGTCTCTATAAGATTTAATTTTTTCATTACTCATCACTGACCACTCTCCACTGCTGTTAATCCGACCTCCTCCAATATTGTATATATTGCACCTGATGGATTTAGCTGACTTCTCATTAGTTTTATCTTATCCACATAAATCTCACCGACCTCAATATCTTTATAGATATGGATTGTCCGGATTAAATGATTTTTCCCTTTCAGTGATTTCACCCTTCCCAGTGTCAGGTGCGGTGTAAATCCTCTCTCTTCAGGCTCAAAATCGATTTTCTTAAGGCAACTGTCTATACCTTTTTGTAGTTTAAACAAGCTGTCTGTCCTGTCTTCAAGTCCGAGCCATATAACCCTTGGGTAATTCAAATTAGGAAAAACCCCTCCTCTTTTTACCTTTACATCAAAAGGGGGTATTCCATTTGCAGCTGTTGTCATACAATTTTTTATTTCTGGTATTTGCAGCTCTGTTATATTGCCAAGAAATTTCAGCGTAAGATGAATGCTGTCAAGACGCACCCAGCTAATAGGTGTTTCAATAGTCTTTAATTGTTCCTGAATAAGGGATATTTTTTCTTTTATTTCTTGTGGTATCTCTATGGAAATAAATACCCTTATTGTTTGCATATATTATACAAAGGAAAAAGGAAAAAGGGAAAATATTGGTTCTATTTTATCCTTTATCCTTGCTTACCCTATAAAGATATTCTATCAAACATTTGAGGGCGGCATTTGCTGACTCTAATTTTATTTCATGTCTTTTCCCCCTGAATCTATACTCTTTATATTCAATTTTTTTATCACCTGCCACGGCAATATACACAAGCCCTACAGGTTTTTTAATTGTTCCTCCCGATGGACCTGCAATTCCTGTTACAGAGAGTCCTATATTTGTCCCGCTTTTCCTCTTTACACCCTCAGCCATGGCAATAGCGGTATGCGAGCTTACAGCGCCATGTTTCTTTATTGTATCTTCAGGGACATCAAGAAGCTCAATTTTTGACCTATTGCTATATACCACATATCCTCTCTCAAAATAGTTAGAGCTTCCGTTAACATTTGTAATCAGATTAGATGTTAGTCCCCCTGTGCATGATTCGGCTATTGATAGGGTCAATTTCCTATCTCTCAATAACCTGCCGATTTTTTCTTCTATTCTCATTCGAAAATCCTTTTTAACCAGAGCACGAAGAACACAAAGAAAAAGATAAAAGCATTAAACACGAATGACACGAATGGAACAAATTACACGAATATTTTGATTTTTTTATTTGTGTCATTCGTATATTCGTGAAATTCGTGTTCTATGTTCTGTTTTATAATTCTTCGTGAGCTTCGTGGTTAATCAGGTTTTTGTTCTTTTTAAATTGTAAATAAGTTTAGCATACTTTAGATTTGATTTTACAGATATTTTTTCAGAAGGAGTCACGGAATTGAATAAAAAAAGGCCGCCCCTTTTCATGGGGCGGCCCAAATAGGATAAAAAATGCGGGCTTACTGCTTCTGTACTACTCCGCCAATAACCGCTGGCGGATCGGTGACTGTAGGCTCCGTCGTGCTGTTGGCCGGCGCCGTCCAATCGGCTGAAGTGAGCAGGGTATAGGCGGTCAGCGATTGCGTTCCGCATGCGGCTTCCTGCATCTGCTTCTCCATGTCCAGCGCTTTGATGTAGCCAGTGGCGGCGGAGACGGAAGTCCCGTCGCTCTTTTTATACGAGTATAGAACCTCCGAGGCATCCGGTATCACGAACTCCGGCACATATCGTGTCCCGGGACCGCAGGCGACCGCCTCGCCCTTATCCATACCCACACATTTGCCGGGTATGCCCCACAGTTGGCGGAACCCGCCGTATTGGAGCTGAAACACTTTTCCTGCGTACTTTGTGTCCGTAGCAGTGGAGTTTATCGTGGTGGCCGTTGATGGATATGTAAACTTAACGTTGGCCTCTTGGTCAAACTTTAACACCGTGCCGTCTGAAGCGACAAGCGAGGTCAAAGTATTCCATGCTTTCCAGCCAGTTTCCCATGTGTAGTACACAGGAAGCTTGGTATTGGCATCCCATGCACAAACTTGGTTGGCGTTCCAATCGCATGCCAGTAACTGAAGATATGTTTTGCCGGTGGTGGAATCAACTGAGGTTGGGTCAAACATCGGGCCGGTCTGGATACCAAAATCAAGGGAACCTCCGAATTGTCCGGCGGACAGATTGGTGTTCTTCGTGGTAATGCTTATGGAATTCGTCCCCTCCTTCAGCGTGTAAGCATCCTTATCGAAAGCATAGGAATAAGATTTCTGCTGACCGGTCTGCTGGTCAAAATCTTGCGAATGATAAATTGAGCCCGTTCCTGCGGCTATTACCGTCCCATCCGGACAGTTGTTGTAACAGGTCATTGAAGTGCTTGCCGAGAACGAGCTATCCTTGGGATAAATCATCTCTTCCACAAAGTAGACTACGCCTACTGTTGCCGGAGTTCCAACTGCGTTGGTACAGCTAAAGTTGAACTG
>DNJG01000146.1 GCA_003489165.1 Nitrospinota bacterium | reverse complement strand
ATTTTATCAGAGAGCATGTTTGAATAATTTATAGTAATATTATCATTCATAAATAACCTCCCCATCTATCATACTAAATGATACTTTTTCTGCACTATTTATAACATAATCGGCAGGGTCTTTGATAGAACTATCTTTTATATCTATCCCTATAATATCAGCCTTCCTGCCAACTGCTATCTCTCCTGCCTCGCCTTCAAATCCTATTGCCTTTGCTCCATTCACAGTTGCCATTTTCAGGATAATATTGTTTTCTAAATCAGGNNAACATATTTAATTTTTCATTACTTGATAGGCTGTCCGTTCCAATGACAATATTTATATCGTTATTTAAGAATTCCCTTAATGGATATTTCCAATTCCTTCCAAACCATTTGTTGCTACCCGGACAATAAACTACTGATACATCATTTTCCTTTAAGATACGAATGTCATCCTCAGTTACAATATTCAAGTGAATTCCTATAGCCCCTTTTAGTATTCCCAGATTATGCAGATATTGGACAGGTGTGGTCTGTGGAGGCATCCATTTGTCATTCCAGACTCCAAAATCTATCAATAAATCCTTCATTTCACCTGAGCCGTTCTTTATGAATTCTATCTCCTCCGGCATCTCGGAAATGTGAATTGCTATAGGAAGTTCTCTTTCCCTTGCAAAACTATGACTCTCTTTTAATAGCTCTGCTGAGACAGAATAGGGGGCATGGGGGGCAATGCCGAACTTCACAGTTCGGAGTTTGGAGTTTGGAGTTCGGAGTTTGTTTTTTAATTCTCTCAACCTCTCATCCTTTTGTTCAGGATTGAAACCTGCAAACTCCAGAAATACAGTTCCCCTTAAACCCCTCTCATTTAATATTTTTGCTGTAATCCCTGTCTGAGAAAAATCACCTGCAGTTGTAACACCCGATGATATAAGCTCATTTAATCCATCTTTAATAGCAGTAGCAATTTCATTTTCAGTTATATCCTTTCTGATGGAGACAACTTTTCTTGCCCAATCTGTAAATGGGAGTCCCTTTTTAATTTTTCCTCTAAATCCTGTAAGCTCTAAATGGGAATGGGCATTTACAAACCCCGGCAGTAGTATCTTGTCTGAACAATCTATTATCTCATCGCAAGGGAATTCTGAGAGGTCTTTCTTTCCACCAACTGCCCTGATAAGATTGCCTTCTACAATAATTGCTCCATCTTTTATGAGAGGGGAAGTAATAGGCAATATCCAATCAGCATTAATTTTTCTAATATTCCATTTGGTGGGCTTAGGCATAGGATGGTAAGAACAATTCAATTTTTTATTACTGATATTTTGAATAATCCGTGTAATCCGTATTTATGATTTTGACAATATCATTAATGACTTTTTTATTAAACCCTCTATATCTGCTTTTTCTCCCTCCTTTACTCTCGCCTGTTTCACGGCATCCTCTGCCATCCCTTTTTTGTATCCAAGATTAACCAATGCTGAGACTGCGTCTTCAAAAAGGGGGTCTCTCCTGACTGATAGCTGGCGGCCGACTGCTGACGGCTGGGTATCTTCAACTATAAAATCTATCTTATCCTTGAGCTCTAATACAATTCTTTCAGCAGTCTTTCTCCCAACTCCGGGGATTGAGGTCAACCTCACTATATCACTTCTTGTTATTGCCTCCTTCAATTCTCTGGCAGTTATTCCAGAGAGGATATTTACCGCAAGTTTTGGGCCTATCTGTGATACAGCTATGAGTTTTTTAAAAAGCTCCTTTTCCTCATATGTAAGGAATCCAAAAAGCATAAGGGCATCTTCTCTCACATGGGTATATGTGTAAAGAAAGATAGAATTGTCAGTGTCAGGAAGTTTGTAATATGTGGTAAGAGGAGCGATAACCCTGTAGCCTATACCATTGACATCAACAATTAGAAATTCGGGTGATTTATGAGTTAGTCTGCCTGATATAGTTGCAATCATAAAAAATATAGAATTCAGGAGCCAGAATCCAGAATTCAGGAGGAAAATAGTTTTTATTTTTTATTCTAACTTCTGACTTCTGTATTCTGTATTCTGATTTTCATCTGTGCTGTATTTATATGACATATTGCTATTGCAAGGGCATCTGAGGCATCAAAGGGCTTCGGGATTTCATTGAGGTTTAAGAGTATAGATACCATGTTTTGAATCTGTCCCTTATCTGCCCTTCCGTAGCCTGATATAGCCTGCTTTATCTCTAAAGGTGTATATTCTGCAACTTCTACAGACTGATTTGCCGCCGATAATATGGCTGCCCCTCTAACCTGCCCGAGTTTCAAGGCACTTTTTGCGTTCTCGGCAAAAAAGAGATTTTCTATTGATGCCACATCGGGGGAATATTTTTTTATTATTTCGGTAAGACCATCATGGATGGCTTTAAGCCTTTTTGGAAAGGGAAGGCGGTTTGATGTCCTGATAGTTCCCCATGTTACGGCTGATATAGAGCCATTAAGCTCATCAACAATACCGTAACCTGTTATTGAACTCCCCGGGTCAATACCCAAGACTCTCATATTAAACTTACCTTTGCCAGTTCTTCTTCGGGTATATCAAAATTTGCATAGACCTTCTGGACATCGTCATGGTCTTCCAAAACTTCCATCAGGTGCAACATCTGCTGTGCCTTCTGGCCTGTGAGTTTTATGTAGCTCTGGGGCACCATTGTGACTTCCGCATATGTAGTTGGTATCTTATTATCATCAATAGCCTTTTTGACCTTCTCAAAATTTTCTGGTGTGGTGATTACCTCAAATTCTCCTTCACCCATCTGCATGTCCTCTGCACCTGCATCAAGGACTATTGTCATGAGTTTGTCTTCATCTACTGTTTTTACATCAACTAAAATCTGCCCCTTTTTATGAAACATCCACCCCACACAGCCTGCCTCACCGAGGTTTCCGCCATTTTTACCGAATATAGACCTTATTTCTGCGACAGTCCTGTTTTTATTATCTGTAAGCACACTTAGTATAACAGCAACCCCGGCAGTACCATAACCCTCATAAATTACCTCTTCATAGTTGACACCTTCCAATTCCCCTGTCCCTTTTTTTATAGCCCTGTCAATGTTATCCTTAGGCATATTATCAGCCTTTGCTGCAAGGATAGCCGTCCTGAGCCTTGGATTCCCGTCAGGGTCTCCTCCTCCGAGTCTCGCTGCTACAGAAATTTCTTTTATTAATTTTGTGAATATCTTTCCCCTCTTCGCATCAAGGGCACCCTTTTTATGCTTAATTGATGCCCATTTTGAATGACCTGACATTATGACCTCCTATCTCAAAATCAAAATTATTGAGTTCAAAATATTGTATAACCTTATCATAAGTAGCCCTTTTCTTCAACCTTTCGTCAGTCCGAGGATTATTTCAACTGCTATTAGAATAATTATTATGGTCTCCAATGTTTCCGCCCTGATTGTGGCAAGGCGGTTATTCAGGATATTATATATGCTTTCAATTGCAGAAAGCTTCTTCTCAATGCTCTTTTCCCATTTATCAAAGTGAAATCTATCAGATGTCAGGTTGTAAACCTTTGCAAGGTATATGTCACCGATAAGCTTTATTGTATTGTCAATCCTCTCAAACAGGACAGATACCTCAACCTTTAGCTCAGAAATAGTGCGGATGGTTTTGTCATATGGGTTTAACAGATATGTAAAATAGCGTCTTGATTCATATATCTTGTCATAGAGTTCTATAAGCCTTTTATCAAGAAGGCTGTCATTAAATCTCAATTCCACCAATTCAACATTCAAAAACTCAAGGACATCTATGGTATCTTCATAGTCCCTGTCATATACAAATGCAGCATTCCAGTCGGTAATCACTATATCATTTTCGTAATATGAGACAGGATTTTTTAAAGATTCATTTATTTCTACCTCGCTTATCTCTCCGAGTTCAAACCTGAGAGCCTTTGCTATGTTCACACCGAAATCTTTCCGCAAATCCCTCGCAGTAATCTCTTTCTCAAATTCTGTTACCTGAAATATGAAGTAATCCTCTATTATTTCACTTATTGCAGGTTTTTTAACGGCAGGCTTTATTTTTAAGGAAAGCTCATCTATGAGCCTTTTTGCCTCAACCCCCAAATCAACATCATATATGAGGGCGGTGCTATATTTGTTCAATTCACTCAATGAAGATGAGAATGGCATCCTGAAGGAAATGCTTATCGCACCAAAGTCAAATAACTTTGCAATAACCTCAGCCCGCATGTCTGTATTGAGGAGTTTGAATGAATGCTCTCCAAGAGCGATTGTCAGAGGAGGGGTCTGATATTGAATATAGGTAGGTGCTATTTTTTTCTTTGCAAGTTTTCTTGCGAGCTCGGCTTTTAATATCTGGCTTGTCTTCTGAAGGTCTATCTCATAGCCTATATCAAAGGAATAAAGAGCATAAATCTGCCCGGTTTTTATTTGCATAGAAAAAGTTATGGGGTTAGAGAGTCAAAGAGTTGAGGAGTTTAATCATTTACTCCATAACTCCTTAATTCTTTAACTTTCTTACATATATATCCCTTGCAATCTCGGTATCCATGGAGAGGGTGGTTTCATCAAATAACACGACAAGTGCAGGCTGTTTCTGATGAACCTTTACAATTGTTCCGGGCATTAAACCAATGGAAGTAAGCTTATCCAGACGATAATGGTCTCGCGTAGAAATGTAGAGTATCTTGCCCCCCTCCCCGGCACTGAGGCTGTCAAGGGGGAGTATCAACGGCTCCAACTCCCTTCCCCTTTTACCACAGCAATCTCCAGGTGGTATTGCCTTGCCATGCGGGCAAGTAGTCGGGTGGCCAAGGAGTGTACATATGCTCTCAGTAACATCTGTACTTAAAATATGCTCAAACTCGCAGGCATGTTTCTCCATGGACTCACCGCCAATATTCAGTATATCGCTCATCAGTCTCTCTGCAAGCCTGTGTCTCCTTATAAGTGTGTTAAACTCCTCCTGCCCTTTACTCGTAAAGGTTACATTTCTATTGGAGATATTGATAGCTCCGTTCTCCTTCATCTCCGACAAGTCTGTATCTCCAATATTAGCCCTCTTTAAATCGTCCAGAAATGCCCCTCCCTCTTCAATCCTCATCCCAATAGTCTCTAAATTTTCTTCATATTGCTGTTTTTTATCCATAGTGAACTCTATTACTCCTCCATTCCCCCATTTTTTTCAAAGAAGAGAATTGGAGTAAGTACTATTTTTTACCAGCCAAGACTTAGCTGTATAATCTGGCGGGTATCTTTATCCTGACCAGCGTATGCCCCCATTTCTTCGGTATAATAGACATAGCCGATTTTGAATATCGCAATGTTCAACTCAGCCCCCAGAGACGGATAACCCTGATTAAGCCCTGCTCTTAAAAGGATACGACGTGATAAAAAACCTACCTCTCCGCCTATATGTATTCTTTTTCCAATACTCTTATCCTGTTCATATGCACCTGTTATATCCTGATAATCAAATGCAATGGTCGTATCTGCAAGAATGGGAATGCTTGGATTAATAGAAATTCCAAGATTAGCCCTCATAGGGATTTTTCTACCCTTACCACTGCTTTGAAAATCAAGGTCGGTGATATCCACAATTGATAAACCAGCCTTTGGTTTAAGAAATTCTACAGCCGGAAGGCCAATGTCATAGAGAAGTCCAATATCAAGGCTCAAATCCGACTTGCTTACCATATCTTTTGAGGGTTCAATCTTCTGACTTGCAATATCAGTTACTGTAATCTGCTTCTCATACCATGAGTTTGATATATACTTTGCACCTGCACCGATTCTAAGCCCTGCCAGCGGAGGTTTAATAGAAAATCCAGCAACTGGACCATATTCATATCCAGCGCTAACCTCAACAGCCCCCTGACTGCCCAGAGGGTTATGGAGCCTTGCGTCTACCATCCCCTGACCAATTACGCCTATAGCATAGTTCTTTACAGCTACATGTGGGAAAAGGGATACCTTCCCGTGGAGCGGTTTTCCCATGTTCTTTGAAATAAGATCTGTCAGGGCATTTGTCCTTGCTGTGTCA
This sequence comes from Nitrospinota bacterium, assembly GCA_003489165.1. Classification (GTDB taxonomy): domain Bacteria; phylum Nitrospinota; class Nitrospinia; order UBA9942; family UBA9942; genus UBA9942. The sequence goes on along the minus strand of DNJG01000146.1, from coordinate 3,224 downwards.
GTATTCTTACCCATGGCATTTTGGGCATCTGTTGCAAGCGCCGTAATATTCTGGTCTACCTCTACAAGAGGGTTTAAAATGGCAATCTTAAGCCCCATATCGTATAATCCTGCCGGATTATAAAAAAGCGCCTCGGCATCCTTGCCAACTGCCGTAAATGCCCCACCCATGCCCAACGAACGAATTCCTTTGTAAAGGTATGGATAATTATAGAGAGTGCCTGCCTTGGCAGGCAAGGCTAATAGAAAAAGAAAAGACATAAGAAAAAAGGTTGTTAAATATAATTTGCTTATTATAAGCTTTTTCATTTGACCTCCTATAAAGGTAACCACATCCTAATTTAATCTCTTCTTACAAACTAAAAACTACTGGCCTATCACATTTGTAAGGTAGTTAGAGACATCTGTAGCCGTGACACTGCCTGTCCCATCATAATTTATGCTTCCACTCCCTTGGCTTGTCTGAGTCAATACTTGATTGAGGTCAGAATCTGTACCGAGATTGGCATTTGGCAATGCAGTCACCACATTTGTAACATCTTCAGCCACAAGAGTTGCAATAGCAGTATCATTCACTCCATCCCCATCCGTATCAATCTGAGGATTATTTATAACAGTATTAGCAATGGATGTTGCCTCTGTATCGCTTATTCCATTAGTTACATTAACATTTGCTACCTCTTGTCCTGCCAGAGCAATGGCAGTTATCGTGCTTGTAAGTGATGTCATTACAAGCTGAAGATTGAGGTCAGGGTCTGTTGGATTTTTTGCCAGCTCTTCTGCAAGCTTATCTTTGGCAGTCTGGAGTTCATCAAGTTTTGTCGTATCAATTGAAATGGATGAAAGAACAGCCGTCAGATCATTATTACTTCCACCTGCAGCCACATCATTCAAAGTCTGGATAAGTTTTACCGGGTCAAGCCCCGCTGCTCCCATTGCTGCTGCAGAATAGTCAGTGGCATTCGCCTTATCTGGATTATTCAATATCCAGTTATAGTCTCCATTATCAAGCTTTTTTGCAACATCAAAATTTGTAGCCTCACTGCTATTCTTATTCTCCATGCCCGAAAAGAGGCTGTCTCCGCACCCTGTAATTATCAACAGGGCTGCAAACATTAAAAATAATTTTTTCATAAATACCTCCTAAATTACAAAAATACTGACCTTCACCCGCATTACAGATTAACACTTTGAGCTAATCATCAGGATATACAAAGTAGAATAGCCAATATATCCTCCAATGACATAATTAAAACATACCCGATACATCAGCCTAAATTGTTCTCACCGCCTTTCACTTAAATTCAACTATACTTATCTTAACAGGTCTTATATTAAATCATCAAAATGCGTGAGACTTTTAAACTCTTTAAATCTCTCCTCAATTTCTTTATAGCTTAGATTCTTCAGCCTGTTAAGGCTGAAGTCCTCAACATTAAATGATGCCATAGCACTTCCAAAGATTATAGCCTGTCTTACTGCAGATTCATCAGTATTATTTGCATTGGAGATGTATCCCATAAATCCGCCTGCGAAACTGTCTCCTGCACCGGTAGGGTCAAATACAGATTCTAATGGAAATGCAGGGGCTGAAAATACTGTAGAATCGGAGAACATTAACGCACCGTATTCACCCCTCTTTGCAATAAGCCTCTTTGGACCCCATGAGAGCACCTTCTGTGCTGCCTTAACTAAATTTGGCTCTCCTGCCAGCTCCCTCAATTCTCCCTCATTTATTATAACAATGTCAACCTTTTCAAAAGTCTTTTTTAAAGAATCAAATTTCCTCTCTATCCAAAAGTTCATTGTATCGCATGCAATCAGCTTTGGCTTCTTTATCTGGCTTAAAACCTCTCTTTGTAAATCAGGGTCTATATTTGCAAGAAAGACATATTCACAATCCCTGTATTTTTCAGGCAACTTAGGATTGAAGTCTGCAAAGACATTCAACTGGGTATCCAGCGTATGTGCCTCATTGAGGTCAAATCCATACTCACCCTTCCACCTGAAGGTCTTCCCCTTTCTTTTCTCAAGCCCTTCTATGTTTATGTTTCTATTGTTGAATACCTCAATATCCTCTTTACGGAAATCTTCCCCTACAACAGCAACAAGGGATACATCTGTAAAATAACTGGCAGATACTGAAAAATAAGTGGCAGAGCCGCCGAGGATATCGTCAGCTACACCGAATGGGGTCTTTACAGAATCGTATGCAACAGAACCGATAACAAGTAAACTCATAATTCCTCCTTAAACTGTAATATTGTAAAATCTATCATAAGTCATGAATTTTCAAAAGACTTTTCTATGAATCTAAATAATGGAGTGAAAAAATTAGAACGCAGATTTACACAGATTTAACTGAGATTTAGCAGATAAACACATACTTTTATCCTTAATTCTTTTATTTTTAAATCCTGTAGTTTCTGCGTTCATCTGCGTCCAATTGCATTTTTGGGGTAAATGCATTGACGGAGGTATTGAAATTTGCTAAATTTAGGCATAGGCGAGAGTGGCGGAACTGGCAGACGCGCTGGACTTAGGATCCAGTGGGTAACACCGTGGGGGTTCAACTCCCCCCTCTCGCACCAAAATACTATTATTAGTCATGAAAGACAAAATACATTTTTCTATATGGTATCTCGTTGCAGCCTTCTTTATTATGTGGGCTATAAATGTATTCTTCTTCGCCCCTCCTGCGCCGAAACAGATTCCTTACAGTGAATTTAAAAATCTCCTGAGGGGAGATAAGATTGAAGAGGTGGCATTAGGAGATAAGATTATAAGAGGTATTTTAAAGAAGGAAGATGAGAAGACAAAGCAGGGGGTGGAAATCACTACAGTGAGGGTAGATGACCCTAAATTGGTGGAAGAGCTTGAGAATCGTAATGTAAAATTTTCTGGAAGGTTTGATGAGTCATGGCTGAGGGATTTTATTCTCGCATGGGTTCTCCCCATGGGAATCATCATCTTTATATGGATGATAGCATTGAAGAGGATGAGCCCTGAGTCGGGGATAATGGCTATCGGAAAGAGCAAGGCAAAGATATATATAGACAAAGATACAGGGGTTACATTTAACGATGTAGCAGGATGTGATGAGGCAAAGGAGGAGCTGAAAGAGGTCATAGACTTTCTAAAGACACCCCAGAAATATCTGGAATTAGGCGGGAAGATTCCAAAAGGGATTTTACTTGTAGGTCCTCCGGGAACAGGCAAAACGCT
>DNJG01000139.1 GCA_003489165.1 Nitrospinota bacterium | reverse complement strand
AAGGAGAAAACCTGTAGCAAATGAGCCGAGGAGAAAATATTTCAATGACGATTCATTGGATATCAGTCTGTTTCTCGTATAGCCGGCAAGAACATAAAGGCTTATGGACATCAGCTCAATTCCAAGGAAGATGGTAATTAAATCCGCCCCGCCTCCCATAATCATCATTCCGACAGTGGCAAAAAGAATAAGGGAATAATATTCTCCGTGATTGATGCCTTCGTCCTTCACATATTTCACTGAGATGAGTATTGTCAACCCAGTGCCGAGGAGAAAGATTAATCTGAAGAAGCGGGAGTAGTTATCAAGAATCCACAGCCCGTTAAATGAATATTCGGTCCCTCCCTCCTGTGTAAATACGAGGAATGTGGCATAGGCTACACCTATAAAACTTATATATCCCAAATGGTCTCTGTCATGCACCTTTGTAAAGACATGCAGCATTAATACTATTATCGCAAAGATAGTTACAACAATCTCCGGATATATGCTTGCCAAATTAATTGTCGGTATCATTATTTCCATAAATAATCAGAAGTCAGAAGTCAGAATCCAGAATAGTAAAATTTGAAGGTTTCTCATTTACTGTCTTTTCACCCTGCATTCTGTATTCTGTATTCTGTATTCTGTATTCTCTCCTTGCTTCTCTCTTCTCCCCTTCGTCAATATTTTTTGTATATTTAATCTGTTCAATCAGATGCTCAACTGAAACCTGCATCTTATCCAAGAACGGCTTTGGATATATGCCAATCCATATAATAAAGACGAGTATAGGAACCATATATGCGTATTCACGGAAGTTCATGTCGCTCAAATGCCTGTTTTTATCATTAGTAATCTCGCCAAGAATCACCCTCTGATACATCCAGAGGAGGTATATGGCGCCGAGTATGAGGCCGATTGTTGCAAACGCACCATACCAGACACTTAATTTGAATGTACCAATGAGTATAAGCAGTTCACCTACAAAACCATTCGTTCCGGGGACACCCATTGAGGAAAACGCCACAATCAAAAGCAATAGTGCAAAGAACGGCATTACCCTCCAGATTCCGCCATATTCAGAGATTAATCTTGTATGCCTCCTCTCATAGATAATTCCAACCATCAAGAAGAGGGCGCCAGTTGAAAAACCATGATTTATCATCTGAAGAATACTCCCCTGAATGCCATGTGCATTAAGTGCAAACATGCCAAGCATGCAATAACCAAGGTGGCTGACACTTGAATATGCCACAAGCTTTTTCACATCATCCTGTGCAATTGAGAGTAATGCACCATATATAATACCTATAATTGAAAGCCATGCTATAAAGGGGATGAAATCAATTGTCGCTTGAGGAAACATCGGGAGGCTGAATCTCAAGAATCCGTAAGTTCCCATTTTAAGGAGGACACCTGCAAGGATTACACTCCCCGCAGTAGGCGCCTCAACATGGGCATCTGGCAGCCATGTATGGAACGGGAACATCGGCACTTTAATAGCAAAAGCAAGGAAGAATGCAAGGAACAGCCAGAACTGGGCGCCAAACGGCAGGTTCAGTCCGTAATAGTCAAGGATATTAAATGTATATACGCCTGTCTGTGAATGATTGATGAAATATAAAACAAGTATTGCAACAAGCATGAGGACACTCCCGCTCATTGTGTATATGAAGAATTTAACCGCAGCATAAACACGACGGGGACCTCCCCAGATGCCAATGATAAAATACATCGGTATAAGCATCACTTCCCAGAATACATAGAAGAGGAAGAAGTCAAGTGAGCAGAATACACCGACCATCCCTGTCTCAAGGAAGAGGATAGAAATCATATATTCCTTCACCCTCTCCGTTACAGCACTCCATGTAGAGAGTATTGCAAGTGCTGAGAGAAGTGTCGTCATAAGGACAAGGAGGAGGCTTATGCCGTCAATCCCCATGTGGTAACTTATGCCAAACTCCTCTATCCACGGCATCTTCTCAACAAACTGCATCGCCCATGTCTTTGAATCAAAATTAAAATATAGCGGTATTGAGATTATGAAATTAACTACAGCAGTAATGAATGCCATCCACTGAATGAGCTTATAGTTCTCCTTATTTATAAATAGTATAAAGAGAATACCAACCAATGGTAAATATGTGATAACTGAAAGAATCGGAAAATTAATCATATATATTACTTGAATAAATAATAGGTGATAAAGACAATCCCTCCCAGAAGCATGAAGAATGCATAATTCCTTACCAAGCCTGTCTGGGTGAGTCTTGCAACACCACCAAGGTCTTTCCAGAACCCGGCAATATCATTTACAATGCCGTCAATAATCTTAACATCAAATATACGCCACAGAAAATTTGAAAACCTTAAAGTGAAATTTGTAAACCATTTATTATATACCTCACCAAGATATTCTTCGTAAATTGCAATCGGCTTGTTTGCAACCCACATGAACACCTTGCTCCCCTTTCTGTAAAACCAATCAACATCTAAGTTTAAAGTCGGTTCAGGGGTAAGCTTTTTCAACAATAGAAGGAATCCCAGCCCTGTAAATAGCAGTAACTGCATAACCTCAGCAAAATGGGATATAGTATAAGGTTCCCAGTGAACCGGATAAGGAAGCATATCAAACAGGAATTTTGGATAGACACCTAAAAAATAACATATGAAAGCAGCAATACCCATAGCTAAGTTCATATTCAGCGGCGCCTCTTTTGGTTTTAGTCCTGAGTCCTTGTTGAACCATATAAAGTATGGCAGTTTTAAACCAACAGAAAGAAAAGTTCCTATTGATGCTGTCATGAGCATGAGGAATATAAAAATTTTATAACCCTCCGCTGCTTCAGCAGTCATAGATTTGCTTATAAACCCGCTGGTAAATGGAAATCCTGAGATTGAAATTCCACCTGTTACAGTAAAAAAGAGTGCAAGCGGCATGTATTTATAAAGTCCGCCCAGTTCATTCAGTTTAGACCTTCCAGTCATCTCAAGAACTGCACCTGCTCCCATAAACAGCAAGCCCTTATAAATGATATGTGCATAGGCATGAGCAGTAGCGCCATTTACAGCCATCTGCGAACCTATCCCTATACCACAGACCATATATCCAACCTGACTGACAATATGATAGGCAAGAATCCTCCTTGCATCATTTTCTATAACCGCATAGCATACGCCATAGACTGCCATAATTGCTCCAAGGATGGCTAAAATCTCAAATCCTGCAAATGCCCTGGCAAGGACATAAACGGCTGTCTTTGTTGTAAAGGCACACATAAAGACTGCCCCTGTTACTGTAGCCTCAGGATAGGCATCAGGCAGCCATGCATGAATTGGGGGAACGGCTGCATTCAGACAGAAGCCAATCATAATCAAATATATAGCAAGTGTAGCACCTTCTGGAGAGATAGGACCAAAGGTAAAATTCCCAACCTCCCCATATCTGAGTAAGATACCTGCAAGGAGAAATAGCCCTCCAACAATGTGAACTAATAGGTATCTAAATCCTGCATCCACAGCCTTTTGGGTCTTCCTATACCATACAAGAAATACAGAGGAAAACGCCATTATCTCCCAGAAAATGAAGATTGTTACATAATCCCCTGCAAATGTAACACCGAGAGAGCTTCCCACATAGAGAAATGAGGCTATATGCTGGCCATCATCCTTTACATGGAGGCCGTAAAGGACACCAATGAAAGCCATCAGGGTAAATACATGGGCAAAGACTAAACTCAGCCTGTCAACCTTTCCAAAGATAAGTTCCATTCCTAAAAATTGAACAGCCCCATAGGTGCCCTGCGACATGGAATTAACAACTAAAAATGCAGTAGCAGGAACCAGCAATAGAAATGTCTGTTTAGCCCTCCCCTTCAGAATGGGAATTAAAAAACTACCCAAAATAAATAAAAAGGCGGGGTTTATCCACAGGCTACTCATAATAATTCTCCTTTTTCATAAGCCATGCATGCCCTATTCCTTTACAAACAAATATCATTATAATACAGCCGATAAGCCCATAGACCGACCAAAATCCCCATATCTCTTCTCCTATGAACCCCTCACCAGCAGCATGCCCATTATTATGCAATGACTCAGCAGCCTGTTCATTATGAGACATATCACCAGTATGCTCAATATGAAACAGATGCACTCCAACATCCAATAGGACAATCAGTATCAGGGTTATATAAAAGAACCTCCGTAATTTTACGGTATTTTCAGGATTGCCTATATAATAAACAGCCCTCTTAATCATCTTATGACCTCCTTTGCAAGGGTCAGGAAATAATCAGGATATAATCCCAAGATTATAGACCCTATTGCAGTCAATACGAGAGGAACAACAACAAAGGGCACTTCTCTTATCTCCTCATGGTGCTCGCCATGATGATGGTGGTCGTCTTTAAATTCCTCAAAGAATGCCTTATAAACTACAGGCAGAAAATATCCTGCATTTAAAACACTGCTAACAAGGAGGACTAAAAGTATAGGCAATTCCTTCGCCTCAATGGAGCCGATGGCAAGATACCATTTGCTCACAAAACCTGCAACCGGTGGGATGCCTATCATACTGAGTGAGCCTATAAAAAATGCAGCCATAGTCCACGGCATTTTCCTGCCGATTCCGGAAAGCTGGCTTACCTCGGTCTTATGTGAAGACACATAGATTGAGCCTGCACAGAAGAAGAGTGTAATCTTTGAAAAGGCATGGTTGGCAATATGAATTATCCCGCCTACCATACTGGAAGGTGTTAGAAGTGCTGCCCCTAATATAATATATGAAAGCTGTCCCACTGTAGAATATGCAAGCCTCGCCTTAAGATTATCACGGGTCAGGGCATATATTGATGCCATGATTATTGTAAATGAAACTATATATGCGGTTGTTATGCCAAGATTAAGACGGCTCATCATATCTACACCGTATATGTGGAAGATAACCCTTAATATTGAGAATACACCTGCCTTTACAACTGCAACTGCATGCAGGAGCGCACTGACAGGAGTCGGGGCAACCATTGCGGCAGGTAACCAGCTATGGACAGGCATTACTGCCCCTTTTGCAAAACCGAAGAGGAAACAGAAAAATGCTACAAATAAAAGGGTTGATTCAGGCGTCCCTTTTAATAATCCATGTGCATTGAAATCGGTTGAACCTGTTACTGCATAGATTATGAAGATACCTGTTAATAGCAGGGTCTTTGATGTGCTGAATAGGTATAAGAAATATTTTCTTGCACCTGCTACTGCCTCAGGCGTTTCTTTGTGACCAACCAAAGGAACAGTTGCAATGCTCAGAAATTCATAAAATACAAAGAGTGTAATCAGATTTGCCGAAAATGCAATGCCAACGGCCGAAGAGAGGCTTATCGCAAAACATGCAAAATACCTTGTCTGTGCATGCTCCTTCGTTGAGCGCATGTATCCTATAGAATAGAATGTTGTGAATATCCAGAGAAAGGATGAAATCGTTGCAAAGGTCAATCCAAAGGGGTCAACCCTGAATTTAATATCTATCCCCTGATAAAATGTTACCAGGGTATATTCAATGGTATTCCCTGAAAATACGAGCGGTGCCATTGAGATTACAATCCCAAACTTAATCACCCCTGCGAGGACAGACCAGAATTCCCTGATATTTGGGCGATTCCAGTATATCAAAATAAGTATTGTGGCAAATGTAGATGCCAGCACTGCAAGAAATGGTTTAATTGAAATTATTGTCTGCATCTCAACCTTTCATCAAATTGATGTCATCAACATTGACAGTCTCTCTGTTTCTGAATATGGCAAGTATGATTGCAAGCCCTACCGCAGCCTCAGCAGCGGCTACAGTCATAATCATAAATGTAAATATATGACCATCCATGTTGTTTAGAAATTTTGAGAATGCGATAAAAGTAAGATTTACAGCATTTAGCATCAGTTCAATGCACATATAGATAATAAGCGCATTCCTCCGTGTAAATACACCTACCGCACCGATTGTAAAGAGTATCGCACTTAGTATTAAATAATGATTTAATGGAACCATCAATCTACCTTTGCCTTTGCCAGTATTACAGCCCCGACCATTGCTGCCAATAATAGGATAGAGGCTATTTCAAACGGGAGCAGAAAATCTGTAAAAAGGATTTCGCCTACAGCCTTCGTAGTGCCAAATCCATTAATACTCTCTTCTGTCCTTGCAGGAAGGCTCCCCCCCCCTATCAATTTAACCATGCTTATAAAAATATAGCCTACAAGCATTATCCATGCAAACTGTAAAAAAATCTTATGACCTGACAATCTCCCCTCTTTCTCCTGTATATTTAAAAGCATTATTACGAATAGGAACAGAACCATTATTGCACCTGCATATACAATAATCTGTAAGGCTGCTATAAGATGGGCATCCAAAATCACATATAACCCTGCCAGGCAGAGCATTGTAACAATGAGGTTCATTGCAGCAGTCACAGGTTTTTTATTCGTAACCATTATGAGTGCCGAAAGGACAGCCACACCGCCGATTATGTAAAACATTATTTGTTGCATAAAGTAATAACAAAATTACAATAACCAAATCCCAAATTCCAAATAAATTTCAACCATCAATAACCAAAACAGTTGTTCCTTTAGAATTTCAATTATTGAGATTTGGTAATTATTTGATTATTGGTGCTTGGAATTTGGTAATTGTTTTTACCGTATATCTTCCTCACATATTCTATTCTATCCTTTAATCTTGCTACAGGGACTAAAAGTTTTTCCTTAGGGTATATCATGTTTTTTCTATCATACTCTGCAAGCCCTATATACTCATCGCTCATCACAATTGCCTCATGCGGACACACCTCTTCACACAGACCGCAATAGACACATCGTGACATATCCAGTGTATAGGCTACAGGGTATCTCTCCATATCGTTCCCGCGATGTCTCTCCCCTCCTACAATTGATATGGCAAGGGCAGGACATATCCTCTCGCAAAGGCCGCAGGCAACACACTTCTCCTTGCCGTCTTCCCTCTGAACCAATACAGGCCTGCCTCTATAGGCTATAGGAATTGTCAGCTTCTCTTCAGGGTAATATACTGTAAATATCTTCCTCTTCTTGCCTTTCGGCGGAAAGACAAAACCTATCATATTTATAGTGAAATGTCTTGTTGTAATATACATCCCCCTGATGATTTCAGGTATATATAGCCTCTCCCAGAGAGTTAGTTCTATATTTTTTCTAACCTTTTTTGGCTTTAATTTATCCAAAGGTATAGAACCAATTGTATAATTTAATTCATAATTCATAACTCATAACTCCCAAACTTATTTAAGAAGCACCACTAATCCCGTAATGAAAATATTAATCAATGAAATGGGAAGGAGTATCTTCCATCCTAATTTCATAATCTGGTCGTATCTAAACCTCGGGAGTGTCCATCTAATCGTCATCTGAAGCCATATCATGAATATTATCTTCGCAAAGAATGTAACGATATTTGTCAACATAAGCAGTACAATTGACAAATTAGGTCCTGCAAATCCAAAGAGGGATAGAAGTTTCTCACTGCTAACAAATGGAAGATGCCATGCACCTAAAAAGAGAGTAGTAACAATCCCGCTTATCGTAACCACCTCCAGAAATTCAGCCATCCAGAACATAATGAATTTCATGCTGCTGTATTCGGTAAAATATCCTGCGACAATTTCTGTTTCTGCCTCAGGTATATCAAATGGCACTCTCTTGTTTTCAGCTATGGCACAGGTAAGGAATAATATAAAACCAACGGGCTGTAAAAATATGCCCCACCTTAAGAAATTCTCCTGCATTGCACCTATCTCTGTAAGCCTTAGTGAGCCATATACCATAATAATTCCTATTATGGAAAGCCCCATCGCAACTTCATAAGAAAGCATCTGGGCAGCTGCCCTTAATCCGCCTAAAAAAGACCAGTTATTATTTGAAGACCATCCTGCAAGGACGGTCCCATAAGTAGCCAGTGATGCAAATGCAAATATAAATAATATCCCGACATCCAGATCGGCAATGACAAGATTAATCCTATGGCCGAATATTTCATACTGCCCGCCAAATGGTATAACAGCAAAAGTTATCAGTGCAGGTGTCAGGCTTATAAAAGGTGCGAGGGTATGAAATAATTTATTTGCACCGGCAGGGATAAAATCCTCTTTTGTTAAGATTTTTATTGTATCTGTTAAAGGATGCAAGAGACCTATCAGCGTAAATCCAAGTATATCTGCCCTGTTTGCGCCAACCCTGTCCTGCATGACAGCACTCTGCTTTCTCTCCACCCAACCCAATATAGGTGCAAAGAAACCCATGTTTACTCCGAATATAAAAAGTATCTTTGCTACTGCCTCAATAAGTTCTGCTATCATAATAAATATTGACAATTGAATATTGAAAATTGACTATTGAATTAAATCTTCAATCTTCAATTGTATTATCTGTCGCACTCCCCACCTATCATATGCACCATATCAAAGGTAGGAACTATATCTGCGATTAATGCACCCTTCACCATCCTCGGCATTGCAGCAGTAAGTGGAAAACATGGCGGTCTTACCCTGCATTTGTACGGTTTACCATTGCCATCACTTACTAAATAGAAACCAAGTTCACCATTTGCACCCTCTACAGGAAAGTAAACCTCACCCGGTGGCACTCTTATACCCCCTGTCACTGTCTTAAAGTGAAATATAAGAGACTCAATTTTTGTATAAATATCATCCTTTGACTGCCATCTGTATTCAGGAATATCAACATTAATCGGTCCGGAGGGGAGTTCTTCTAACGCCTGTTCTACAATCCTCATGCTCTGATTCAGTTCTTCCATCCTCACAAGATACCTGTCAAAATTGTCTCCAGTCTCACCGATTGGAATTTCAAAATTCATCTTGTCATAAACAAGATATGGCTGTGCCTTTCTTACATCGTATGGAACCCCGCTTGCCCTTAAACAGGGACCTGTAAAGCCCCATGCTATAGCCTCATCAGGCGGCATAATACCTATATCCCTCATCCTGTCAAGGAATATCCTGTTCTTTGTAAGGAGTTTATCTACATCTACCCATAATTCACGACATCTTTTAAATACCTCTTTTGTATCTTCCTTAAATCCATCAGGGAGGTCATTTTTAAGTCCGCCAATCCTTATATAATTAGATGTAAGTCTTGCACCGCAGAAACTTTCCAGTAAATCCCATACAAGTTCCCTTGCTTCTACAAAATACAGGAATGCAGTAAGGGCACCAAGCTCTAAAGCGCTTGCTGCAATATTCGTATAGTGGTCTGCCATACGGGAGAGTTCGCTGGTAATAACTCTAATATACTTACACCTCTCAGGTGTATCTATGCCAATAAGTTTTTCTACAGCAAGGGCATAACCTACATTATTAATTATGGGGGATAAATAGTTTAGTCTGTCTGTGTATGGAAATACCTGCTCCCATGTACTGTTCTCACACATCTTCTCAAATCCCCTGTGGAGATACCCGATTTCAACATAAAAATCAACAATGGTCTCTCCATCAAGGGTTACAAGAAACTTGACAGTCCCATGGGTCACAGGATGGGACGGACCCATGTTTATAACCATGTGTTCTGTATGTAAATTTTTTGCTAAATCAGTCATAAGTTAGTTCTTCGGTCCTATCAAAGGCTGTCTTCCCCTCACAGGATAATCTTTTCTCAATGGATGTCCTTCAAAACCTTCATATAGCAATATCCGCTTTAAATTTGGATGCCCATTAAAAATTATTCCGTATAAATCGTAAGCCTCTCTTTCAAACCAGTCCGCACCAATCCACACAGAGATAATTGAGTCAACGGTACAGTCAGATTCAGGGACAGGCACCTTTAGCCTCACCCGCCTGTTATATTTTAGTGAGTAAAAGTGATAAACAACTTCAAATCTGGGCTCCCTTCCATAATAATCTACCGCTGTGAGATCCATCATAAAATTATAAAGAAGTTCATTGTCATCTCTTAAGAATTTGCATATCTCTATGATTTTTTCCTTCTTTACAGTTGCAGTCTCATCCCCACGGAAGGAATGTGTATCTACTATTGAATCAGGAAACTTTTCTTTTAGTTTTTTTAAAGTAATACTCTCCATAGCAGTCATTAGTAATTAGTCATTTGTTATTTGTTTTTAGTAACAGGTGCTTCTCCTCTTGGCCAATCAGACCATTTTTCTTTTGCAACCTTCTGCTGTAATTTTAATAACCCATCTATTACCATCTCAGGCCTCGGTGGACATCCGGGGACATAAACATCTACGGGTATAAGAGTATCAATACCCTGAACTGTAGCATAGTTATCATAAAAACCGCCGGAGGTTGCACATACACCAAATGAGAACACCCACTTTGGCTCTGTCATCTGATTATAAACCTTTACCAGTATTGGAGCCTGTTTATGACTTATGGTTCCAACCACAAAAAGGAGGTCTGCCTGTCTCGGAGAAAATCTTGGCAGTGCTGCACCGAACCTATCTAAGTCATACCTTGGCCCTGCTAAGGACATAAACTCCATCCCGCAGCATGCAGTAACAAAAGGGTAAAGAAAAAATGAATATTTTCTTCCCCAGCCAACAATGGCATCCAGTTTCGTAAGAAGCACACTGCTCCCAAGAATCTGTTCCTCTCCAGACTGAAGACTGCCAACTGCCGACTGCTGACTGTTTATTATTCCCATTCCAGTGCCCCCCTCTTCCATACATATATCAGTCCAACAGCAAGTATCGCTATAAATATCATCATCTCAACAAAGCCGAACAACCCGAGGTCTTTAAATAGGACTGCCCACGGATATAAAAATACCACCTCAATATCAAATATTACAAAAAATATTGCCACAAGATAGAATTTAACAGAGAATCTCAGCTTTGGTGATACTATGGGATGCTCACCGCACTCAAATGGCTCCATCTTATCTGCAAAAACTTTCTTAGGACCAATCAATGTGGTTGCAGTAAGTATCCCTACGGCTGTCCCTGCCGCCAATAAAAGCATCATTAATACCGGAATATATTCACTCATATATAGGAAATTATAAAAAATTTACCACAGAGGCACGGAGACACAGAGCCATTAAAAAGCTTTTTTAAAATATTTATATTTTTCTCAGTACCTCTGTGTCTCTGTGGTTTCATTAGGTTTTTGTTCATTGCTCTGCCTTTGTAATTTTTACCCTCATTACTGCGTCCTTTTTATTTGTAAGGGCATTTACAGGTGCATTTTCAAAATTTACAGGGATAAAAACAACACCCTGTGGTGATTTATTTGTAACCTTAGTTTTAATTGTAATACTCCCGTTCTTTGACTTTACTGTAACAGCATCTTTATCATTTATTTTTAAATTTTCCGCATCTGAAGGATTTATCTCTACCATGCACTCAGGCGTAAGCATATTCATTGCAACAGACTTCCTTGATAACGCCCCGAGATGAAAAAATGTATTACCACTCAAGAGTATAAACGGCATATCACTGTCACCTATGCTTTCAACATCCCTCTGTTGGACAACCCTAAACTTTTTCCTGAATTGCGCCTGATAATTTACCACCTTACCATTATTTTTTATGCTTGAATATATAATCCCTCCATACGCCGGGACTGCTGCGGTTATTTCTTTGAATATATCTTCAGCAAATGAATATTTAAAACTCCCGCCCATTTTATTTGCAAGCTCTTTTATTATTTCCCAGTCTGCCCTTGACTCCCCTATCGGCTCAATTGCCTTGTTGAGCTTCTGAACCCTCCCCTCCATATTTGTAAATGTCCCTTCCCTCTCTGAAAAACTTGCACTCGGAAGGACTACATCTGCAAATAGGGCAGTCTCACTCAAAAACATATCCTGAACCACAATAAAATCTATCTTCTCCAAAGCCTCCCTCGCATGACCGCCATTATGTGAACGATGGACAATATCTTCTCCCATCACATACAATGCCCTTACCCTGCCGTCAATTGCATCATCTATTATATTGGTTGTAGTCACCTTACTCTTTACAGGGAGTGTCACCCCCCACATTTTTTCAAAATTTTCCTTTGCCTCCGTATCCGATACCTTTTTGTAGCCGGGATACATATCAGGGAGGACACCCATATCATTAACCCCCTGTGAATTACAATGCTCCCTGTAGAGGATAATATTTCCATTTATAATATTTGACAGGTTCTGGAGTGCATAAATAATCTCCACACCCCTCGGATGTGTATAGATTTCTCTACCACACAATATCACAGGTGATTTTGCCTTGCTTAAATTTGATGCAATAGTCCTGATTAAATCTTCTGAAACTCCAGTCCTTGAAGATATATCTTTTAAATTGACATTTTTTAAAAAATCTAAAAATTCTTTAATCCCCTCTGACTTCTGACTCCCGACTCCTGACTCCTGACTTCCAACTATTGCCTTTATAATTCCATTTATAAGCAGTATCTCTGAGCCGTATTTATACACCATTCTGAAATTCGGAGGCGGTCTGAATCCGACATCCCTGCTGCCTGCAACAATAAGACGCGACTCCTTATCCCTCATTGCCATTCTTATTATGTTTCCGAGGACGGGATTTTCTTCACAGGCATCAGCACCTACAGTGAATATAACATCCGCTTTATTTATATATTCAGTAGAGTTAATAAGTGGTAAATCAAATTTCTCAAATAATCCTGAACCAAAAGAGCTGTTTTCCATATTGAGAGAATTATCAATATTATGAGAGCCGAGGACTGTCCTAAAAAATTTCTGGAAAAGGTAATTATCTTCATTTGCAGCCCTTTCAGAGCCTATACCTGCAATTGTCTCCCCACCGTGGCTATTTTTAATCTCCTTAAACTTATCACCAACTAATTTAAGTGCCTCATCCCATGAAGCAGGCACAAGCCTCTCCCCTTTTCTGATAAGTGGCGTTTTGATTCTATCTTCCGTATCTATAAACTGATAGCCAAATCTCCCCATGGCACAAAGATTCCCGTTATTTATACCTATATTATCATCAGATGTTACCCTGTAAATCTTTCCCTTTTTTACATCAAGATTTATTGAGCAGCCCACACCGCAGTACGAGCATACACTCTTTACCTTCTTCAACTCCCAGCTTCTTGCCTGAAGCACAATGCCGCTGCTCATTGCACCTACAGGACATACAGCTATACACTGACCGCAGAAATCGCAGTCAAGGGGTTTTTCATCAACTGTATCTATAACAGACCTGAAGCCGTTGTTTTTAATCTTATATGCAGAGACCCCCTGAACCTCATGGCATACCATGATACACCTTTCACAGAGCACACATAGATATGGATTATATCTTATAAGTTTCCAGTCATATCTCTTCTGTCTCTCAACAGGCTCTGCTTTTAAATCCTGCCTTGATATTCCAAACTCATAGGTTATATCCTGAAGCCTGCACTCACCGCTCCTCTCACAGACTGTGCAGTCAACAGGGTGGTTTACAAGTATAAGCTTCACCATCAACTGGCGGAGTTCTATCACCCTGTCAGACTTTGTTGAAACAACCATCCCTTCCATGACAGGAAGCTGGCAGGAAGTCATAGGGTCATCAGCCCCTTCTACATCCACAAGACAAACCCTGCATGAGCCTATCGGATTAAGCTTCTTCAGATAACACATGGTTGGTATATAAATGCCATTCTCAGCAGCAGCTTCAAGGACAGTCTTCTTGCTATCCGCCACTATCTTCTTCCCATCAATTGTTAAAGTTACTTTTTCCATATTAAATAAACCACTGAGGCACGGAGACACTGAGGTTAAAATCTTTAAATAATTTATATTTTTCTGGGACCTCTGTGTCTCTGTGGTTAAATTTCATACTGTTTTTTCCAGTGCCACCATCCCAATCTGATAACACCTCATGCACCGTGATGCCTCCTCAATCGCCTGCTGTAATGTATATCCTGTCTCCACCTCATCAAAGCTGCCCAATCTCCTGTCCATTTCAATTGTAGGCATGGGGACCCTCTCCCATCCTGCCTTTTTCCCTACCTTTTCATCCTTATTATATGCACCAAGCTTTTTTATAACCTTATCAAGCTTCTGGTCAATTGAAAGAGAAACAGGACTATTACTTAAATACTGGTCAATACTCTCCGCCGCCCTTCTTGCATTTCCAGCAGCATCAACTATTGTAAGCGGACCATTAAAGACATCACCGCCTGTGAATATATATGGAACATCTGTTTGCATAGTATCAGGGTCTGCAACAATCGTCTGCCACTTTGTAAGTTTTACCCCTTCAACACCGTTTAATATTGAGAGGTCGCAGTCCTGTCCTATAGCCTGAATTATTATATCTGCAGGGACAATAAACTCAGAACCCTTTACCTCAACAGGTTTTCTCCTGCCACTGGCATCGGGCTCCCCCAATTCCATCTTTAGACATTCAAGTCCTTTAACTTTTCCATTCTCCGCAACAATCCTCTTTGGCGCTGCAAGAAATATATATTTTACACCCTCAACCTCTGATTCATGAACCTCATGCGGATCAGCAGGGAGTTCCTTTTTTGTCCTCCTATAAACAACAGTCACCTCTTTTGCACCATTTCGGACAGGTGTCCTGCAGCAGTCCATTGCAACATTACCGCCGCCGACAACAATTATCCTCTTACCCCTCACTTCATAACATTTAGTAATTACGCAGTCTCTTAAGTAGTCAATACCTCTTACAAAACCATCATAGCCTGCATCCTCACCCTCAGCCCCCATTTTTTTTGAAAGATGGGCACCTGTGGATATGAAAAATGCCTTATACCCCTGCTCCTTTAATTTTGGAATTGTTATATCTTTCCCGACAGGGGTGTTATATTTTATCTCAGCCCCCATATCTCTAATAAAATCTGCCTCCCTCTGAAGAACCTCTTTAGGCACCCTGTATTGAGGGATTCCTACACCTACCATACCTCCGGGAACAGGGAGTGATTCAAATACAGTCACCCTGTACCCCATCATCGCTAAGTAATATGCAGCAGACAGCCCAGCCGGACCCGCTCCAAAAACTGCCACTTTGTCTTCCTTAATATGTTTGTTCTCATTTACAGGCTTTGATATAGAATGAAGGTCTTCATAATCCCATGCAAATCTCTTTAATTTACAGATAGAAATAGCCCTCTCTACATTCTCCCTTCTGCAGTTATTCTCGCATGGATGAAAACATGCCCTGCCGAGTGATGCCGCCATCGGGCTCGCCTCTCTGATTCTCTTCAAGGACTCCAGAGGTCTCCATTCCTTAATAAATTCAATATAGGAGGGTATATCCATTCCGGTAGGACATGCGGCATAACATGGGGCTGTCCATTTTGACTCATATCTATTACTATTGCTGACAGGTTTTTTATTTTTTACCGCCGTTACAAAATCGTCTCTAAAATATTTTAAGGCATGTAGTATTGGAATCGGGCTTGTCTGACCGATGGAACATTTTGATGTATTTGATATATTATCAGCGAGGGCTGACAGCTGTGTAAGGTCTTTTTCTTCCCCTTCTCCGCTGGCGATTTTTCTTAATAATTTCTGCATTACAGCCGTCCCTATGCGTCCTGAATAACACTTTCCGCATGATTCATACTGAACCTTTTCTATGAAGCGGGTGCACATATCAACAATATTGATAATGTCTTTAAGCAGGATTATCCCGCTCCATCCCATAAATGCAGTTATATTGTTTCCCTTATCAAACTCGGCAGGCAGTTTTAAAATAGGGGCGTCCTTCCAGTTGGCTGGGTCAACGCCTCTATTGTCAATTATCTCGTCATTCCATGAAGAAAATAGAACCTTCAAGAATTACCCCTCACCCCGCATATAACCCTCTGCGAAGAGTATCTTCGTAGCAGGTTATGTGCGGGGTAAAAAATAGGTGTCATTTATATAACAAACAAAATTTAATTGCAAGAAAAAAAATCAACTGCCAGAATCCTTGGTTAATCAAGTTTTTATCTTTTTTATTTTCCCGCCAAAAAACTGCCCTGCAATTGTCCCCGCAACCATGAAAGGAATAACATTATAATTCAAAAACAAAATTTTTCTTAATGCTATGCTTATCAGTATAGGTATATAAATGCATCTCCCCTTTTTGCGGGAAAGGTTAGTAGATTTTGATCTGATATAGCCGAATGGCAGGTTAATAAGCATTATCAAGAGGGTAATGCCTAACACAATAGTATAGAAATTAAGATTTATCTTGCCCACTATGAAATATCTTCTGAGGAGGGGGTTTTTTGTAAAAATCTTAAAAAGCAGAAGGAAAGCAATTTATAGCAAGAGATTCCTGCACCTCCTCAAATACAAGCATCTCATTCCATAAGTTACATCTTTCCTTGAGACAGGGATGTAATTATAATTATTATTTAAAATCAATGCAACAACTTTTTTATGCTTTTTTATGTTTTATTCAATATTATCCTCCAATCAATGACATGGATTGTTCAATAGGGATACATTTGTCATTTGAGAACTGATGCCCCTGTGGTTTATCCTGAATAGCTTTTATAAAAATCTCTTTTAGAGACTCATCACTAATTCCAGAACGAATATAGCCTCTTAAATCTATTCCATCTTTATAGCCCAGACACAACCTTAATATTCCTTCTGCTGTCAGTCTTACCCTGTTACAGGATTCGCAGAAATGCTGCGTAACAGGTGAAATAAAACCGATTTTGATTGTGGATTGCGGATTGTATATTGCGGATTTTATAGTGAAGTATGAAGCAGTACCGCCTCCTGATGACTTTGCAGGTTCTAATTCAAAATGACTTTCAACCAGAGATTTTATCTCCTTTGCCGGAATAAACCTTTCTTTGCTTAAATTTACAGTATGACGCACAGGCATACACTCTATGAATCTTATATTTGCACTGTTTTCTATGGCAAAATTTACAATATCAACAATCTCATCATCGTTCAATCCCTTCATTACAACAGTATTGATATTAACCGGGGTTAGACCAACATTTACTGCCTTTCTGATACCTTTTAATACATCTTTTAGTTCTCCTCCTCCGCATATTATTTTAAAGGTTTCAGGTTCTAATGTATCAAGACTGATATTTACCCTCTTCAATCCTGCATTCTTTAACTCAATGGCATATTTAGAGAGGAGTGTAGCGTTTGTTGTCATAGCAAGGTCTTCTATCCCCTCAATATTGGATAACTGACCTATCAGCGATACCACATCCTTTCGGACCAGAGGTTCACCACCTGTTATCCTTACACGACCTACACCCAAATCTGCAAAACATCTTACAATTCGTGTAATCTCCTCAAATCTAAGTATCGCCCTTCGCCTTGAGTGGCTGTCGCTGTCCTTAGGTTTGCAGTAGAGACATTTCAGGTCACACCTGTCTGTAACAGATATACGAATATATTTAATTCGTCTATTATACTTATCAATAAGTGGATTCATAATTATTGGAAACTAAATGATTTCTGTAACAGTGGTCGGACAGTTAGCATCCTAATCGTGCCTTGCTCCTTCTATAATTCTGAAG
>DNJG01000026.1 GCA_003489165.1 Nitrospinota bacterium | reverse complement strand
CCTCCTTGCATTAACTGCCGCACTTGTAGCCGCATGCTTTGTAAAGGCATTTGGAATAACATTTTTAGGACACTGGCGGGGACACCATCATCCTCCCTTACAAAAGATGGGATTAGAAGTGAACTGGCCAATGAGGCTCGGTATGATACTGCCTGCCCTTATGTGTCTTATACTCGGAATCTTGCCGACCATGGTAATTGAATGGATGGATAAAATATCAGATGAACTCGTAGGTGGAAAGATTGCAACTACAGCCGGGGCATTTGGTTGGTTATGGCTTACACCTGTTGCACACGAGCGGGCATCTTATTCGGGTGCTATTGTCTTCTTATGGATTATAGTTGTTGTCATATTGGTATATATCTTACTTCACAGCCGAAAAACTGCTATACATAGGATGCCATTGTGGGATTGCGGCTTTGAAAAGATTACTCATAGAATGCAATATAATGCTACATCATTTTCCATGCCTATCAGAAAGATATTTGGTTTTCTCTTTAATATCAGGGAACAGGTAAGATTAAGCATCTCTACAAGACATCCCTCTTTCCCGAACAGGCTATACTATCGACTTCGCATAAGGGATCGTTTCTGGGGATGGATATATAAACCGATAAGTGAATCAAGTTATTGGATATCACGAAAGTTTGGAAGGCTACAGCAGGGATATATACATATTTATCTGATTTACTCATTTATAACCATTATAATATTACTGATATTTGCAAGATGATAGAATTCTATCCGTTCATAATAGAAGCAATCCAGATTGTCATTGTCCTTTTATTTGCCCCTTTATTTGTCGGATGGGTAAGGATGTTAAAGTGCTGGTTTCAGGGACGCACATCTGCCGGACTGTTTCAGCCTTACAGGGACATCTTAAAACTCTTTCATAAAGATGTTATATTGGCTGAAAATGCATCATGGATTTTCCGTTTTACGCCATATCTTGTTTTCGGAGTTACTGTTCTTGCGGGGGGGATTATACCAATTATCTTTTTAAACCTTCCTTTTGCAACAGTAGCCGATGTTATTGCAATAGCAGCTCTATTTGCTATAGTAAGGTTTTTTACTGCGTTGGCGGGAATGGACATTGGCACAGCTTTTGGCGGCATGGGTTCAAGCCGTGAGATGATGATAGGCTCACTTGCCGAACCTGCGATGCTTATGGCAATTTTTACAGTATCATTGATCAGTCAGACCACATCCCTCTCCAATATGGCAGATGTGCTTATCCATAAAGAGTTTATCTTAAGGCCTTCAATGGCATTTGCACTATTGGCATTCGTATTGATTTCTATTGCAGAAACAGGGAGGATTCCTGTGGATAATCCTGCTACACACCTTGAATTAACTATGATACATGAGGCAATGATATTAGAGTATTCAGGCAGACACCTTGCCCTTATTGAATGGGCAGGGATGATCAAACTTTTCCTTTTTACAACAATCGGTATAGCATCATTTTTCCCGTGGGGGATATCAACATCGGTAAATTTAATTAATATATCAGCCGGTATCATCTTCCTGATACTTAAAATGGGATTTTTGGGCATTGGGCTTATATTGATAGAGACAGGTCTTGCAAAGATGAGGATCTTTCGTGTCCCTGAGTTTTTAGGAAGTGCATTTTTATTATCTACCCTTGGGATGCTTTCATACTTTATATTGGAGTAATTTTCATTCATGTCTATAAACCTTGCGGCACAGGTAAATAGTATAATGGCTGCGCTTATACTCCTTACATCCTTTGGACTCCTTGTCCAGAGAAGGATGTATGGACTTCTCCATTTATTTGCATGGCAGGGGCTCTTTCTCTCTGTAAGCACAGCAATAGTAGGGTATGTGTCAGGTGCACATCACCTGTATATCTCGTCTATTTTAACACTTACATTAAAAGTAGTTCTAATACCATATATTCTGCACTTCCTTATGAGGCAGCTGCATATCCATAAAGAGGTGGAACAGCTTGTAAATGTCCCCACCACTATGCTGATTGGCATCGCACTTGTGATATTTTCATACTATTTGACCGCACCTATTCGTGAGCTTTCAACACTGGTAACCCGTTCTACCCTTGCAGTTGCACTTGCTACTGTCATGCTCGGTCTTTTGATGATGATTACAAGAAGACATGCTGTTACACAAATAATAGGATTCCTGGCATTAGAGAATGGACTATTCTTTGCCGCTACAAGTGCAACCTATGGTATGCCTCTGGTTGTAGAGCTTGGAGTGGCACTGGATATTTTAATAGCTGCATTTATCTTTGGGATATTTTTCTTTCAGATTCGCACAACCTTTGACAGTCTGGATGTAGAACAGATGACACAATTGAAGGAGGAAGATTGACACTTTTAATCTTACTTAGCGTATCATTCATTGCAGCGGTTGTCCTCGCCTTTGTCGGGGACAGAAAATTTGCACATGAAATAAATATTCTTGGTTCTGCAGCAACTTTTATTGCAGGGATCGGACTGGCTATAGAAGTCTATATGAATGGGCCAATGGTTGCAGGTGGAAAATTTTTCTTCGTTGATGCCTTTAATGTTTATCTGGCCGTCCTTACATCATTTGTCTCTATGACAACGGCTGTCTTTAGCAGGAGATATATGAGATGGGAAAGGGAACACGGACGCGTTGGTCATTGGGGTATGAGATTCTATCATGCCATGTTTCAACTCTTCATCTTTGCCATGCTTCTGGCGCTCCTGACAAACAATGTTGGTGTCTTATGGATAGCAATGGAACTTGCCACTCTGTCTACAGTCTTACTTGTCTCACTCTATCGCACACCGACTGCTATTGAGGCTGCATGGAAATATTTTATCCTCTGCGGTGTAGGAATTGCCCTGGCGCTATTTGGAACAGTACTTCTTTATTTTGCTGCAGAAAAAGTTTTAGGCGAGGGCGGTGAGGCACTCCTATGGACAAACTTAAGTCAGGTAAGTGATAAGCTTGAGCCGACTGTCCTTTCACTTGCCTTTGTATTTCTGATGGTCGGATATGGCACAAAGGTTGGTCTTGCCCCTCTTCACAACTGGCTTCCAGACGCACATAGCGAAGGACCCACACCGATATCAGCAGTCCTTTCAGGTCTTCTGCTTAATATTGCACTCTACGCATTGGTAAGATGTAAGGTCCTTGTAGATGGTGCCACCGGCACTCATCAGGCAGGTTATATAATGATGGGGTTTGGGCTTCTATCTATTTTGGTCGCTGCATTTTCACTCCTGAGGCAGAAGGATATAAAACGGATGTTTGCATATTCATCCATAGAGCATATGGGCATAGCAACATTTGCATTCGGTCTTGGCGGACAGATAGCCACCTTTGGCGCACTTTTGCACATGCTTGTCCATAGCCTGACAAAGTCATCAATATTTTTTACAGCAGGACATGCATCCCAGATGCACAGGACACAGGAGATGGATAAGATAAAAGGTCTTCTCAGGGGAAATCCCCTTGTCGGGTGGGGATTGATGTTTGGAGTTATGGCAATTGTAGGCATGCCTCCATTCGGGGTTTTTGTAAGCGAATTTTTAATTCTTACCGCAACAATGAAGGATGCACCGCTCTTAACCCCTTTGCTCCTGATAGGGCTTGGAGTTGCATTTGCAGCCCTTTTCAGAAGGGTTCAACCAATGGTTGCAGGCATAATCCCTGCAAACCAGCATCCATTAAAAGCAGCCCATATACCCGTCATTCTTCATATGGCATTGGTTCTTATTATAGGATTATATATGCCGAGTTTTTTAGCGGAGTGGTTTCATACAGCAGTGGAGTTGTTGAAGTGAAAATATGATTACTCTAATAAACAAAAACATAATCTTAACCACGGAGACACTGAGGCACGGAGAAAAATATAAATATTTTAAAAAGATTCTGATACCTCTGTGTCTCTGTGCCTCTGTGGTTTATAATTTCCTTATATGAAGAACAATATAATTTCTTTATTTGGAAATGAGGCGAGAAAGGATGAAAGCCAGTATCCTGCCACTGTACCTCTCTATCAAATCCCCAGAGAACGGTTTACAGAAGCTGCAAAGCCAATGAAGACGGCAGGGGCGAGGCTTGTTGCAGAATGGGCAACTGATGAGACTTCCTTTGGCAAAGGATTCGGCATTTATGTCTGTTATGCAAAAGATTCAGAATATCTGATTCTAAAAACATACACACCTCTTGAAGACCCGACATTCCCAAGTCTTACGAAGAAGTTTGTCCCTGCCTATCGTTTTGAAAGACAGATGAGAAGTCTTATGGGTGTTATACCTCTGGGGCATCCAGATTCACGGCCATGGATAAAGCATGAGGACTGGCAGGAGGATGTATATCCCCTTAGAAAGTCCTTTGATGCCTCAAAATCCATCTCAAGAGTAAAAGGTGAATACCAGTGGATAAGGGCTGAAGGTGAAGGTGTCTATGAGATACCTGTGGGACCTGTCCATGCAGGGATTATTGAGCCGGGGCATTTCAGATTTCAGGCAGTTGGTGAGGATGTAATCAATCTTGAGGAAAAGCTTGGTTATGTTCACAAAGGCATAGAAAAAAGATTTGAATCCCTCCCGTGGGATGAAGGGGCAAAGCTTGCAGGGAGGGTATCAGGAGATACTACTGTTGCCCATGCCTTATGTTATTGTCGGACAGTTGAATCAATGACAGAATGCAATCCACCTGAAAGGGCATTGTGGCTGAGGGCATTGATGCTTGAAAGGGAGAGGATTGCAAACCATCTCGGAGATATAGGGGCAATCTGTAATGATGCGGCATTTGCATTTATGCTGTATCAGCTTACAATCCTTAAAGAGAGGCTCCTTCGCACAAATTACAAACTCTTTGGCCATAGATTTATGATGGATAAAGTTATACCCGGTGGTGTGGCTATTGATATAAGCGATAAGAACAAAGAGGAGATTTTATCAGAGATGAACTGGCTTACAAATGAATTTGAAAGGCTCGTTATCATCTACGATGAAAACTCTTCACTTGATGACAGATTAAGAGATGCCGGTGTGCTTACCGATGGAAAGGCAAAGGAATTATGTGTTGTCGGATTTACAGCAAGGGCAAGTGGACAAAACATGGACTGCCGAATCCAAAACCCATTTTCACCTTATGACCGTATAATTCCGAAGATGACAGTTTTGAATTCAGGGGATGTCCATGCAAGGCTGTGGGTAAGGACTGATGAGATAAGAGATTCTATTAGATTAATCATTGAGATATTGAACAGTCTTCCAGAAGGTAAAATCACAGAAACTTTTACTCCTCCATCACCTGATAAGTCTGGTTTTGCAGTTGTAGAGGGGTGGAGAGGCGAGATTGTCTATTGGGTTCAGTCAGGGCCAAAAGGCGAGATTAACAGGTGTATGGTGAGAGATCCATCAAGTGTAAACTGGATTGCACTTGAGGAGGCAATCCATGGGAATATTGTCCCTGATTTCCCGCTTTGTAATAAAAGTTTTAATCAATCATATTCGGGGCATGACTTGTAACAATTGAAGATTGACGATTGAAAATTGACAAAGGATTTATTTATTCTTAATATTCAATCTGCAATATTCAATCTTTAATCCTTAATCTATGTTAAGAATTCTTCATCAGATATTTAGAACAGGTATTGTTACTGAGTCTCTCCCTCCTGCAGAAGAGGCTGAGGTAGAGGCTATAGGTGTAAAACTGGAAGAGGCTATTAAACGCTATTTCAGAAGGAGCCTTACAATAAGAGAAGTGGATGCAGGCTCATGTAATGGCTGTGAGCTTGAAATTCATGCACTGAATAATCCTATATATAATTGCGAGAGATTTGGTATCCACTTTACAGCATCTCCAAGATTTGCGGACATGCTCCTTGTTACAGGACCCGTTTCTATAAACATGGAGACAGCCCTTCGCAGAACATACAATGCAACACCAAATCCAAAGTTCGTTATTGCAGTCGGGGACTGTGGATATAACGGCGGTATATTTGGAGAAAGTTACGCATCCCTTGGAGGAATCGGTAAAATTATTCCTGTAGATGTTTATATTCACGGCTGCCCTCCAAAACCTGCTGACATTCTAAATGGCATCCTAAAGTCATTTGAGGACAGCAGACCAACCTAAAGTAATTCAGGTCAGGTTTATTTTGTTAGAATTTTCAGTATCTCTTCATATCTTTCTGCTGTCTTTTTCACAATTTTATCAGGAAGCCTTGGTCCGGGGGGTTTTTTATCCCAATCAAGGGTAAGGAGATAATCCCTCACAATCTGTTTGTCAAAACTGTCCTGCCCCTTGCCTGCCTGATAATCTTTTATTGACCAGAATCTCGAGGAATCAGGTGTAAGAAGCTCATCAATTATAATAATTCCATTTTCATATAAACCAAATTCCATTTTTGTATCGGCAATTATTACCCCCTTTTTTTCAGCCATCTCCCTTGCCTTTTTATAAACTTTAAGACCTATGTCTTTAAGCTGTTTGGCAGTATCTGCACCAACAATCTTT
>DNJG01000126.1 GCA_003489165.1 Nitrospinota bacterium | reverse complement strand
CACGCCGCCAGCGTTCGTTCTGAGCCAGGATCAAACTCTCCACTTTAAAATCTAATTTACCATTTAAATGGTAACCTGTTACTTCTTCAAAGGATCGTAATCCTTAAATTAGTTGACCCGTAAAATCGATTAAGCATCCTATTTAGTTTTCAAAGATCAAATCAACCGACAAAAAATCAATTTATAACAAACTACTTTTTTTGTCAAGAACTTTTTTCAGGAAAGAACAACTGCAGTTTTAGGGGAAAGTAATTTCTTATCGCTGCAATACCTTTTTTCTCTCTTCTATTAGTAATATATTACTTTTCACTTTATCAGTCAATACAATTCTCCCTAAANNCCTAAATTTTCCTTCTTGCCCTTGCCTCATAATTATATTTCTGTTATAGTTTCAAAAGTTATGAAAAACACAATAGTAGCAGTAATTGGCGGAGGGGCGTGGGGAACAGCTCTTGCAAACCTTTTAGGAGAGAAGGGAGTCAAAGTAAATCTGTGGGTATATGAATCCGACCTCTGCAAAATCATAAAAGAAAAGAGAGAGAATACCTTCTTTCTCCCCGAAGTAAAATTATCAGAAAATATTTTACCCTCCGTTTCCATGAAAGAGGCTTCAGAGGGTGTGAGGATTTTTATTATCGCCTCCCCTTCCCATGTATTAAGAAGCGTCCTAAATTCTTTAAAGGAATACATCCCAAAGGATGTAATTATTGTAAGCGTAACAAAAGGAATTGAGAATGACACCTTAAAATTACCTTCTCAAATATTTGAGGAGATATTATCAAAAGAGATTTATAATAGTACTGCCTATCTATCAGGGCCTACATTTGCAAAAGAGGTTATTAATAAACTTCCTACGGCTGCAACAATTGCTGCAAAGGATAGAGGCATTGCCGAATATATTCAAACCCTTTTTAATACAACATATTTTCGTATATATACACATACAGATATAATAGGAGTTGAAATAGGAGGGGCAATAAAAAATGTGATTGCAATTGCGGCCGGTGCATCAGATGGGCTTGAATTTGGAAATAGTGCAAGGGCAGCCTTGATAACAAGGGGACTGACAGAGATGGTAAGACTTGGTACTGCCATGGGGGCTGACCCTGTAACATTTACAGGCCTCTCCGGAATAGGGGATTTAGTCCTCACATGCACAGGGGATTTGAGCAGAAACAGGAGTGTAGGAATTAAACTTGGTCAGGGCATAAAATTAGATGAGATATTAAGAGATATGAGGATGGTAGCTGAAGGGGTAAAGACAACAAAATCAGCCTATGAATTAGGGAAAAAACATAAAGTTGAACTCCCGATAATAAATGAGGTCTATGCTATACTTTATGAAGGGAAAAGCCCAAAGGATGCAGTAGTAAATCTCATGGGAAGAGCATTAAAAAAGGAATTCCAATGAATACCGAGAAACCACTACTCATACCTTAAATAACTAACTACGACACTTTAGTCTTTTTCTAAATTCACAATCAATGGGCTATCCTTTGTCTCCCATATACCTTTATCAATATTTTTACCATCCTTGAAAGCGAGGTAGCTGTATTTGCCATAGTGAATTAGTTTTGAGCCAGTTATTCTTATGCTGTTCGGGTCAAAGCCTATGATTATCATTATGGCTTTGTCAGGGTTGAATTTGTTTGGAATAGTCAAGACAGTGAAATATCCTTCCCCCTGATAACTTTTGTTGTTAATAGTAACCTTGTTCTTTTCTATTAATGTTCCATCTGGCAATTTATCAAGTAGTCTTTCTAATAATTTATTCTCATTTAAACCCCCAAATATGAATAGGGCATTATTTTTAATATCTTCCATTGTCAAATCCACATCATTTTTCATCCCTCCTTTATCCCCCCCTTCAAAAAATGGGGGGGTTGGGGGTAAGAAAGCACCTGAAATATCTTTGTAGGTATCAATGAGTTCTTTATCTCCGCCTGTAGGCAGGACAATTATTTTATTTTTATCCCCCATCACCCTGCTTATCGTGGGAGGCGTCTCTTGTTTATGGAGGAGTCTGAAAATATCTGCATGAGGGTCTATGGAGAGGCTTAAAGGTCTGTCGGCAGTTCTTATCTCTATAGATTCTTCTTTGTCCTTTATTCTGATTATTTTTTTTGCCTTTCCTTTTTCTGTGGTAATTTCTATAGAGACATTGAGTAAATAAGGCTTCCCATCCTGAACTAATTTAAAGGATGTAATATAGCCTTCTCCTTTTTTTTTATATGCAGCATTTTTTAGATTTAAAAATGGGGCGCCTGGAACTTCTATCCATTGTTTAAAGAACCAGCCGAGAGGCTCTCCATTTACCTCTTCAAAGATTTTTTGAAGGTCTATCCATGAGGTTACTTTAAAGGACTGCCTCTTTATAATCTCTTTTAAGGCAGAAAAGAATTTTTCATCCCCTAACTCTATCCTTAACATGTGAAATACAAAAACAGATTTATTATATCCAATAGCCCTTGTGAATGTCTCTGTTCTGCTCTTGAAATCACTAAGTGGAAAATCATTCCCTTCATTTATATAGCTATTGTAACCCCTCAGCATCTCCTTCCTGTAATTAATCCCCTCGCCCTTCATTTCTTTATAATAATGGTCTGCCAAATATGTCGTAAGCCCTTCACACCAGTTTCCTGATTCATAATCTACATAGACAGAGTTTCCCCACCAGTTATGAAGAACCTCATGCCCCAGTGATGTATCTTTTATAAAGGGGAGGCGGAGTATCTCCTGACCAAGAAGTGTAAATGTCGGGAAGCCGTAGCCTGTCGGAAGGAAATTTGAGACTACACTGAATTGACCGAATGGATATTTACCAAGTAATCCCTCATAGAGTTTTAGATAATTTTTAACTGATTCAATATATCCGTCTGATAAATCTTCGTCTTTGGGGGAAAAGTATGTATATATCTTTATATCATTATAATTGCTCTCTGAGATTATATACTTACCCCCTACAAGGAATATCTCCTCTGAAGGGTTTAAGAATTGAAAAGAGGTTGTAATTTTATCTCCCTTTTCTTCTCTCCTAATTCTGTCACCAGCAGTGATATATTCATAACCCTTCTCGGATGTGATATTTATTTTATAAGCGAAGTCTTTGCCCCCTTCCACTACAGGATACCAGAGTGCAGAAGGTGAAAGAAAAATCCCCTCTTCGCCTATATACCCGACAGTTTCATCAGATATAAATTCTCTTGAGAATTTTGGCTTCTCAGGTTTTTTATCAAAGGTAATGGCATATTTTATTTCTAAGGTAATAAGCCCCCCCTGCCCCCCTTTTTCAAAGGGGGATGATGGGGGATTCTCAGGCATTTTAATATCAACCTCGTAAACCTTTTTTAAAAAGGGATTCTCCTTAAGCCCCCCTTCAAATTTTGTTATATTCCCGTTGAGCCGTAATTCTGCAATTTTTACAGATTCATTTAATAACAGACTTATACTGTCGGCATGATAGGATTTAATTGTAAGCATGTCTGTTGCAGTTAATCTATGGGCTGTTATATCAATGTCTATGTCTATTTTATGGGAATTGATAGAGTAAGCAAAACTGAAGGCTGAATACAGAATACAGAAAACAAAAGACAGAAGACAGACTTTTATTTTCTGTCCTCTGTCCTCTGGCTTCTGACTTCTGCCTCTTAACTCATAACTCATAACTTATTACAGATAAATTTATGGCAAAGATTATTTATTCCCTGTGCAACAAAAGTCAAAGTTTGACTCATACTAACACCACCTGATATAATTTTCAATAAGTTATGGACTACAAAGATTTAATTAAAAAAGTTCAAAAACCATCCCGATATATTGGGAAAGAGATAAACTCCGTTCATAAAGATTTATCAAAGGTAAAAACAAAGATTGCCCTTATCTTCCCCGACCTTTATGAAATGGGGATGTCACATCTGGGATTAAAAATACTCTACCATATTATCAATTTAAGAGATGATGCTGTAGCTGAGAGGGTATTTGCACCTGATACTGATTATGAAGAACTCTTGATCAAAAACAATCTCCCCCTCGCAAGCCTTGAGTCCTCTATCCCTTTAAATCAGTTTGATATGCTGGGATTCACACTCCAATACGAACTCAGCTATACGAACATATTAAATATTTTAAGATTGGGGGGGGTACCTTTAAGACAGGCAGATAGAAAGGATGACACTCCTCTTGTCATCGGTGGCGGACCATGTGTGTTTAACCCTGAGCCATTATCAGATTTTTTCGACCTCTTTGTCATTGGGGATGGGGAAGAGGCAATTTCAGAGCTTATTGATAAATATCAGGACTTAAAAAAGAAAAATTTATGCCGTGCCGAGATATTAAATAATCTATCAGATATTGAAGGTATTTATGTCCCCTCCCTTTTCTCTGTGTCATATAAAGATGATAATACTATTGAGAAGATAGTCGGCTTAAAGGAGGGGTATAACTCAGTAAAAAAGAGGACAATCTATGACCTGAATTCTTCTCCATATCCTGCATCTCAGATTGTCCCATATACATCGCTCATACATGACAGGGTATCTGTAGAGATAGACAGGGGCTGCACACATGGCTGCAGGTTCTGTCAGGCAGGCATTATTTACCGCCCATTGAGGGAGAGAACGCCTCAAAAAGTTGAAGAGATATTACAGGAAACTCTTAAAAATACAGGATATGAAGAGATTTCTCTCGGCAGTTTGAGTTCCGGAGACTATTGCAATATTACCCCTCTTGCAAAGGCAATTATGAATAAATTTGAAAAGGATAAGATATCTATCTCCTTACCTTCTCTCCGTCCCGACACACTTAATCAGGAGTTATTAAAGGAGATCAGCAGGGTGAGAAAGACAGGCTTTACTATTACAATAGAGGCAGGGACACAGAGGATGAGGGATATAATAAATAAAAAGATTAAAGAGGAGGATATATTTTCAGCAGTAAATTCAATTGCCTCATCAGGGTGGGATTC
>DNJG01000130.1 GCA_003489165.1 Nitrospinota bacterium | reverse complement strand
GGTTAAGAAGAGCCTGAAATTTACAGGAATGCTCGTTCTTATTATAGCAGGACTTTTGTTTGGGAATATTTACCTAAAATATAAAACTCTCTCAAATGAACTTATGGCAGCCAAGGGTGCCTTAAAAGAGGCATATATTGAATTATTTACCGGCGAGACCAAGGTGGTAGATGAATTATATCAGCTTGAGGCAAAAGTAAATAAATTAAAAGGGGATTTGGAGATTACTTCAGGCGGAATCAGTGTCCTTGAAATAATGAAAGAATTGTCTAAGGCAGGCGAGAATAACAGTAATTTCAGTGTAAAATTTAATGAGGCTAATATGGCTGAAGGTAGAATAACGGTCAGGGGTGAGACAGATTCTTTTGAAAGTGCAAATATTTTGAAAGAGAGATTAATTAAAGGAAACTATTTTAAGGATATTCTGCTGACAGACCTGAAGACAATGGCAGGAGGGGGGGCAGCTTTTAGTCTTTCTATTACACTAAAGAAATGAAAATGACATCCAAAAGATATATCGCAGAATTTGATAGGAAAAGGTTATTTATCCTTCTTGGAGGGATTTCTTTTGTGATTGTGCTTTTGTTGAGCGGAAATATCATGTTAAAAAAACATAGAGGTTTGGAGAAGTTAATCCTTGCAAAGAAAAGGGAGGTGTCAAATTTTGCAAAACTCAAAGAAGAATATTTAAGAGAAAAACACTTATTTGATTATATTGAGAGGAGGGCACTCTCTCCGAGAGGTATGGATTCCCCTATTGCGATATTGGAAGAGATAGGGATAGAGACAGGGATTAAGGAAAAGATGATAATGCTCAAGCCGCTTGAAGAGAAGGTAATAAAAGGTTATCTGGAAAGAGGTATAAATGTAAAGATAGACGGAATAGACCTTAATCAACTAATCAATTTTCTCTACAAAATTGAAAACAACAAAATCCTGCTTCTTATAAAGGGGTTTTCAATGAAAAGCCGTTTTGACAATCCTGACCTTTTAGATGTTGATATTAGTGTAGCAGTTATGAGTAAATCCCGCACCATGCCCTGAACCAAATTATGTGGTATGTCTTAAAGAAGTTTTTCATAGTTGCATCTATTCTCTTCACAGCATTCTTTCTCTCTTTAATTGCCCTTTTCTTTGTCTTTCCAAACAGCCTCATAGAGTCGTGGTTAGAGAGTGAATTAAATGAAAGGACAGGGTTTGTCTTTTCAATAGAGGGTTTTCAAAAGGCATTTCCTCTCGGTTTTGAAATGAAGAAGATGAAAGCTATTTATGCAGGAGATGAGAACCCACTTTTTTATATTGATAATATGCATGGGAGATTGCTGCCCTCAAGCCTCTTTTTAGGAAATATACGGATAAATATTTATGGAGATGTTGGAGATGGGCATATTAGTGAAGAGGTGTTGATTAAGACTAATGGCATTACCCTAAATACGGTTGCAGAAAATGTCCGCTTAAAAGATATTCCATATCTTAATTCTATCGGTTTTTATAGTGGAGTTATCAGTGGACACGGGCAGACAACAATCGCTCATGGGAAGTGTATTGGGGGATTTATAAAGGCAGATGGGAAAGATATAGATATAAGCAGATTAAGGGTTCAAGGGATAATAATGCCATTTGATATGGTAGAAAAGTTCGGCATTACTGCTAAAATAGATGACTGCAAATTAAAGCTAAGTGGATTATGGGTGGAGGGGAAGGAATTATCTGCAAGGCTTCAGGGGGTTGTTAATATTTTAAGTCCTTTTGAGAATAGTCCCATAGACCTGACACTTGAGATTACACCGAAGGCATCTATTATAGAAAAGAATGCCCTTTTATTGCTGATAAAAAATTACCGCAAGTCTCTAAATTATTATTCAGTACCTATAAAAGGAACTGTGGGGAGCCCTGTTTTTATCCAGTAAGTTAGGAAGTCCTAACTTATCATCAAGAAACTCCTGCCGATTTTTTCCTATCCCATTTTTTCATCAGATGCCAATACAATTCTCAAATCAAGTGAATATTGAAATCTATTTATACGGAAGTAATTATTATGAAGGCAAATAAAATATCCTCCATTTTATTCTTCTTTTTCCTTATTGGGTTGTTCTCCTGTTTCTCTGCCCCTAAAAAGACCGCACAAGTCCAACTCATGGAATCAGGACTCTACCGCAATTACCAAAGCAAAAAATTACTTAATCCCCTCAAAAAAAACAGATGTTATCTGCACACAGGACACACAAGCAGTCATGTGAATCAAACTAAAAGACATAGAAGGGCATCATACGCTCAGATGGGACTGGATTTCCCCTGACAAATCTGAGATATAGTTTGAATAATAATAAGACTCTTTCTTCCGTAAGCCAACTAAAACTACAACGGAGTGAGGGAAAAAAGAGAGTAACTTAATTCTGAAACGAGTTCAGGACAAGTCTGTGGGATATATTGAAAAAAACACAGAAATAAGATAATATAATTCTCAATACGCCTGTCGTGAAGATGATACGCTTTTATAGATTGTTGAGAAATCATGAAACAACCTTCTCTCCTGAAAATATTTAACCTCCTTTTTTCTCTTTCTTCGGCATCGCTTCTAAGGATTCTTATTTCCTTATTTATTCTCTCCTTCCTCATAAAACTCGGCTCGTCTCCTCTGCTTGAAATTGATGAGGCAATTTATGCAGAGGTAGCAAGGGAGGCGTTTGTATCGGGGGACTATTTCAGCACCTATTATAATTTTGAAACTGAATTTTCAAAACCGCCATTTCAATACTGGCTTCTTCAAATATCTTACGCAATTTTTGGTATAAATGAATGGGCGGTAAGACTTCCATCATTTATGGCGGCATTAGGTGTTTTATCCCTCACCTACATCTTCGGAAAAAATATAAGGTCTTCTGATACAGGATTATGGGCATGTCTTGTCCTCTGTGGCAATGCAGGTTTTTACAGTATGATGAGAGATGCAAGGATGGATATAACACTCACATTTTTCATCATGCTTTCAATTTATGGATTCTATAACTACATTTACAAAGGGCAGCATTCCATTAAAGGGTTTCTATATGTTTATATTGGAATGGCTGGTGCAACACTTACCAAGGGACCAATCGGGATAATATTCCCTCTTTCAATAATACTTACATTTATACTCCTTAAAAGAGAGTGGAGTACTTTCAAAAAACTAAAACCCTTTCAAGGTTTGCTTCTGCTTATAGCATTAATCACACCGTGGTATATCTACATGACACATAGGTATGGCTTTGGGTTCCTTGAAAAGAATATCATCCATGAGAATTTTAAAAAGTTCCTTGTTAAAGGGGTATATGAGCCGAATCCCGGCGGACATTTTTTCTTAGCACATACATTTTTCTGGTATTTCTTTCCATGGTGGATATTATGGTTTTATCAGCAATATCGCTGGCTGAAAGAAAAGGGGGCAGTTGAAGGAAAGGACACAAATTTATTTCTACTCCTCTGGTTCTGTATTCCACTTATATTTTTCTCCCTATCCAAATACAGTCTTCCAAATTATCTGTCTGTAATACTTCCAGCAGCCTCTTTAGGCGTGGGGATATATATTGACTCTATTAAAGAAAACTGCCGACTGTCGATTATTGACTGTCTTATTGAATATATATTCTCTCTATTTTCCAGCCCATTCTTAATTCTGATTTTTGTATCAGGTTTTTTCTTTTTTAAGGAATTATTAAGTATATTCACAATTTTACTTATCTCCGGGGCAATTATTTCTACCCTCATGGTTCTAATATCAGGCATCTATAAAAACTTCTTACTGACAAAGGTAGGGATGGTTCTGCTCATTATGGTAATCCAGCTTTTCATATCAGTAAGTATTCAGCCAATCCTTGACACATACAAACCTGCAAAACCTATATCCGAGGCAATAAAGAAGGTCAGCGGCAAAGAGTTTGAATTTGGTTTTTATAAAACCCGCCTATTTCAATCGCTTGTATTTTATACAGGTAAAAAATTAAATGAAATAGGCTCTAAAGATTCCATGTTACAATTTATCAATTCTCCAAAAGAAAGGTTTGTTATTACTGATGAAAATGAATATAATCAGTTGCCACAGGATTATAAAAATGAGATGGTAGTTCTTGGTAGATTTCCCTATTTCCCAATATCAAGAATAAGCTACAGCTTTCTTAATCCTAAAACGAGAGAAGAAGTGATAAAATATATTGTCTTAATAGGTAAAAAACAATATGCGTAATTTGATTAAATGAAAACTACAGTTGAACAAAAAGAGATAAATAAGATTGTCAATGCAGACCATCACGACCCTTTTAATGTGCTTGGCACACATCATGTCCATGTAAATGGTGAAAAAGGGGTTAGCATCAGGGCATTTCTGCCTGAGGCAGTTGAAGTATCAGCAGTTGATTTTAATAATGAGAAAAATGTTTATTCGCTTAACCTCATTCACAAAGATGGATTTTATGAGACATTTATAAAAGATAGGGAAATCTTTAATTATTATTTCTTGATAAAAATTCATGACGGAAATTTTATAAAACTTCAAGACCCCTATTCATTCCTTCCAATAATCAGCGACCTTGACAGACACTTATTTAATGAAGGGAATCACCTCCAGATTTATGAAAAACTCGGCACCCATTTAATGGATTTGAATGACACTAAGGGTGTTCATTTTGCAGTCTGGGCTCCAAATGCAAAGAGGGTTAGTGTAATCGGGGATTTCAATAAATGGGATGGAAGAAGGCATCCCATGAGGATATTAGGAAACTCTGGTATATGGGAGCTTTTTATACCTGATTTAAAGGAAGGTGAGAATTATAAATTTGAAATAAAGACTCATCATAACCACCTTCTTATAAAGTCTGACCCCTATGCCTTCTATTCTGAGGCAAGGCCAAAAACTGCATCTGTCGTCTGGGATATAAATAAATATAAATGGAATGATAGTGAGTGGGTAGAAAACCGCGATAAAACCACTCCGCTCGACAAGCCTCTATCCATTTATGAATTGCATTTAGGCTCATGGGCAAGAAAGACTGAGGAAGGTAATAGATTTCTGACATACAGAGAGATTGCCCATCTCCTGATTGACTATGTAAAAGATATGGGATATACGCATATCGAGCTTATGCCGGTTATGGAGCATCCATTTGATGCATCGTGGGGCTATCAGGTAACAGGATATTTTGCCCCCACAAGCAGATTCGGCACACCCGAAGATTTCATGTATTTTGTAGATTACTGTCATCAGAACAATATCGGGGTTATTGTTGACTGGGTGCCTGCCCATTTTCCCAGAGATGGACACAGCCTGATTCAATTTGACGGGACTTCCCTCTATGAGCATGAAGACCCAAGAAAAGGAGAGCATCCCGACTGGGGGACACTCATTTTTAATTACGGTCGCCATGAGGTGAGAAATTTTCTGACGTCAAATGTCCTCTTCTGGTGCAGAAAATATCATTTAGACGGTCTTAGGGTGGATGCAGTGGCATCCATGCTCTATCTTGATTACAGCAAAAGGCATGGCGAATGGGTTCCGAATACCTATGGCGGAAGGGAAAATCTTGAGGCGATAGATTTTTTAAAAAAGATGAATGAGGTTATTCATGCGGAGTTTCCGGGAATCATGACTATTGCCGAGGAGTCCACATCATGGGGAGGCGTCTCACGCCCCACATATCTTGGTGGTCTTGGATTTACATTCAAATGGAATATGGGGTGGATGCACGATATCCTTGAGTATATAACCAAAGACCCTATTTTCAGAAAATATCACCACAATAATCTCACATTTGCAATGCTATACGCATTTCATGAAAATTTTGTGCTTGTCCTCTCCCATGATGAGGTAGTTCATGGGAAGGCTTCACTTTTGAGCAAAATGCCTGGAGATTTTTGGCAGAAGTTCGCCAATTTAAGACTCCTCCTCGGCTATATGTATGCCCAGCCGGGCAAGAAGCTATTATTCATGGGTGGAGACATAGGACAATGGCATGAGTGGAATCATAACCAGAGCCTTGACTGGCATCTCCTCCAATATGAACCGCATACAAAATTGCAGAGATTTATAAAAGACTTAAATCAAATTTATAAAACAGAGCCTGCCATGTGGGAGGTAGATTTTGAATATACAGGTTTTGAGTGGATTGATTTCCACGACTGGGAGAGGAGCATTGTATCATTTATAAGAAAGGGTAAAGACTCTGATAATCACCTCGTATTCGTTTTCAATTTTACACCTACCCCCAGATTTAACTATAAAATCGGTGTTCCCTCACACTGTTTTTATAAAGAGATACTGAATAGCGATTCTGATATTTATTACGGCAGCAATCTTGGTAATGAAGGGGGAAGATGGTCAGATCAGGTTTCATGGCAGGGGAAACCCTGCTCTTTAAACATTACCCTCCCGCCTTTGAGTGCCATCGTTTTAAAACCTGAAAAAAAGTTAAACCTTAAGACAAAAATTCTATAGATACATCATTATAAAATAGTAGCCCCTTATGGGTTAATTTGAGATTTCCATTGTCAAAGATTATAAGATTATTACTTAAAAGCCGGGATATTACATCTGAAAAGGTTGATTGTATCTCTACTCCGAAGCGTTTTTTAAAATTCTGTAGATTTATACCCTTAAGCATCCTTAGACCCATCATAATTGTCTCTCCCATTACACCTTTCATCTCAAGTCTTTCACTGCCTGCCACTGCTCCTCGCCCCTCGCCCCTTGCCCCGTGCTCCTTAATCTTACCCATATACTCCACTGGACTTTTTATATTCCATCTCCTCTCTCTATCTATATAAGAATATGCACCCGCACCAATGCCAAGATATTCTTCATTCCGCCAATAAATCTGATTGTGCAAACACTTCTTGCTATGTTTAGCAAAATTTGATATTTCATAATGCCCATAACCTGCCATCGTCAGAAATTCTATTCCTCTCTCATACATCTCAAGCTGTTTATCCTCATCAGGTAATTGGTAGCCGCAGGCTTTAGCCTGCGTTTTACTCCAGAACTGTGTCCCCTTTTCTATTGTCAGATTATATGTAGAGATATGTTCTGGATTTAATTCAATAGCAGTTTTAATATCAGATTCCCAATCACCTATTGTCTCATCAGGTATACCAAACATTAAATCTATAGAAATATTTTTAAAACCCGCATCTCTGGCCGATAAAATCCCTTGATATGCCTTTTTTGAGTCGTGCACCCTTCCGAGTTTTTTCAAAAGTTTATCATTAAATGACTGAACCCCTATACTTATCCTATTAAACCCCCCTTTTTTTAATGCTTTTAGTTTATCTATAGTTAATGTCTCAGGGTTTGCCTCAATTGTAATCTCTGCATTGGGCTTCAAATTAAAAGATTCTTTACAAAAATTTAGTGTCCCTACCAGTTGCCCTGATTCAAGCATTGTCGGTGTTCCACCGCCAAAGAAGATTGATATAATTTCATAGGGCTGAAGGCTTAAGGCTGAAGGCTGACAGCTAATTAAAGAAATCTCCTTTTTAACCGCCTCCACATATTCATTAATAATCCCCTCCATATTGCTGTACGAATTAAAGTCACAGTAGCCGCATTTCTTAATGCAAAAAGGGAAATGAATGTAAATGCCTATTTTTTTTCTCACATTTTTATTATACCACTTATCAAATTTTTATTGATGGATGTAAAAAATAATGTTACAAAAGGAAATATGATAAAGCCATTTAAAGGAATTCTTCCA
Source organism: Nitrospinota bacterium (assembly GCA_003489165.1). Lineage (GTDB taxonomy): Bacteria > Nitrospinota > Nitrospinia > UBA9942 > UBA9942 > UBA9942. The sequence goes on along the minus strand of DNJG01000130.1, from coordinate 616 downwards.
AAGATTCATGAGACTGTATTTATAGAGGAGAGTGCCCAGATTATAGGAGATGTTGAAATCGGGGAATACTCCAGTGTTTGGTTCAATGCAGTTGTAAGGGGGGATGTAAATTATATAAGAATCGGCAAAAGGACAAATATTCAGGATGGAAGTCTCCTCCATGTAACAAATAAGACCTATCCACTCTTTTTAGAAGATGAGGTTACAATAGGACATGGTGTTACTTTGCATGGGTGCAGGATAAGGTCAAGGTGTCTTATCGGCATGGGGGCAATAATTTTAGACGGTGCAGAGGTTCAAGAGTTTTCCATTGTAGCAGCAGGCTCTCTTGTAACAGAGAAATCTGTAATCCCATCAGGCTGGCTGGCAGTAGGCAGTCCTGCAAAGCCAAAGAGAGAGCTTACAAAAGAGGAAAAGGACAAAATAATTCAATACGCTGAAAATTATGTAGGATATATGAAAGACTATAAATGACTATGTTATTCAAACAAGCAAGTTTTGTTTTACTGCCTCCCTAAATTTCCCCATTAATAAAGTAGTTGTCCTGCCTGGAGATTTTTTGCCTATTTTGAAGCCATCTACCTCTTTTACGGGCATTATTTCAAATGTAGTGTTT
>DNJG01000158.1 GCA_003489165.1 Nitrospinota bacterium | reverse complement strand
TTTTTATAAAATCTGCTGTCAATAAAACCTTCTAAATCCACCTTTTCAATAATCCCTGCCTGAACAGCAATATCAGCTATCTTCTGAAAATCCGATATTTCAGGATTGAGGTTATCAAATAGGATTCTATCAGTTGGATTCTTCAATCCCTCCCTGACAACCTCTTCATCATGCCCCATATATTTTTTTGCAATTGCAGAGACACTGTTTAACTTGGTTTCACGCTTATCCTTTTCAATGAACTTTCCTGAACGAATCAGGCTCTCAACCCATTCCTGCACAGCAGATATATTCTGTTTTAAAAACTGATTTCTGACAACAACAATGCACTCTACATGATTATCAATAATATCCTTTGTCAGGACAAGCACCCTCCCGACTCCATGAAGATGAGCCTTTGCACCAAAAGGCTCTGCTACTATGAAGGCATCTATCCTGCCGAGCTTCATGGACTCTTCCATATACGGAGGGTCAACAACAGTAGCATCAACATTTTTTAATGAAAGCCCCTCCTTACGCAGGTATTTATCCAGAAGGGCAACATGGGTTGCCTTTCTGTGGGGAATTGCAACCTTTTTATCTTTTAACCCTGTGGCAGAATGAATATCAGAATCCTTTTTTACAGTTATTGCAGAGCCGTTTCTGTGGGCAAGCAAAACTGTCTTTATATCCGAGCCTGTATTGAACATATCCATTGCAACTGTAGATAGGATAAATCCTGCATCTATGACGCCTGCATTCAATGCTCCAGCCATGTCATCCCATCTTTTAAACATCTTAAGCTCAACATTTACCTCTTTAAATTTTTCATTATCCCTTTCATGCGATACCACAAGTGTCAGATGGTCAAGAATCGGCAGATAACCGACCTTGATTGTGGTTTTAGCAAAGACACTTATAGGAATAAAAAACAAGAAGAACAGAAATATTAAGCACAATTTTATTTTCATATTGAACCTCCTTTCTTTAATTTTAGATTTTGGATTGCCGATTTTGGATTTTTAAATCCAAAATTGCTACTCTTTTTCATCCACAACAAATTCTTTATTTGTGAGTATCTTTCTTAAGTCAAGGATGCTCAGCATCTTTTCATTATACGGAAACTCTCCTTTTATATACTCATGGTTTATATCGCTGACTGCCGCGGGGACAGGTCTGAACTCTGAAGGGCTTATATTTATCACCTCAAGAACATCGTCCACTGTTATACCCACAACAAGGTTGTCTATATGGACAACAATCACCTTTTTTAAATGCGAAATGTGGATTGCGGATTGCGGAGTAAGATTGTTTAGTTTTAATTCCGCATTCCGCATTCCGAGTTCCGCACTTGAAAGGTTCAGCATCCCTCTGATATCCACGAGTGTAAGTATATCCCCGCGAAGGTTCATATCTCCAACTATATGCGGAGGTGTGCAGGGGACAGGGGTTATATCCTTTATTTCCGAAAACTCCTTAACTGTATCAAGGCTTACGCCATAGTATTCATTATTTAAACTGACAACTGATAGGGGTATTTGACCGGCAGGGGCAAGACTCTCAGGAGGCTGCATCAGGCTTATTGCCCTCTGGTGGAAGATTGTCATATCTTCAGGAGAAAACCCTTCAAATGCAGAATGAGGAGTGCGGGGTGCGAAATACTCAATCGGTAAGGTTTCTAATTCCGCATTCCGCAATCCGAATTCCGCACTTATAATCATTTTATGGTTGAGGAGCATAATGATATCCTCTCCAGCCTTAACTTCACCTTCTATGAAATGTGGATGGATAGTATCTTCTCTTCCATAGGATGGTGCAGGTTCAATGTCAGATTCAGGCACCTCTATTACATCATGGACATCATTTACAATAATCCCTATAAATGCATCTTCAACCTCAAGGATAATTATGCTGTCATTTATACGATAAGGCTTCTGTCCATGTCCAAATCTGATATTCAAATCCATCACAGGGACAATCTTCCCCCTAAGATTGAAAACACCTGAGATATAAGGAGGGGCTTCTTCAAGTGGGGTAAGGGCAGGGAGCCGGATTATCTCTCTGACAGATAGGGAATCAACAGCAAAGCGGTGGTTATTGAGTGTAAAGATGAGAAGGTGCTTAATTGCAGGCATATTTACACCTCCAGTCATAGTTTATTTTATCATTTCCTGAACATGCCTTATTAATTCCTCTGCTGTAAGTTCAGTGTATGGCTCTATACGGGCATCTGATGGCAATGACTTAAGTAGATTCAATGCTGTATTCCTCATCTTAAATGCCCTATCTCTATCTCCCTTCCCTTCATATATAATGCCCATCTCAAGATATGCAGGGATATGAGAAGGATTGAGATATATCACCTTCTTTAACATCTCCTCTTCATCTTCAAGCCTCCCATTTTCACGGGAAATCTGTGCAAGGAGATAGTAAGGTTCAGCATTAAACTTATCAATCTCTATTGCCTTTTTTAAATGGGCCTCTGCTTTCTCATATTCACCTATATTCGCATAGGTCTGACCTATGAGACAGTGAGTCTCAAAGTGTTCAGGATTTGTTAATAAGATATGTCCTAATTTCTCAATTGTCAATGTATAATTACCTTTATTATATAGCTCCTTTGCCTCAGATATATCCCCCTCACCCCCGCCCTCTCCCACAAGGGGAGAGGGGGTTTGAGGTATTTTGGCTTCCAACTTCTGGCTTCTAACTTCTAACCTCTGACTTCTGGATTTCAACTCCTCACTCCTAACTCCTAACTCCGAACTTTTCTTATACACCACTGACTCTGGAAATACCTTCGGTCTCAGATTGGCAATAGCTTGCTGGGGGAGTTCTGCATGTCCTGTCATAAGATAACCGCCATCATTAAGTGTTTCATTTAACTTCAATATAACTCTGGAAACCACTTCCGGTATAAAATATATAAAGACATTCCTGCATAGAATAATGTCCATATCGTGGAGCAATGATTTATAGTCAGTATAATCATCGTTGATTAAATCAACAGATTCAAACTTAACCATTTCAATAATATCTTTATTAAGCCTCCACCCTTCCTTAGCCTTACGAAACCATTGCTTTTTTATATCTTCGCTTACCATACGAAATGACCAATCCCTATAATAACCGTGTCTCGCTTTTTTGAGAGCATCTTCATTAATATCTGTCCCAATTATTTGAATATTCCAGTCTTCCAATCCTCCCTCGCCCCCCTTTACTAAAGGGGGGATGGGGGGATTTTTAATCAATTCATTCACAAGGATTGCAATGGAATAAGCCTCCTCACCTGTTGAGCATCCTGCACTCCAGATTCTTAATGCCCTTTTGTCCTTACGCAGTTCAATCAATTCAGGAAGGATGGAAAACTTGAGCAGTGAAAACTGCCCTCTGTCACGGAAAAAGTATGTCTCGCCAGTGGTCAGGCAATTAGTAATCTCCTGCCATTCAGCCTTACTCTTATTATCTTCCTTTAAAAACTGATAATATTCATCAGGTGATGAAAGCTTGAGAGATTTTATCCTTCCAGAAACAGTCTCAATAAATTTATCCCTGTCCTGTTCCCTTATATTAAGACCCGTCTGTCCTGAAATGACCTGTATTAATAGTTTTAGAAGAGCGTCTTTCATAATCTTTAAATAGATTTATCGGATTAAAAAGGAAATAACTTAATAGCTGCTTCAAATCTACACAAATGGCAAGACTTTGAGTTTTGTATTTATCAATAGTCTTGAGGCATTGGCGGCAACTGCTATTGTCGGAAGCTCCTCAAGGGCTGCCGCCATGACAGGGCTTAAAATACCCACTGAGGCAAGTCCCATGGTTATAATGTCCCATGTTATTGAGAGTGCTATCCCCTGCCTGATTATTTTGTAGGTATTTCTTCCAACCATGATTGCATGAGGCACCTGAGACCAGTCATCCCTCATTAGTGCCACATGAGATGCCTCTATTGCCACA
>DNJG01000083.1 GCA_003489165.1 Nitrospinota bacterium | reverse complement strand
TTTACACCAACTATCAAGATTACAAAAGGAGAAATCCCCCCTTCACCCCCCTTTATTAAAGGGGGGGCGGGGGTGTTATGGTTAATAATCTTAAGTATCCTCTCCTTTAGGCACTTCTCCACATCTCCTATTTCTTTAAGTTTATTCTTTTTTACATCCTCCCTTAGACCTGAAATTATCCTTGAAGCGGAATGAACACCCACATCGGCGGTAATTAATAATTCCTCCAGCCCTTCAAAAAAATCCTCATCTATCTTACCCCTGCCGATTATATTATTTAGTCCTGATAAAAATCCGCTGCGGGTCTTTGATAAACCTGATTTCAGTCTTTCAAACTTGTCCCTGTATGTTTTAAACATGGAAATACCTTTCTTTTCAGTCATGATATTATACTAACAAAAATTGTTCTAAGTTTGGATAGAAATATGTCCTATATAACCTTTCAATTATTTACACTTAGTTAAAAATAATATCTTGCCCTGAATTCTATCCTGTAGTCGCTTGGCTTTTCTCCATATTCGCTTAGCCGCTCTCCTGAGGCAATCGCTGCCCTTAGCCTCAGTTCAAGATTTGTTACAGCAGTGTATAAAAATTCAGGGATGAGAGAATAACTCCTGTCGGTTATATTTAAAAGCCCTGTTATTGACGGTGTAAAATAAAGTATATCAAAAGGCTCTTTCTGGCTTATTCGCAGGTAGAGATAATCCTTCATGGGGTTAATCCTGCCATAGCTTCCTTCAGTTATACTTGACGCCCTTTTTAAAATGGCATCGCTTCCCGATGATATATATGAATTATAGCCCTTGTCTATGAACAAAAAATAATCCCTCATCTCTCCTGAAGTAAAGTCTGCTTCGTTTTGATAATATTCGGCAATATATGTAGTATCCTTCTCAGTCAGATACCTTATTCCTATCAGGTAGCTCACGGCATCATATTCCGATTCAGAGAACCCGCCGTCTCTGTCAACAATCCTCTTTTTAAAATTATCAATAAATGCAAATTCGCCATGAGTTTCAAAATTAGTGGCAATGTTCCTTGAGAAATCCATTCCGTATCTTGGAGTCTTGCTGCCTCCTGTAAGAATATTGAAATCAATATCTGTATCATAAAGCAAAAGATAAAGCCTGCCTGCGAGATTGAGCCTGTTAATCTCGCCGAAGCTATCATTTATCTGCTCATAGACCGGGATTAAAACAGGGGTAAAGGATACGGTCTTCAATTGACCGTCAAAACTCTTTATATAATCTCCCGATGCAGCAATAAAACCCTCAAGACTAAGCTCAGGGTCATCGGGGTTTTTGGGCCTGTCTATAAAAGCCGCAGGATTCCATGCGTAACCCTTACCCCATTTGAATGTCTTTTTGCCAATATCAATAGTGACGGATGAAGAAGGCTTCAGGGAAATATACCCTTCATAAATGGCAATCCTTTGAGATTCTTCAATATGGGATTTATTATAGTCTGTATTTGTCCTTACAAAAAGCCTCGTTATACCCTTTTCAATACCGCCCTCAAGCTGGAGTTCTGCATGGTATTCATCAATTATATCTCCTTCGTTACGATTATAATACCTGAGCTTATAAAGGCGGGCATCCTTATCGGACATAAAAATATACGGTTTAAGCTCCATGTGTCCGCCAAGATGATACGGCTTTTTTTCTATTTCAGAGAGGTCAAAGGAATATTCTTCTGCATAAGAAGGGATAACAACATAGGGCGCTATAAAGAAGATTGGAAGACAAGCGGTTAAGAAAATAGTAATATATCTCACCATTCTATTTTTCCAACTTCTCAACTTCTAACCTTCTGCTTCCCGTCATCTCAACGACTCCATATTAGGCATGAAGGTAAGGGTGAAGACCTCGTCCTTGAATTCCCTCTTTTTAATCTTTGCATATATCATTACGGATTTGTAATCCTTGTATAATGGGCTATCCGTTTCAATAACCGACGGCCTCACTATCCCTCCTCCAAAATCCTTAACTTCTTTAAAATAGAGCGTCTTTATCAGCATATCTGTCTCTGTGAGACATTCAATTTTCGTCGGAAGCTTCCTCGTACTGTCAGCCCACAGTCTAAGTTTGTCATAGGCAACAGCTTTGGTCTTTGCCTTAAGATGAAGGAGGTATTCATTACCGCTCTCCTCAATCTTCTCCACATTATATTCTGCCGCATAGTCAAGCTGGAGGATATCAGCATTATTAAAAACCCCTCCGACAACCGACTGGAGGCTGGTTATACGAATAGGCTTGCCGACATTTGGTATATAAAGCCACATATTATCTCCAAGTCTTAAGGTGCTTCTCCCATTTTCGCTGGCTGGAGCAATAAACAGGGCAACAGTCTTATCCTGCCCTTTCTTAACCGAAAAGAGCGTATATTCTTTTTTTCTGCCGTCAGGCTCTATATTGATGAGCTTACGGTAAGATTCATAAGATTCGGGGTTCAGATTTCTGTCAACCTGCTTTAAAAGCGATTCATTATCCATTGCATAAACAGGAGCGGACAACAGCAGTCCTGTAATAATAGCGGCTAATTTCAAAATAATCATCCTATACATGCCTCAGCGCCTCTATAGGCTCCATCTTTGACGCCTTAAATGCAGGCTGGAGGCTGGCTATAACCGAGACAATTATAACTGTTATGGATATAACCAAAATATCATTCGGTTTTATACTTGCATACAGGAGAAGGTCCTTCTGCTGTCCAAAGGTGAAGGTTATTTTCAGTAAATTCAATATGAAGATGATTGCTGCACCGGCTATATTTCCAATAAAGACGCCTGTAACACCGAGGCACAATCCTTCTATAATAAACATGGAGAGTATCTTGTGCGGGAGCGTGCCAATGGCAGCTATAGTCCCGATCTCCCTTACCCTTTCAAAGACTGCCATAATCATTACATTCATTATGCTGATAAGGACAATGGCTATTAGCATAAGTTTAATAAAAAATGTCAGAAGGTCTATCATTTTTGAAATACTAAAAAATGGCGAGAGGTCTTCCCATGTGTGAACTTCAAACATGGCTTTATCCTGTATGCCTGTCCCCTTTTTAAACAATATGCCAAGTCTTTCGTATATTTCCCTGAGGCTGCCGAAATCTTTAAGCCGGACAGCCACCTCGCTTATCTCCATCTTTTCCATCCTGAGCAGTTCAACGGCATCATTCAAATGTATGTAGCCGTCTCTCCCGCCAGGACCTACAACGCTCTTAATAATTCCTGCCACCTTAAACTGCTTCCCGTTGACCGAGCCGTCTTTATTCGTTGCAACCACAACAACAGTATCCCCCATGTTTATATTCATCCCTTTTGAGAGGAGCTCGGGAATGATTATCTCCCCCTGATTTATATGCTTTTCACCATTTACTATCCTTGAGGGGAGCAAGGGGACTGTCCTGAATTCCTTTTCGGGAAGCACACCGTTCAATCGTATGTTTGTGGTTTCCACAAAGTTGCTTATGCCCCCGCCGAATTTTATCCTCATTGAGTAGGCTTCTATTTCAGGATGTTTGCCGAGTATCTCTTCAACCTGCCTCATATCATCAAGGCTTAAATTCAGCCCCAACGGGAGGTTCTCTATAGATGCAACATAGCCGTCCCTGTGAATCTGGATGTGCCCAAGCATTGAATCTGTTATCTGCCCTATCATCATGCCTTTAAAAGAGGCTGAAACAGATACGAATACAAGAACGAAGACAACGCCTATGGTTATAAGAGATGCTGTGAGCAATGTCCTCCTCTTGTAACGGAGAAGATTCCTGACAGCTATTTTGAAGAGATTACCCATTGTCAACTGCCTCCTTTTACCTCTTTGCCCTTCAGCTCCCCATCCTCAAGCATGTAAATAATCTCCGCCTCTCCAACAATCTTTTGGTCATGGGTGGAAAATATAAAGGTGGTCTTGAATTCGTCCCTCATCTTTTTCATAAGCCCGATTACCATATAAGCGGTCTTATGGTCTAAATTGGCTGTCGGCTCATCAGCAAGGACGAGTTTCGGATTTGTANNTATTTATCCTTCTGCTCAACCATTCCAACAGCCTCTATAAGGGACATAACCCTCTTTTCCCTTTCACCTGCAGCCGTATCCTGAACCATGATAAGGGGATACTCAATATTTTCATAAACCGTAAG
>DNJG01000099.1 GCA_003489165.1 Nitrospinota bacterium | reverse complement strand
TGTAATCTTGATAGTTGGTGTAAATGGCTCTGGCAAGACAACCACCATTGGAAAACTTGCAAGCAGATACATGAAAGAGGGGAAGAAGGTATTACTTGCGGCAGGAGATACATTCAGGGCTGCTGCAATTGAACAGCTTGAGATATGGGGAAAGAGGAGCGGATGCACTGTGATAAAACATCAGAGCGGTGCAGACCCATCGGCAGTAATATACGATGCAGTTCAATCTGCAAAGGCGAGGGAATATGACATTCTTATAGCCGATACCGCAGGGAGACTGCACACAAAGGTAAATCTGATGGAGGAGATGAAAAAGGTAAAAAGGATTATGGGGAGAGAGCTTCAGGGCGCCCCCCATGAAATACTCATGGTTCTTGACGCAACCACAGGACAGAATGCCGTCTCACAGGCAAAACTCTTTAATGAGGCAGTTGGTATAACAGGCATTGCACTCACAAAACTTGACGGGACAGCAAAGGGCGGTGTGGTTATCAATATTATTGATGAGCTTAAAATACCTGTAAAATTAATCGGAGTTGGTGAAGGGGTGGACGATTTAAGAGAATTTGAGCCAGAGGCATTTGTAGAGGCACTTTTTGAGAGATAGAGAGAGGCTCAGACAAAATAACTATGCCAAGAACTAACAAAGACACAGATACGCCCACTACTTCCCTCGCCCCAAAGGGGGAGAGGGTCAGGGTGAGGGGAGATTCAGCAACTCGGCTGGAAGCGGGGGATACTTTGCCTGCCTGTACGTAGCACGCAGACAGACTTTATTAGCAGGAGTATGAGTTAATTCAATCAGAATATTTTTTGTGAGTAGAGATGGGTAAAAAAGGGGATAATAATATGGAACTTATACCGCTTGATCCGATTGCTCAAAGAATATTACTGATAAGAGGTCATAGGGTTATGCTTGATAGCGACCTTGCGGAGCTCTACGAAGTGACCACAAAAAGATTAAATGAACAAGTCAGGCGAAATATAAAGAGATTCCCTCCGGATTTTATGTTTCAACTGACTCCCGAAGAATTTACTTCTTTAAGGTCGCAAAATGCGACCTTAAAGATAGGCAGAGGACACCACAGAAAATATTTGCCTTATGCTTTTACAGAGCAAGGCGTGGCTATGCTTTCGGGAGTTCTAAACAGCGAACGCGCAATAGATGTCAATGTAGCCATCATGAGGGCATTCGTTAAATTACGTGAATTTGCGATGACACATAAAGAATTATCTCGCAAATTGAATGCAATGGAGAAGAAATATGATACCCAGTTCAAGGTTGTCTTTGATGCTATCCGTCNNCCGTCTTTTGTCATCATTACATGAGAGCCTTTTTGCCGAACAGCAGTCCAGCCAGCCTTCTGAAATTTTCGGACTGCTTCAGCGCCTGAGCAGAGTTTTAGGTTCTTATCCATTACACGGCAACTTCAACAAGATGGGCAGGGTCAAACTGTTTCTTAGATTCCATTACCTCAAGCCATCCTTCAACCGCCTCTTTGATATTGTCAAGGGCTTGTTCGTAAGTTTTGCCTTGAGAAAGGCAGCCGGGAAGCGCAGGAACCTCAGCAACATAATAGCCTGCCTTATCCTGTTCAATTATTACATGCAATTTCATATAATCTCCTTGGTAAAAGTTAGAATTTATAGAAAAATCTATCATGAGATGGATTGTTTTGTCAAACATGTAGAGAAAGGTAATGTTGATACCGAGGTTGTTAAATAATTATGCCAAGAATAAAACGAAGCTACAGACACCGATCCCTGCTTACTCCTTGCAGGGACAAGTTTGAAGGTTATTTACCCCGTTAGAAAAAATTTTCTAATGGGGTTGAAAGACTGATGCAACTCGGCTGGAAGCGGGGCGATGCCTTGCTTTATCGGTAGGAGTTATGCGTCAAGACAACAGATTTAAACAGTCATCAAAAAACAGATTGATTAAGCGATTACACTTGTAGTATATTGTAAACACATGAAAACGGTTTTTGATTCTTCTACGCTGATACTTCTTGCAAAGACAGAACTATTGGGGATTGTTTCCGAAGATATTCAAGTAATAATTCCCAAGATGCTAAAGGTTGAATGCACCCGCAAAGATACCCTTGACGCAAAATTGATTTCTGCTCTTATTGATAACCGTAAAATTGAAGTGGCTGCAGCAAATAAAGAGGCTGTCGGCACACTATGTAAGGATTTTAGAATTCATATCGGCGAGGCTGAAGCGATTGCCATCGCATTAAAAAGGGAATTGCCTCTTGCTGTGGATGATTTGCCGACTATAAAGGCATGTAAGATACTGAATGTTCAATTTACGACGGCAATTCACTTTTTAATAAACACTTCTGAAAAGAGACTAATTAACAAGGAAATGTCTCTCGCAAAACTTGAAAAACTATCTTTGTATGGACGATATAATAAACAAATAATAGACGATGCCGCAAAAAGGCTGAAAGGAGGCAAATAATGTCGGTAATAAGTTTAAGATTGAAAGATAGGGAGATAAAGAGAATCAACGAATTGTCCAAAATGGGGCATAAAGATAAGTCCGCAGTTGCAAGAGAGCTTATAGATTATGGGTGGGAATTTCTGATGCTCAAACTTTACAGGGAGGGCAAGCTGTCATTGAGTGCTTTGTCTGAAAAGTTAGAACTCTCAATAAGCGAGACAATAGACTTATTGTCAGAATTTGGCGTTGAATCTCCGATAGATTATGACGATTATCTGAGAGGCTTTGAGGCATTCAAATAATCATGCCCAAAACAAACGAAGCGACAGATACGCCCACTACTTCCCTCGCCCCAAAGGGGGAGAGGGTCAGGGTGAGGGGAGATTCAGCAACTCGGCTGGAAGCGGGGGGGATACATTGCTTTATCATCAGGGGTATGTCTTGAGCATAAATTTGTGATAGATGGAATAGAGATAATGGCCGCTGTCACTAATTTTTTCTTTAAAGGATTGGGGTATGAAATCTGATCAAAAAATCAGGAATTTAGCGAAAGATATTTGTAAACTGGCGGTGCAAGCTGTAACCCTTTATTATAGAGAAACTGATGCTATTATTGATTCAGGTTGCAAAGATAAAAATCGTATTGAATGTACTCTTGATGGGATGCTTGATTTTTGTTTTGATAAAAATATGCTTAAACACTACAAACGGCTTTGCAGATATTATTATGAAATAGACCAATATTCCGCTATAGAATATGTATATGCGTATCGTGATATGTGGGATCAGGAATGTAAAACTTTCGGTGGAGTGAAACTGAAATCGGATCTTCCGGCGATTGAAGAGATAGAGATGAAAAGGATCTCCGTAAAAGCAGGGGAGATAGTGAAGGGAGAAAAAACAAAAACTTGAACTAATATGGATAGGCAAGGATGAGCAGCCGAGGCTGGAGCTGAGGATATTGATTGAGGACACTGAAAGGTCTTACGGATATAGGAACACCCATAACATGCTTTTTTTGGAGTTTAGACTTTGTAGGGGGTGAACAATTATGGAAAAATCGCTTGCTGTATTTGAAGATTACAAAATCCGCAGAGCATATGATGAGGAATCTGAAACATGGTATTTTTCGGTAGTGGATATTATTCAGGTGCTGATTCAGCAGCCTGATTACAAGACTGCTCGGAAATACTGGAACAAGCTGAAAGAGAGGCTCAAGGCGGAAGGAAGTGAGTCGGTGACAAATTGTCACCAACTGAAAATGGAAGCGGCAGACGGCAAAAAGTATCTTACTGATGCCGCTAATCCTGAAACTCTTCTGCGCCTTATACAATCTGTTCCGAGCCCGAAGGCAGAACCTATCAAGCTGTGGCTGGCCAAAGTGGGTTATGAACGCTTGCAGGATATGAGCGATCCGGCCCGCTCCCTTGACCGGGCGCGTGAATACTGGCAACAGCATGGGAGAAGCGAAAAATGGATCCAGCAGCGGATGATGGGACAGGAGACCCGCAACAAGCTGACTGATTACTGGAAAGAGCATGAGATTAAAAAAGAAGATGAATACGCGATTTTGACCAATATCATTCATCAGGAATGGGCGGATGTCTCCGTAAAAAAGCATAAGGAAATGAAGGGACTGAAAACGCAAAACCTGAGAGACCATATGAGCGAAGCTGAACTGATATTTACCGCTCTTGCAGAACTATCCACCCGGCAGATAGCAGAGACTATGAATGCAGTCGGCATGGACGAAAACAAGGTCGCCGGCAAGAAAGGCGGCGGCATTGCCAAAAAGGCAAGGCGTGAACTGGAAGAAAAGACAGGCAGAAAGGTTGTCACCGGCGAGAGCTTCCTTCCGCCGTCTTCAAAAAAGGGATTGCCTAAATAGAGGAATATGGAATTGTTTATTATCCTAAAGGAAGAATAAACACTGAACAACAAAGGGAATAATGGCAGAGAAAAAACAAAAACTCGAACTCACATGGATAGGCAAGGATGAGCAGCCTTTGGGTGCTAATTTATTTATGCCTTTAAGGAGAAAGATAGACTTTTAGGATGAAACGGAAAGGTGGTAACATGCTAAAAACCAACGAAGCTACAGACACCGATCCCTGCTTAATACTTGCAGAGCCTGCCCCGTACTTGATACGGGGGACAAGTTTGAAGGTGATTTACCCCGTTAGAAAAAATTTTCTAATGGGGTTGAAAGACTCCAGCAACTCGGCTGGAAGCGGGGGGATATTAAGATGAATCACAAAGAAGACAGCAGGTCAAAGGCTACGCAGGATGTAGAGGAACTTGCGCAACTTGAAAAAGAAAGCCAAGAGCAAAAACTGCCAGAGCAGAAGGTTGTTTTTAAGGCAGACTCTATCAAGTCCCGTGCAGGAAGGCGTGGAGTCCATAATCTTCCTGACCAGACAAACCCGCCAATGGGTTTTGACTCCGAAAAAGCGTTTGACAGCGTATTTCCTTTTTTAAAACTTCCTTATCTCCAACCAAATACCACTGAAGATATTATCAGTTTTGGTTCGCCAGATGCAGGCGGTTTTTTAGACCCGAAGCATAAGAAAATCCCGCTCAATGCTGTTTTCTTTGGGGATAATCTTCATATATTGAGGGCATTGCCTTCAAACTGCATAGACCTGATTTATATTGACCCGCCGTTTTTCTCTGGCAGAAACTATAACCAGATATGGGGAGATGATAATGAGGTTAGAACCTTCTATGATATTTGGGAAGATGGTTTGCCAAGTTATCTTGTTTGGCTTAATGCTCGGCTTTGGGAGATGAGGCGAGTATTAAAAGATACAGGTTCAATATATGTCCATTGCGACTGGCACGCAAGCCATTATATAAAGTGCGAGATGGATAAGATTTTTGGGTATGAAAATTTTAGGAATGAAATAGCATGGCGTCGCTCTACTCCCACCGGTGGGAAAGTAAAATCAAAACTGTTCCCACGAGATTGTGATTATATATTGTTTTATCGTAAGGAATCCTCGAATAAACCGATTTTCAATAATATATATATCGATTACCGGCAAGACTATATTGACAAGTTTTTTCATCACAAAGATCCTGACGGAAGAAGATTTGCCCTGCAAACATTTGGTGATTATTCCAAGGATTCAATAGAAGAATTCGAGAAACAAGGGAAGGTATTCATCTCCAGTAAAGGTACAAAGAGATTAAAACAATATCTTGATGAATCCAAGGGGTTGTTACTGGATGATATGTGGGAAGATGTGCGCAATGTTCGTCAATCTCAAGTGCAAAACATGCATAAAGAAGAAGAAGGAATTGGTTATCCTACTCAAAAACCAGAGGCTTTACTTGAGCGAATAATAAAAGCCTCGACAAATCCGGGCGATGTAGTTGCGGATTTTTTTATGGGTGGTGGCACAACTTGCGCTGTTGCTCAAAAACTCAACAGAAAGTTTATCGGCTGTGATATTTCCAGAGTTGCCTCATCGGTAACCCTAAACCGTTTGATAAAAGACGCCGAAGAAATCTCTGGCAGGACTGCTTCTGTGAATGTTGAGAACCCCAAAAAAGATAAGCAAATCTCTTTAGAATTAACCATAAAACAACTGCCTGATATGCATGTGTATTATATGGGTGTTTATCCTATTGAAAAGTTTGAGTTCATCGGGCAAAAGGAATTTGAAGATTTCATTTTAACTTGTTATGAAGCAAGACGGTTTACAGGAGAAGGTGAAATCACAGGCGTGATGAATGCCTCAACATCTATTCTAATTGGTTCGGTTAAACCGCATGAATCTCTGTCAGAAGAACGATTGAAAAAATTTGCAGAAGATGTTTTAAGACTGCGGTATCAGGAGAATATGAGATTGAAGTTAAAAGTAATAGCGTGGGTATTCCCGCCGTCATTGCAGAAATACTCAAAGGTCTTGGAGAGTTATTTCTATAAAAAGAATTTGGCAATAGATATAGAACTGATACCAGTAAACAGCCAATTGTTTAGAAAGAGGATATTAGAACATTATCAGGATACAGCAAAAAGCGAATTTCTGTTAAAATTTATTTCGCAGCCTTCAATTATGGATGTTTCATATAAGAAAGTAGAAGGACTGAAGTATAAGTTTGAGGCAATAGGCGCAAGAAGTAACAATATTGACGGATATTTAATAAACTGTCAGTGGGATTTTAATTTTACAGAAGGAAGATTTGCAGAAAGCGAATACGCTTTAATGCGGGAGCAGAAAGATAAAAAATATGCGGCTGTCTTGAAGGCAGAAAGGGAATTTGAGAAGCCGGGGAAATATACTATCGCTTGCAGGGTGCAGGATAATCTCGGCGGTGAAGCGATAAAGACTAAAGAGGTAGAGATTATATAATATGAAATACGCTTTTAAGGAACATGAGAAGAATTTTTTTGAATGGTGCAGGCAAGGGTATGATGTTGCCTTGAGTGAGATGCAAAAACTCAAGGTTAAAGACTTCCTCAAGAATATAGATGACCCTAATTTTGTCCCGCCATTATACCGCCATCAAGCAGAAGCCGTTAAGAGGGCAATCTATTCCCACGAGGTTTTAGGCAAGAAGGATTTGCTTGTAGAAGTGGTTACAGGCGGAGGCAAGTCTGTGATTATCGGCGGAATGATTGCCTATTTTATGATTGTCCACGATGTAAGTAAATTTATTGTTTTAGTGCCTAATACAATTGTCAGGGCAAGACTAAAAGATGAATTTGACCCTGAAAGCAAGACCTTTGTCTATAATAGATTTCAATTTTTCTATAACGGCACAGATGATTTAGCCAAAAGAATTGTTTTACATATGATGGAACAGGGAAAAGACCCGACAGGCATAAGACAGGCAAGCATTATTTTAGGCAATATCCATCAGATTTATGAGGGCAAGGTTAGTTTAGAGATAATCCAGAAGAATTTAGGCAACATAGTCATCTTTAACGACGAGGCGCATAACTCCAAAGCAGAAAATTATAATGAGGTGTTGGATAAATTAAAACCGCAGAGGATATTCAGGCTTGATACCACTGCCACACCTGACCGATTAGACGGCTTGCACCCTGACAGCGAGAAGATTTTAGAATATGGCATAAAGAGGGCTATGCAGGACAGGATTATCAAGAGAATCATTGTTTGTAAACCAGACATTGAAAAAGTTAAATTGACTTATAAAGATGCAGAAACTGGCAAGGAAATCAAAGCCGAAGAAGTGCCGTGGGAAGAAATTGAGCACAGAAAGATTAAAGCCACGAGGTTTATTACCAGCGAAAAGCCTATGAGACAGCAGATATTGATTGCCCAGCAGTGCCTGGATTACCAAAAAACCAAAGGTATGCTTTTAGGAGATGATGGTAAGCCGTTATATAAACCCCTATTGTTTGTTGTTGCTATTTCCATAACCGACGCCACGAACATCGCCAAAGTACTGGAAAAAGAATTTAAGATGAAGACGCTTCTTGTAACTAATGAGAGTGAGGACGAAAACAAAGAAGCGGCAATGACAATCAATCGGCATCTAAAGGACTGCGAATACGATGCTGTCGTTTCAGTTTTAATGCTCCGAGAAGGTTGGGATGTTAAGAATATATCCGTCATCCTTCTCTTTAGGAAGTTCTGCTATAAGTTGAACGAATATACAGGTGAAAAATACTCTGTTTATGGTCAGCAGGTTATCGGCAGGGGATTGCGGAGAATTGACCCGCAAAACAAAAACGAATGGGAGCAGTGTTTAGTGGTTGACCATCCTGTGTTAAAACACGATTGGCTCTGGGAAATGCTGGATGCTGACCAATACGAAGGCTCTCTTAATCCTGATGAATTGATAGATGTTAAGAAGATACCTGAACCTAAAGAATTTGGCATTGAAGTAATTGAACACAAACCAGAAGATGTGGGGAATGTAATCGGAGATATACAGGAGATTATTGATGGCATTCCAGAACCATCTAAAGATGCGTTAAAAGTTATCCATGAGTGGCAGGAACATCTGGATAACTATCAATATCAAATGGAGCAGATAGATATTGAACAGACAATCAGAGAAATAAAAAAGAGAAAATTGGCATCTGGTTTTAACGAGCAGGAGGCTTTTGACGACTTTAAGATAGATATTCCGCAGATAAATAAGTTCACCGAATTTGAGGCTGAGCAATTAAAGGAAATGATTGGTAATGAATTGGGATTTATTTGCAGAGACAGCCTTAAAGAATATGACCGTAACCCTGATAAAAGACAGGATATTATCTACAAGGTTTTAATAGACCATATAAAGAAGCGTTTTTTGTTAGGCAATGATTTGTTTACCATTGAAGATAAAAATACATTGAAGAAGTTATGGTTTGCTATGACCGAGATTAGAGAGGTGTTTTTAGACCCTGCTCTAATTGAAGGAATCCTTAAAAATCCGCCAGCATTATGAAGGTTAATAGAGGAAAACTTATAGGTTTAAAACGCAGCCCTTACGGTGAGGAAGCCTACGACTCCGATTTGGAAAAGTATTATATGGTGGAATTGGAAGGTATGCCCGGAGTTAAAAAGTGGACTAAAAGGCACAATATAAAAATTCCTTATCAGTTCTTTTTCATAAAAAGAAATTACATTCCAGATTTTCTTGTTGAGTTTAATGATGGCAGCAAGGAAATCCACGAGACAAAAGGGCTGCCTTTTTTATTCTTACTCTCTACAAAATTAAAGAAGATGTCCGCAGAAGAATACTGCAAGAAAGCGGGTTGGAAATATAAATTCATAACAAAAGACAAAGAGGTTTTTTATAAAAATAATTTTCTTTCTTCTGTTTTGGGTTCAATAAAGGATATTAAAGGATAAGTTGAGAAGGTAATAACTTAGAGAAGTGATTAGATTCTAATATTCACCATGTTAAACTTAATTGAAATAAAAGGCTTTAGATCTTTTAGCCAAGAAAGTTTTCAGAGAATAGAATTATGTCCATTTACAGTAATAGTAGGTGAAAATGATACAGGAAAATCTAATATTTTGAAGGCAATTCAATTTGCATTAGACCCCTCAACAGATAATATAGTTAAGGAAGATTTTAATATAAGAAAATCAAAATTAAGAACAGGTCGAATAGGAGACAAAAAATCATCCAAGATTACTATTAAACTGCATTTTAATGGTCGTGAGAAGTTATTACCTAGAAAATATCAAAGAAGTTCATACCATCCTAATGATGAGTCTTTTGTCATTCAATGTGTTGCATCTGGTCATAATAAAAATACATATAAAAAACAATATCGTTTAAATAACAAACCAATAGATAATAAATCAGTTCCTGTATTATTATCAAAGATTCGTTATTTTATTACACCTTCGATTAGAGATGTTAATCATTTGAATGAACTTAAGGAATTTCTCCCCATTGAGAAAAGTAGCCTAATCACGCAGGCGGTTAAAAAATTTATTGAGGTTGTCAGAGATAAAGTAAAAGAACAGGAAGCAATTATTAAAAAAGCAACGAATGCCGAAAAAGCCATTATTGATCCAGTTGTTGATAGTCAGGGTGTATTAAAATTAATGGATTTTGATTTTACCATCGTTAAAGATGCTATTCCAATTCAACTCAAAAGTCATGGACAGGGGATGATAAGCAAAATTATTTTGTCGAACTTTTTACATCGAGGCAAAAATTATTTTGTCGGAATAGAAGAACCAGAAATACATATCCATCCAAATCTCATCAGAGAAATAATTTCCCTTTGTGAGAAGATGGTTAAGAAGGAAACCCAGATAATAATCGTAACGCATTCTCCTTACTTTGTTAATTTTGTTCGAACAAAAAATATTTTAGTTGTCAGAAAAGATAATAAATATACGAAGACATATTCTCTCGCAAATTTTACACCAGAGGTTTCCTCGAGAATAGAAACAAACATTTTTTTGAATCGTCAAAAAGCAGAGATACTATTTGCAAAAGGGGCAATTTTAGTTGAAGGACCATACGATAGAATAATATTCACGCTTGTAGATTTTAAGGAAAAAATTCGCACTTTTGAGCAGGGAGTTAGCATAATTGATGTGGGTGGTGATACTGCTTTTGGTGTTTATATTGAATTATGTATTAAGTCAGAAATTCCGTGGGTAGTGATTGGTGATAGAAAGGCTTTTTATTCCCCAAACGGTGACAAAAAAGGCCCAGCACTGGAGGCTATTAAAAACTATGTGAACGAACCTATCATTAGTAATTTTCTAAATAAAATCAAACATAACATAAACTCTAAAAATGAGTTGAGTGAAATTAACGAAGTGCTGCAGACCAAAAGGGGAGCTATATTCAATTTATCCGGTGATGATATTTCAGATACAATAATTAATATTCTAAGAGAAAAGAAAGATGATAATCTGTATAAAAAATTCAATGAGTTATATGGAGGACATCCAAATGAATCTGATATTGGCAAAATAAAAGATAAAGTTGAAAAGACAATCGAAAAAGGGAGAGATGAAATGCTGACAACAATGCAACATATTGACAGACCAAATGAATTAGAAAAAACAATAAAGAGTGCACTTCGTAGTTTGCGTAGGGAAGGATAAATAAAGGATAAACGCTTCTCTTTATCTGCAATTGTCTCAACCTATGGGCAGACATTAAAAAATATTCTGCTCTTGCGGCAGGCAGCGCGAAAAGGCGGATTGAAAGGATTATCGCGGAATTATGGGAGAAGGGAAAATAAACTGTGAAAACACTTTTATTTTTTGAAGCGGCAGAGCGAGCTATCCCTAAGATTACAGCGTGGCACCTTGCCGACCTTGGCGAGTATCTTGGCAAGCAGAAACTTTATGAGCGGCAGGCGCCGCAGAAACTTAAGGCGATGAAAGAACATGCCATTATTGAGAGCGTGGTATCTTCCAACAGGATTGAAGGCGTTAATGTTGCTCCTGCAAGGGTAAAGGAAGTAGTATTTGGCAGGGCGCATTTGCGGGACAGGGACGAAGAAGAGGTGCGCGGTTATCGCAAGGCGCTTGAACTGCTTCATACAAAGTCCAATGCCCTTGCGGTATCAGAAAACACTATTCGCGAACTTCATCGGTTAGCGCGTGGTGGCATAGGCGATGCAGGGGAGTATAAAAGCAGAGACAGCGACATTATAGAACGGTATCCTGATGGGAGAACGCGTATCCGCTTTAAAACGGTTTCTGCGAAAGAAATTCCACGGCATATGAATCTGTTGGTAACGGCTTGGCAGGATTGCATTAAAGAACATTGGACGCACCCTTTAATAGCGATGGCGGCGTCTAATCTGGATTTTTTATGTGTGCATCCGTTCCGCGACGGAAACGGAAGGGTATCTCGTCTGCTTATGCTTTTGCAGTGCTATCATCTTGGGTATGAGGTTGGCCGATATATCAGTCTTGAGCGCATTATAGAGGAGAATAAACAGCGTTATTATGAAATCCTTGAAGAAAGTTCCAAAGGCTGGCATGAGGGCAAACATGATCCTTGGCCATATCTGAATTTTGTCCTCTTTATCCTAAAAACTGCATATAAGGAGTTTGAAGAAAGAGCCGATTTAATAAAAAGCCCTCGTGGTTCCAAAACAGAGATGGTGCATCATGCTATTCATGATATTGGCAGAGACTTTACTGTTGCTGATATAGAAAAGGAATGTCCTGCTGTCAGCCGGGATATGATACGAACAGTGCTTAAAAGTATGCAGAAAGCCGGCAAGGTTGAATGTATCGGACGGGGTCCGGGCGCATTATGGAAGAGAAAAGGTAATACCTCTAAAAGAGGGTAATAATGAGGGTAATAACTAAACGATAAATGAGATAAACAGGCATAAACGGCACGGTTCTTTTTATGTGCGATTGTGTCAACATATGCGGCGGACATTAAAAACCATTCTGCTCTTGTGGCAGGTAGCGGAAAGGCGGATTGAAAGGATTATTGCAGAAGTGTGGGGAGAGGGAAAAATACTGAAACTTTTCTCAATTGAGGTGATTGCGATTGTGAAGGGGAATAAATGAAAACTGAAATTTACTTTTCTGTAAATACGCCTCTTGGTGTTGATGTAAGAACAACAGTTCAGTATTGGGAATACCTTGTTACAATCAAACATCCCGTAATGAAAAATAAGGAGAATATTGTAAGGTCTGTTTTGCAAATGCCTGATGAAATAAGACAAAGCAAAATAGATAAAGATGTATTTCTTTATTACAAACAATATGATAGACTTTATTGCGTAGTTGTCAAACACGAAGGAATGAAAGGTTTTTTAATAACTGCATACCCTACCGATAAGATAAAGGAGGGAGATGTTATATGGACAAGGTAAAAGTTTATTACAACAATGAGTCGGATACAATGGATATTTGGTTCGGAAATCCTGAAGATGAAGTTACATGCGAAGAGGCAGGAGAAGGTATTATCCTCAAAAAGGATAGGAATGGAAAGACAATTGGCATTGAAAAACTTTATGTCAGCAAAACAGTCGGCATTGATAGACCTTTACCCGTTGAGTTAGTAGTCGCATAATAGTCAGCCCCTCATCATCCTTGTTAGTCAAATCCTCGCCGCTAAAAAGAAAGATACCAACGCCGATCTGTATGGACGATAACTGGGACGATTGTTTTTTTATCTGCGATTGTGTCAATCTATGGGGCAGATATTAAAAACCATTCTGCTCTTGCGGCAAGCGGCGGAGAGGCGGATTGAAAGGATTATTGCAGAGGTGTGGGGAGAGGGAAACGACATCAAATACCGCATGGGGCGGGAGAGTCAATCTTTTTTTTAGTTGA
>DNJG01000063.1 GCA_003489165.1 Nitrospinota bacterium | reverse complement strand
AGGCTACAGAACAGGCAGTATGAATCTTACCTTACCGGCACAAAATGTTAAAAGCCTATCTGAAAGAGATATTTGAGAAAGCCAGTCGGGGCGATGCAAGAGAGGAAAGCTATTACTCCTGTCTTGAAGACCTATTAGATAGATATAAGGAACATCAGGGTCTTAAAAATATTCATATAACTACCCTTCCCAAAAAGACAGAGGCAGGCAATCCTGATTTAAGAATCTGGGATGGGAAACAGCATATAGTCGGCTACATTGAAGCCAAAGCACCCCCCTTTAATTCCCCCCTTAATAAGGGGGGACACAGGGGGGTTGAGCATTTAGACCAGATAGAAACTACAGACCAGCTAAAACGTTATCTTCAAACATTCCCAAATCTTATATTAACAAATTTTTCAGAATTCAGACTCTATCGCAACGGTGAATTGACAGATAGAGTTCTTATCTCAAGACCCTTTATTATTCACAAACTCAAAACCATCCCTCCTGTAGAAAAAGAGGCTGAATTTTTTAACCTGTTGGAAAAATTCTTCTCCTTTTCCCTGCCAAAGGTTTATGACGCCAAGACCCTTGCAATTGAATTGGCAAAGAGGACAAGGTTTTTAAAGGATGAGGTTATTACGCAGGAGTTGAATGAAGAGGAGAGGAGAGGAAAAGGCTTTATTTTAGGCTTTTATGAGGCATTCAGAAAATACCTTATAAGCGGTCTTTCAAAAGAGGACTTTGCAGACCTTTATTCACAAACTATTACTTATGGACTCTTTGCAGCGAGAACACGCTCAGAGAACAGCTTCAATAGAAAACTTGCCTACGATAATATCCCACGCACCATTGGAATCTTGAGAGATGTCTTTAAGTTTGTCTCTCTTGGTGATTTACCAAAACAGATGGAATGGATTATTGATGATATTTCAGAAGTTCTGTCAGTTACAGATGTAAATAAGATACTCCATCAATACTTTCATGAAGGAAAGGGGAAAGACCCTGTTGTCCATTTCTATGAGACCTTTCTTACAGAATACGACCCTCAAACAAGGGAAAAGAGAGGAGTTTATTACACCCCTGAACCTGTTGTCTCCTATATTGTCCATTCTTTGCATAACATCCTGAAAAATGATTTTAACAGAAAGGATGGATTTGTAAGTAACTCAGTTACAGTATTAGACCCTGCCGCGGGGACACTTACATTTTTAGCTGAGGCGTCTAAATTAGCAGTTGACGAATTCGTCAGCAAATATGGCGAAGGCGGTAAAGAAAAATTCATAAAAGAGCATATCCTCAAAAACTTTTATGCCTTTGAGCTTATAATGGCACCCTATGCAGTAGGGCATCTCAAGATGTCTTTTTTATTAGAGGAGCTTGGCTACAGACTCCATGAGGATGACAGATTTAAACTCTATTTAACAAATACCCTTGAAATGGAAGAACTTGCCCAGACAGAACTGCCCGGCATGTCTTCTCTTTCCGAAGAATCCCATCTGGCAGGCAAAGTTAAGAAAGAACAGCCTATTCTTGTAATCCTTGGCAACCCGCCCTATTCAGGGCATTCAACCAATATCGGAGATTGGATTTCAACAGAGATTAAGGCTTACTATAAGGTTGATGGAAAGCCTCTCGGTGAGAAAAACCCTAAGTGGCTTCAGGATGACTATGTAAAATTTATCCGCTTTGCCCAGTGGAAGATTGATAATGCTGGTGAAGGTGTTTTGGGATTTATTACTAATCACAGTTACCTTGACAACCCGACCTTCAGGGGTATGCGTCAGTCCTTGATGAATAGCTTTAATGAGATTTACATCTTAGACTTACATGGCAACAGTCTCAAAAAAGAAAAATGTCCTGATGGAAGTAAAGATGAGAATGTCTTTGATATTCAGCAGGGAGTAGCCATTGCAATTTTTGTAAAGAGGAAGGATATCATTGCGAGGAACGAGATTCCTCGTCTGTCATTGCGAGACTCACAAAGTGAGCCGAAGCAATCTCAAGACAGGTTCGGAACAGGCTCCGCAATTTCAAAGAGAGAGATTGCTTTGCCTTCGGCTCGCAATGACAATGAGTGTAAGGTTTTCCATGCTGACCTCTATGGTCTTCGTGAAGATAAATACAAATGGTTGGAAAACCATTACATGAAAACAACAAAATGGAAAAGGCTGAAGCCAAAATCTGAATTCTATCTTTTTATACCAAGAGAGGAGAAACTCTTAAAGTTATATGAAAGTTATCCAAAGATAACTGATATTTTTCCTGTAAATAGTGTAGGAGTAGTTACTGCAAGAGATAATTTTGTAATTGATTATGATAAAGAAACACTTAAAAGACGAATCAGGATGTTTTGTGATGAAAAGATGCCTGATGAAATTATCAGGCAGACTTTTGGTTTAAAGGATAAATCAAACTGGAAATTAAAAGACGCAAGAGAAAAGATAAGGAAAGAGGAAAATTGGGAGGACTCAATAATAAAGATTTTATATCGCCCTTTTGATGAACAGTGGATATTCTATCATGATGCAGTTATAGAACGCTCCCGCGGGGAAGTCATGCAACACATGATGCAGGAGAATTTAGGGTTGGTTACAGTTAGGCAGGTTGCAGAAGGAGTTTTTAATCATGTCTTTGTATCAAATAATATTATTGAAAGTCGTGTAACGCTCAGCAATAAAGGAATAGCATTTCTTTTGCCCTTGTATATTTACCAGAAAAAAGATAATCCTAAAAAACAATCTATGAGTAGAGTCATGATGCTCTTTGAACCAGAAGCAGATTACTTGGCAAAAAAGCCGAATATATCACAAGTAATAATTGAACAATTAACAATGGATTTCGGGAAGACGCCATCCCCAGAACAAATCTTTTATTACATCTACGCCATTCTTTACTCAAACACCTACCGCACAAAGTATGCTGAATTTTTAAGGATAGATTTTCCAAGAATCCCCTTCAAAAAAGATTACAAACTCTTTATCAAGATGGCTGAATATGGGAAAAGACTTGTTGATTTGCATTTACTAAAATCAACAGAGATTGACAAACCTGCTGCCAGACTGCAGGGCAAGGGAAATTTTAAGGTTGAGAAATTAAGATATGACGAAAAACATCTTTACATCAACCAGAGCCAGTATTTTGAAGGGATTACAAAGGATATCTGGGAATATCAAATAGGCGGCTATCAGGTTTGTAATAAGTGGTTAAAGGATAGGAAGGGAAGAAGCCTGTCCCTTGATGATATAAAGCATTACTGCAATATTGTTACATCCATCCAGAAGACAATTGAAATCCAGAAGGCAATTGATGATGTCTTTATAAAGATTGAATAACCCTCACCTTAATCTCTCAATAATAGATTTCCCTTTGGCTACTTTGCATTTTTTTGTTATATTTAAAATATGAAGAAGGTGAGGTTTGAAGACCTTGTAAAAATAATGGAAAGACTGCGTGGTAATGACGGCTGCCCGTGGGACAAGGAGCAGAACCGAAAGTCCCTGAAGCCGTATCTGATTGAAGAAACCTATGAAGTCCTTGAGGCGATTGATGAGGGGAAGCCTGAAAAGATAAAGGAGGAGCTTGGGGATTTGCTCTTTCAGATACTATTTCATGCCCAGATTTCAAAGGATATGGGGGAATTTGATATAAACGATGTGATTAAAAAGATACATGAAAAGATGATAAGAAGACACCCCCATGTATTTAACCCCCCTTCACCCCCCTTTAATAAAGGGGGGAAGTGGGGGATTAGTGCAAAGGATGCACTTGCACAGTGGGAAGACATTAAAAAGAGGGAAAAGGGGTATGAGGAGAGAAAATCAGTCCTTGACGGGGTTCCGAAGGAACTTCCATCACTCCTTATGGCTCACAGGCTTCAGGATAAGGCTGCGAGGGTTGGGTTTGACTGGGAGCATATAGATCAGGTATTCGCAAAGGTTGAGGAGGAGATGGATGAGTTCAGAAAGGCATTTTCAGATAAAAATGCTGAGGAGATGGAGAATGAACTTGGTGATTTGTTATTTGCCCTCGTCAATATAGCCCGTTTTATTGAAGTAAATCCCGAAGATGCCTTGAGAAAGACAATAAGCAGGTTTATAAAGAGGTTTCACTATATTGAAGAGGAGATTGCAAAACAGGGGAGAGAGCTTAAAAATGTCTCGCTTGAGGAGATGGATAAGTTGTGGGATGAGGCAAAGGAAAAAGAAAATATTTAGCCACAGACTTACACAGACAAAAAAACAAAAAGATTAAGGAGAAATGGGGAAATTTGGGAAAGGGAGAAAAATATTGGACACAGATGAACACAGAAAAGTCAGGATAAAGATTTTAATAATCTGTGTTTATCAGTGTAAATCTGTGTCCTAATTCTTTTTTGTTCTTTATCCCCTGTTCTCCCTTTCTCCTTATAATTTTATTATGTATTTAAGTCCGTGAAAGTCTGTGGCAAAAAGAAGTATGAATAACAAAAAAATCATCATAAAGGGTGCGAAGGAGCATAATCTAAAGAATATAGATTTAGAGATACCGAGGGATAAGCTTGTGGTAATCACAGGGCTTTCTGGTTCAGGGAAATCCTCACTCGCATTTGATACAATCTATGCAGAGGGACAGAGGAGGTATGTGGAATCTCTCTCTGCCTATGCCCGCCAATTCCTTGAGCAGATGGAGAAGCCTGATGTTGAATATATAGAAGGGCTGTCACCTGCCATTTCTATAGAGCAGAAGACAACAAGTAAAAATCCCCGCTCAACTGTCGGCACAGTAACAGAGATTTATGATTATCTGAGGCTGCTCTATGCCCGTATAGGGAAGGTCTATTGTTACAAATGCGGAAGGGCGATAGCATCTCAAACAGTCCAGCAGATTGTTGACAGGGTGAAATCTCTCCCTGAGAAGTCAAAGATTCAGATACTCTCTCCGATTGTCCGGGATAGAAAGGGTGAATACAGAAAAGAATTTGAGAACCTGCAGCGACAGGGGTTTGTAAGGGTTAGAGTAGATGGGAAGATGAGGGAGATTACAGAGAAGATTGAGCTTGATAAGAATAAGAAGCACACAATTGAGGCTGTCGTTGACAGGATTGTTATAAAAGAGGGAATAGAGAGGAGGCTTGCTGATTCAATAGAGCTTGCCTTAAAGATGGCGGATGGGATTGTCATTGTAACCGTAGATGATAAAGATGAGCTTCTCTTTAGCGAAAAGTTTGCCTGCCTTTATTGCAATATAAGCTATCCTGACCTTGTACCTCGCATGTTCTCGTTTAACAGCCCTCATGGTGCCTGCCCTGAGTGTGACGGACTTGGGACTGATATGCACATTGATGCAGACCTCATTATCCCTGATAAAAGCATATCTTTGAGGGATGGTGCAATTAAACCCTGGGAAAAGAGGACATCGGTATATTTCTATCAGATGCTCCAGTGTCTGTCCGACCACTACGGATTCAGCCTTGATACTCCATTCATGGATTTAGACCTGTCCCCGAAGGCCTCAATCGGGAATAAAAAGATTCAGGATATTATCCTATACGGTTCAGGGGATGAACAGATAAAGTTCTTCTATGAGAGGGACAACCGAAGGCACTTCTATCATAGGGAGTTTGAGGGTGTAATACCTGATTTGGAGAGGAGATATAAGGAGACGGAATCCGAATACATAAGGGAGGAGATTCAGGAGTATATGAGCATGACTCCATGCCCTGCCTGTAAGGGGGCAAGGCTCAAGCCTGAGAGTCTGTCAATAAAGGTAGGGGGGAAATCCATAATGGAGCTTACAGCCCTCTCTGTCCGAGAGACAATAGATTTTTTTAATTCCCTCTCCCTTACAGAACAGGAGTGGACAATTGCAAGAAGGATATTGAAGGAGATAAAGGAGAGGCTCGGATTTATGAAGGATGTAGGGCTTGATTACCTCACACTTAACAGGACATCTGCAACGCTTTCAGGCGGTGAAGGGCAGAGAATCAGGCTCGCAACCCAAATCGGCTCAAGCCTCATGGGTGTCTTATATATTCTTGATGAGCCGAGTATAGGTCTTCATCAGAGGGACAATAAGAGACTCCTTGATACACTTATAAGGTTGAGGGATATAGGGAATACGGTTATTGTGGTAGAGCATGACAGGGATACAATATTACTTGCGGATTATATAATTGACCTTGGTCCCGGTGCAGGGGTTCACGGCGGCAGTGTAGTTGCCTGCGGCTCTCCAAAAGAGATTTTATCAGATAAGGCTTCACTGACAGGGCGATACCTCTCTGATGCCCTGTCAATACCAGTTCCGAAGAAAAGGAGAAATGGCAACAGCGACCATCTAAAGATTCTCGGTGCATCCCAGAATAATCTCAAAAACATAGATGTATCAATACCCCTTGGTTTATTCACATGTATTACAGGTGTGTCAGGTTCAGGCAAGAGCACCCTTATTATTGACATACTCTATAAGGCACTTGCACAGGTCTTTTGGAAGTCCACAGAAAAACCGGGGAGGTTTTCAGAAATTAAAGGGATTGAATTTATAGACAAGGTGATAGACATAGACCAATCCCCGATAGGACGGACACCCCGCTCCAATCCTGCAACATACACAGGTGTATTTAATCTCATAAGAGACCTCTTCGCACAGCTTCCTGAATCAAGAAAGAGGGGCTACAAGGCGGGGAGGTTCAGCTTCAATGTCAAGGGGGGCAGGTGTGAGGCGTGTGCAGGCGACGGGATTATAAAGATAGAGATGCACTTCCTGCCTGATATATATGTCACATGCGAGGTCTGTAAGGGAAAGAGATTTAACAGGGAGACACTTGATATACAATATAAAGGGAAGAATATAGCAGATGTCCTTGATATGACAGTCAGCGAGGCATTAATATTTTTTGAAAATATCCCTTCAATAAAATCCAAACTCCAGACTGTTTCTGATGTGGGGCTGGATTACATAAAGCTCGGACAGGCTGCCACAACCCTTTCAGGCGGTGAGGCACAGAGGGTAAAGCTTTCTAAAGAGCTTTCAAAGAGAAGCACAGGGAGAACATTGTATATACTGGACGAGCCGACGACAGGGCTTCACTTCGCAGACATACAGAAACTTCTTGATGTATTAAACAGCCTGACCGACGCAGGAAATACTGTAGTGGTGATTGAACATAATCTTGATGTGATAAAAACGGCAGACCATATTATAGACCTCGGTCCGGAGGGCGGTGATTCTGGCGGTGAGATTGTTACATCTGGAACCCCTGAGGAGGTAGTAAAAAATCCGAGGTCGTATACAGGACATTTTTTAAAAACAGTAATCAATAAGCCGTAAAAGTATAAAAAACCATTCGGTTTTTAAATACTGACCATTGAACAATAACCACCACGAAGAGCCTTGTTTTTTTTAAAATCTCTGGAGATACTTGACTTTGGTAGCGGGGGCAGGATTTGAACCTGCGACCTTCGGGTTATGAGCCCGACGAGCTACCAGACTGCTCCACCCCGCGGTATAATATAACTTTATTTTATCTACGGCACTTTGTCAAGTGTTTAAATAAGCCTCCTATATTATCAGTGTAAAATATATTTATTGATACCTGAGGAATATATGACTTTTCCATCTGAATCTATTATAATCCCTTCAACATCCTTTAACCTCTCTATTAATTCCATCCCTCTTTTTTTTCCCAGAACAAATACGGCAGTTGAAAGGGCATCGGCATCAACTGCAAGGGGTGCAACCACAGTCACACTTTGAATCCCTTCCGTAGACAGTCCTGTAGTCGGATTTAAAATATGATGATATCTCTTTCCTCCTGAAATAAAATATTTTCTATAGTCGCCTGATGTTGCCACAGAGAGATTCTTAAGTAATAAGGTATCTTTGAGTCTGTCATCCTCTCTCGGATGTAATACCCCTACCTTCCATTGACCATTCTCACTCTCGCCAATCGCCCTTATATCACCGCCGGCATTAATAAGGGCATTATTTATCCCACACATTTTGATCGCCTCTATCCCTTTATCAACTGCATATCCTGCCGCAATCCCTCCTAAATCAAGTTTTGTTCCCTTTTTGAAAAAATGAATAGTATTTCCCTTAACTCTGATATTCTTATATCCAATATCTTTAACAGCATTCTTAAATTTATGCTCTTCAGGAAGTTTGCCTCCATTTCCAAAATCGTAAAGTTCTTCCGCCCCTCCCACGGTTATATCAAAGGCGCCATCAGATATTTCACTATAGTATATAGATTTCCTGATAACCTCTATCACATCTCCATCAACTGCCACATCTTCAATCCCGGCGCCCCTGTTTATCTTTGAGATATCGCTATCCTCCTTAAAATTGCTCATAAGTCTGTCAATCCGCTCCATTGCAGAAAAGGCATCATTTATAGCTTTTCTGGCAACCTTTTCATTATCATCAACTATAATAACTTCAACCGTTGTCCCCATAAGCAGCCTTGTCCCACTAAACCTCTTTTTTGGATTCTCAGCCACTGATTTTAATACAAACATCAGAGATAGAAGACCGGCAATTGACAATAGGGTAAAGATTTTTAAAATTCTAAATTCTGCGACCCATCCACAGGATGGGTGCCCCGGAATTCTGAATTCTGGGTTCTTTTTATACATATCCTTAAATTAAACCAAACAAATATCCCCGTCAATAATAATCAAGAATTGTGGATTATATAGTATAATTGTATTCACATAATCTGCAGCCCATGATTCATTATGAAATACCTCTCCAGAGAATCTAATTTTTTATATATTGGGATATATCTTACCTCTCTTTCAACCCTTCTCTTTGAAATATCCTTGACAAGGATTTTTTCTATTGCACAGTGGTATCACTTTGCATTTATGGTGGTAAGCATGGCATTACTCGGATACGGTATTAGCGGGACATTCCTTATGCTCTTTCCATCTATTTTAAAGAGAGATACTTACACCCTTTTATCAAATTCTGCCCTCCTTTTTGCCATATCTTCGCCATTGGCATACATCATTTCAAACCAGATAGCCTTTGACCCGATTAAGATTGCATGGGACTCTATGCAGATAATCTATATCTTATTTTATTACATCCTCTTTTCCATTCCATTCTTTTTCTCAGGGATGACCATATCTATTGCCATATCCAAGTTCAGTGAAAAGGTGCATAGGATATATTTCTCCGACCTTCTGGGTGCTGGAAGCGGGTGTATCATTTCACTATTTATATTTTTCCTGTTTGGTGCATCAAATGCTGTTGCAGTAGCGTCAATTTCAGGAATACTCGCATCAGCCTTTTTCTATCTAAAAAAAAAGGGGGTTCCATATCGTTTCTTTCTCATTGCCATCCCGCTATCAATTATAATTTTCTCCCCAACATTTATGGAGATTGCCATATCACCATATAAAGGACTCTCCTCTGCACTCCGCTATCCTGATGCAAAAACTATAAAAACAAAATGGGACTCCATATCAAGGGTAGATGTGATAAAGAGCGGGGCTGTGAGATTTGCCCCGGGCTTAAGCCTTAAGTTTCAGGGGGAACTGCCTGAACAGCTCGGGCTTACTGTAGATGGCGGCAGCCTGAATGCAGTTACGAGATTCACTGGCAATAAAGATGAGATAGCATTCACAGATTATCTGCCATCTGCTATGCCGTATTATCTTATTAAGCCCGATAATATCCTCATATTTGACCCGAGAGGCGGGCTGGATATGCTTTCTGCAATATACCATGGAGCAACTAATATCGAATCTGTAGAATTTTACCCGCTCCTTACCGAGATTGTAAAAAATGATTATAGAGAATTTTCAGGAGGAATCTATGATAAAGAAAAAATAGGTATTAAATCGGGAGACGGGAGGACTTTTATACGGCAGTCAAAAAACAGATATGACATTATTCAGATTTCACCAGGCGATGCATTTGCCTCATCATCTACAGGCATATACGGATTGACAGAGGACTACAGATTTACAGTTGAGGCATTCAGAGACTATATTGAACACCTTAATGAAAATGGAATCCTTACAATTACTCTCTATCTGCTCCCGCCGCCGAGACATGAGCTTAAGGTTGTCAGTACAGCCATAAAGACACTTGAGGAGATGGGGATTATATCACCCGAAAAACATATATCTGTTGTAAGAACATGGGGGACAATCACAATTATAATTAAAAAAGGTGAATTAAACAGTGATGATATTAATAAGATTAAGGATTTTTGTAAAGAGAGACATTTTGACATTGAATACTATCCCGGCATAAAAAAGGAAGAGACTAATATTTATAATAGATTTCAGGAGCCTTTATATTTTAATCTGTTAACAAAGATATTTAATCCTGATGAGAGGAAAAATTTTTTTAATAATTATATTTTTGATGTAACACCTGTTATTGATGACAGACCATTTTTTCACCACTTTTTCAAGTGGAATACAATAGCTGAGACATATAATACATTTGGAAGAAAGTGGCAGCCATTTTTTGAGGGAGGGTATCTTATCCCTGTTGTCTTTATTCAGGCATTGGTTGTAAGTATTGTATTTATAATTCTTCCTTTATTATTTCTAAGAAAAATAAACTTAGAAATATTTAAGATGAAGGATATTTCTTTCCTCCTCTATTTTCTATTGATTGGGATAGGCTTTATGTTTGCCGAGATAAGCATGATACAGCAGTTTATACTATTTTTAGGGCATCCTGTCTATTCAATAACAACTGTCCTCTTTACCATCTTAATTTCCTCAGGGACGGGGAGTTATCTCTCAGGGAGGTATTTCAGGGATAAGGGATATGAAATTATAATCCGCAAATTCAAATTTTTCCTAATAATCTTATGCGGATTGATTATCATATACTCCATTCTTCTCCCCTATCTATTTAATAGAATATTATTTGAATCTATTATCTATCGGCAGACTCTTTCATTTATCCTTCTATTTCCACTTGGATTTTTTATGGGGATACCGTTTCCGACAGGCATAAAACTCTTGGAGAGATATAATACCAAAATAATACCGTGGGCATGGTGCATCAACGGATGCTCCTCTGTGGTAAGTTCTATCCTTGTTATAATAATAGCCCTGACTTTTGGATTTAAGACTGCACTTATCCTATCAGCAGTAGCATACTCCGGAGGCTTTCTGATGCTTTCTAAAGAATATGAGGAGAGATTATGAAAGGATTAACTTATATGGTGCCGAAGGGGGGACTCGAACCCCCACGGGTTACCCCACATGCCCCTCAAACATGCGTGTCTGCCAATTCCACCACTTCGGCAATTATAAAATCTGCCATAGGCACGGAGACACAGAGATATTAAAAACTTTTTAAAATATTTATATTTTTCTCTGTGCCTCTGTGTCTCTGTGGCTAAAATCAGGATTTTGTTCAGTTTGTCTTAACGGTTTCGGGCAATTTTACTACAATAGAATTTATACCCTTATCTGCAAGTGTACTACTGGTATCTTTTGCTCCCTTGTAATCATCAAAATCGCCCATCCTCAGTATATATACCTTTCTCTTTTTCTTCTCTTCAACAACATTTGCTGGATACCCTTTTTCAACTAATGTATTCTTGAACTCTTCAGCCCTTTGCTTATCATAAAATACACCAGCCGAAAGTGTATATAAGCCGGGAGAGATAATCTTAAACTTCACCTCTATATCATTTGTTACAAGTTTTTTGACTATATTCCTTACTTCTTCTGCATTCTGAAATTCGCCTACATCAACCTGATATGCAGAAATCTCTGATATTCCCCTTTTTTCGAAAGGGGTAAAACCCTTTTCTCTTATATCCTTTAATACAGCATCCATACTACTTTTATATATATAAGTTCCAACCTGAACAGTATATTTCTTTTCTGAAGGAGGAGGGGCTTCAACAACAGGAGCCTCTTTTACTTCAGGCGGCGGAGGTGAAGGGGTCTCCTCTACCGTCAATACCTCTTTTTCGGGAGCAGGTGGCGGCTGAACAATCTCTACTTTTTCAGCAGGTTTCTTGAATGAAGAGAGGTATTTAATTCCAACAAATACACCTCCCAATATAATTATAACTACAAGAAGCATTACAGCTTTCTTCTTTGATCCCCCGGCTGCCTCTGCCTTATTGAGTAATTCCTTTTCAAAATCCTCCAACTCATCATCCTTTTCCTCTGGCATAAACCCTCCCTTTTTGAGTTAAAAAGTGGAGGAGTTAAGGAGTAGAGGAGTTCTCTGATTCTCTAACTCCCTAACCCCATAACTCTTTAACTCCTTAACTCTTTGTTAT
This sequence comes from Nitrospinota bacterium, assembly GCA_003489165.1. Taxonomy (GTDB): domain Bacteria; phylum Nitrospinota; class Nitrospinia; order UBA9942; family UBA9942; genus UBA9942. The sequence goes on along the minus strand of DNJG01000063.1, from coordinate 14,559 downwards.
GTTCCCATCTCCCATGACTCTAAATACTTCTTTTGCTCCTCGGTTAATTCATCAATATCTATACCCATAGATTTGAGTTTAAGGGATGCAACCCATTCGTCAATATCTTTTGGAACATTATACACCTTTGCCTTGAGATTCCCCTTCTGTTTTACAGCATATTCAGATGCAAGAGCCTGAACCGCAAAGCTCATATCCATAACAGAGGCAGGATGTCCCTCAGCAGCAGCAAGATTTATAAGCCTCCCCTCTCCCAATAGATATATCCTCCTGCCGTTTTTTAATACATATTCATCAACAAAATCCCTTACATTCTTATTAAGCTTTACTGACAGTTCTTTTAACCCTTTAATATCAATCTCTATATCAAAGTGCCCCGAATTTGAGAGCATGGCGCCGTCCTTCATGACCTCTATGTGTTCTTTCCTTATTACATGCATGTCCCCTGTGAGTGTACAGAATAGGTCTCCCTCTTTTGCAGCCTCTATCATCGGCATGACTCTGAATCCGTCCATTGCAGCCTCAATAGCCTTAATAGGATTTATCTCGGTAACTATAACATTTGCACCCATACCCTTTGCCCTCATGGCAAATCCCTTGCCGCACCATCCGTAACCCGCAGTCACAACATTCTTACCTGCGAGGAGGATATCCGTTGCCCTTACTATACCATCAATTGTTGACTGTCCTGTCCCGTATCTGTTGTCAAAAAAATGTTTTGTTTCTGCGTCATTCACTGCAATTACAGGGAATTTTAATGCCCCATCCCTCTCCATAGCCCTGAGTCTTATTACGCCTGTAGTTGTCTCCTCCATGCTGGCAATTATTTGTTTGTTCATTTGAGGATATTTGGAGTGAATGGCAGATACCAAGTCAGCACCATCATCCATAGTTATTACAGGATTATGCTTAATTGCTGCCTCTATATGGCTGTAATATGTCTCATTATCCTCCCCTTTTATTGCATATACCGGAATCTGATAGTGTTTCACAAGTGCTGCGGCCACATTATCCTGTGTTGACAGGGGATTTGATGCACATAAAAGCATATCAGCCCCGCCAGCCTTGAGTGTCCTGACAAGATTTGCAGTCTCCGCTGTAACATGGAGACATGCTGACATCTTGAGGCCTGCGAAAGGCTTCTCTTTTTCAAACCTCTCCCTTACTAATTTTAAAACAGGCATGTCATTATCTGCCCATTCAATCCTCTTCTTACCCTTATCAGCAAGTGTAATATCCTTCACATCATAATTCATTTCTTTCTCAACCACTTTTAAGTTAGGTTTCATTAATCCCCCTCTTTTTTAGTAAGCAGTAGGCAGAAGTTTTTTTACTGCTTACTCCTTACTACTTACTGCCTACTATATTTTTATAGTCCTGCTGCCTTTCTTAGTGCATCAGCCTTGTCAGTCTTCTCCCATGTAAACTCAGGCAGTTCCCTCCCAAAATGGCCATAGGCGGCAGTCTTCCTGTATATCGGCCTTCTCAGATTTAGATGCTTTATAATCTTTGACGGCCTCATGTCAAAAAATTCCCTCACAATCTCATTTATCCTCTTTAGCGGAATCTTCTCTGTCTTAAATGGGTCAATCATGATTGACACCGGCTCAGCAACACCGATGGCATAGGCTATCTGAACCTCGCATCTATCTGCTATCCCTGAGGCTACCAGGTTCTTTGCTACATATCTTGCCATATAAGATGCCGACCTGTCCACCTTTGAGGGGTCTTTTCCTGAAAATGCGCCGCCTCCGTGGCTGCCTACCCCTCCGTATGTATCAACTATAATCTTTCTGCCAGTGAGCCCGCAGTCCCCCATCGGACCGCCCACAACAAATCTTCCTGTAGGATTTATATGATATTTTATCTTTTCCTCATTCAGGAGTTTATGTGGAATGACAGGCTTTATAACCTTTTCTATCATATCCTCCTTAATCTCTTTCAAAGTTACATCAGGACTGTGCTGGGTGGATATAACTACTGTATCTACCCTCACAGGCTTTCCATCAACATATTCCACTGTAACCTGAGACTTACCGTCAGGCCTCAAATATGGGACAATATCNNGTCTCATTTGTTGCATATCCAAACATGAGCCCCTGGTCGCCTGCTCCCTGTTCCTCTTCCTTGCCCCTGTCAACCCCCATAGCAATATCAGGGGACTGCTCTTTTATGGATGTGATTACAGAGCATGTCTCATAATCAAATCCGTATTTTGCCCTTGTATAACCGATATCCTTTATAACATCCCTTGCTATCTTTGGAATATCCACATAAGCCTTTGTTGTAATCTCGCCCGCAACAAATATCAGACCTGTGGTTACCAGTGTTTCACATGCCACCCTCCCGTGAGGATCTTCTGTATAGATTGCGTCAAGAACCGAATCAGAGATCTGGTCTGCGATTTTATCAGGATGACCTTCGGTCACCGATTCAGATGTAAAAAAGTAATTTGTCCTGCCCATTAACTAATCCTCCCTAAATTGAATTTTAAAGTTTGAATTATATTTTTTATTTTTTAAATTTTCAACCTGCAATTTGTAATTCTGAGGTGTCCTCCTTTCTGCTTAACATTGATTTATTAGAAAAGTCATACTCTTCCATATTCTCTGGATATATCCGTGATATCTCTTCGCTTAAATATTTCTTTACATCATCCGTTGATTTTAATTTTAATACCTCATGTGCCACCCTCACCGCATCTCCATACTTTATCTGCCGTATAAATTTTTTAACCTTAGGGATAGAGTGGGGATCCATGCTTATAGACTCTATCCTCCCCATCCCCAAAAGAATCAGTGTATGTATATTATCACCGCCCATCATACCACAAATACTTACAGGAATTCCTATCTTTTCTGCGGATGATATGATATTTTTAAGCATCCTCAAGACTGCAGGGTGGAGCGGCTGATACAAATATGCAACATGCTCATTTATTCTGTCCATTGCCAAAGTATACTGAATCAAGTCATTTGTCCCTATACTAAAGAAATCAACCTCTTCGGAGAGAAGGTCTGTAATAACAGATGCCGATGGTGTTTCTATCATAGCCCCAACTTCAATTTCTGAATCAAACGGGATTCCTTTTGATTTAAGCTCACCTTTTATATCTTCCAGCATCTGGTTTGCATCCCTCAATTCATCAACGCTTGAAATCATAGGATACATGAGTTTCAGCCTCCCATAATGGCTTGCCCTCAAAATGCCCCTGAGCTGTGTTTTAAAAATATCTATTCTATTGAGACATAGCCTTATGCCCCTTAAACCGAGGGCAGGGTTATTCTCCTTATCAGTCTTTGATTCAGATATAAACTTATCTCCACCAAGGTCTAAAGTTCGTATGATTGAGTAACTGTTTTTTACCCGCATTGCAACTTTTTTATAATCAAGGAAATGCTCCTCCTCTGTCGGCAGTCCATCTTTATTCATATAGAGATATTCTGTCCTGTAAAGCCCTACCCCCTCTGCACCGTATCTTATTGCAAGGTCAACCTCATCAGAATACTCAATATTTGACATGAGCTTAACCCTGTGGCCATCCTTTGTTATTGCCGGCAGGTCTTTTGATTTTAAGAGCTCCTTTTCATAATACTTGAACCTTTGCTGTTTTTTTAAGAACGATTGAAATGTATCAGCGTCCGGGGCAAGGATAACCGAGCCGTCAATCCCATCCACAATAACTGAATCACCATTCTTTGCCTTCTCAGTTATATTTTTAAGCCCTACCACAGCAGGGATTTCGAATGCAGATGCCATAATGCCTGTATGAGATGTCTTCCCCCCAGCATCAGTAGCAAAACCGAGCACCTTCTCCCTCTTCATCTGAATTGTATCAGCAGGTGTAAGGTCATGTGCCACAATTATTACAGGCTCCTCCAAATCGGCAAGGCTCTCCAAATGATGACCTATCATATTCCTCAATATTCTGTATACAACCTGCTCAATGTCCTTCTTCCTTCCACTGATATATTCATCACTTATATCCTCAAACTTTTTCAAAAAGCCTTCCAACGACTCTTTTAATGCCCATTCTGCATTAACCCTCTGCCCTCTTATGAAGTTTATGGTATTTTCTACAAGTGTGGCATCTTTCAGCATCATGATATGGGCATCAAGTATATAGAGATGATTTGAGCCAATGTCCTTCTTTGCCTTTTCCCGTATCTCCATCAGTTGTGCCTTTGATTTTTCCAAAGCATGATTAAACCTCTGTATCTCATTCTCAATATGAGAATCCGCAATAGCATGCCTCAGTATGCAAGGTTTTGTCCTGTCAAGGATATACACCCTCCCTATCGCTATACCCGGTGATGCGGCTATACCCCTCATCGTATAATCTTTAGTAACCGCTTTATTTTTATTATTTGCCATTCCCTTCACCAAGACTGCCATTTAAAAGTTTCTTCAATCTGTCTGCTGCATCCTTCTCATCTTCGCCTCTAATTACCAATTTAATTTCACTCCCCTTATTGGCTGATAGAGTCAGTATCTCTAAAACGCTCTTGCCGTTTACCCTTCTTTCATTATTTTCTATTATAAGTTCAGATTTAAAATTATTTGCAAGCTGTGCCAGGCGGAAGGCTGGCTTTGCATGCAATCCAAATTCATCTTTAATAACAACTGCAATGGTCTCCATTAATTTAATTTTTGATAATCTGACTTTTATGCAGTAAATCCGTAGCCACAGATATATTTTTCTGCCCGTATTCCTTTATAAAATTTGCTGCATCTATCAGACTCCCCTTCTCCTTCATAAAAGGGACTTTAAGTATCATCGGAAGATTAACGCCGGATACCACTTCCGCCATAAACTCATCCAAAAACGATATGCAGATATTAGAGGGTGTTCCTCCAAACATATCTGTCAAGATAAGCACACCATCTCCCTTATCAGCTGATTTTATAGCAGTCTTTACCATCTGTCTGACAGCCTCCGGACTTTCATTGCTGTCTATAGAAACAGACACAATATCAATTTTATCTCCTGCTATCGCCTCTGCTGTCTTTAAAAGTTCAGCAGCCAGATTTCCGTGGGTTACTATAACTGTGCCTATCATTTTAAACAGGGTTTAAGGGTTCAAGGATTCGAGGGTTTGTTTCGCTTGACCTCTCGACCCCTTAATCACTTTTTTTTATATCAATTTTGAATCTTCTCTTGAAATAGCCTCGTAAATCTCCTTTTCATTCTTTGCCTTCATCAAATCCTGACGGAATAAAGGATTTTTCAGGAGCTTGGAAATTCGTGCCAATGTCTTTAAATGTATACCTGCCGACTTCTCAGGTGCTATAAGCAAAAATATAAAGTAAACAGGTTTCTGGTCAAGGGAGTCAAAATTGATGCCACTATTTGACCGTCCGAATGTCGCCACAATTGTCTCTATCTCATTTGATTTGGCATGAGGGATTGCTACATTTTCACCTATACCTGTGCTGCCGAGCCTCTCCCTCTCCATAAGGGCATCAAGCAGTTTATTTTTATCCTTCACCTTTCCGCTTTTAACCAGCAGTTCTGCCAGTTCAGAGATTACATCCCTTTTTCCCTCTGCCTTCAGATCAGCGATGATAGAATCTGTACCTAAAATTTCTGTTATCTTCATTATTCGGGTTCAATCAGTCCGTAATTGTCATCTTTTCTCTTATACAGGACATTTATCCTTCCATTATTTGAATTCCTGAACACAAGAAATTCATATCCGAGGAGGTCCATCTGCATAGCTGCCTCATCAACAGACATGGGTTTATAGGCAAAACTCTTTGTCTTTATAATGTGATGCGGCGTATCGCCCACCTCTTCTACACTCTCCTTTGTGATTATATCCATCTTTATATTTACATCTTTTTCATGCTGCTTATTTTTTAACGCCCATATCCTCTCTTTGTGTTTCCTCACCTGTCTGTCTATCTTGTCCATCACCTTATCTATGGATGAATACATATCTTCCGTTACTTCTTCCCCGTGAATCTTTACACCGTTGGCATTGATTGTTACCTCTGCCTTCTGACGAAACTTTTCCACAGCGAGTATTACATGGGCATCAATGGTAGTATTAAGAAACTTCTTCACCTTCTGAACCTTTTCCTCCGCATACTTCTTTAATGCATCTGTCATCTCAATATTCCTGCCTGTTACACTAACCTGCATTTTTCCTCCCCTTTTTTGTAGTAAGCAGTAGGCAGTAAGGAGTAAGCAGTAAAAAAAACTGCCTATTGCTTAATGTCTTTCTGCTTACTGCCTACTGTTTACTGCCTACTGTCTTTTTAATATTCAAATCTCCTTTTCCTCTTGCTTGTAGAAGAAATTTTTAACTCTTTTCTATATTTTGTTACAGTTCTTCTTGCTATATTTATCCCCTTATTTTTCAGAACTTCCACAAGCTGCTGGTCTGTGAAGGGTTTTACTGCCAATTCCCCTCCCACAGCTTCCTTTATCATATCTTTTACCCTTACAGAGGACATCATATCGCCATTCGATGAATTTATTCCACTATGAAAGAAAAATTTTAACTCAAACATCCCCTGTGGTGTATATATATATTTATTTGTAGTAACCCTGCTTACTGTTGACTCATGCATGCCTATATCCTCAGCAACATCCCTTAAAACAAGGGGCTTGAGATGGGTAAGCCCCTTATCAAGAAACTCCCTCTGAAACCTGACAATGCTCTTTGCCACCTTATAAATAGTCTGTCTCCTCTGCTCAATGCTCTTTATAAACCATACTGCTGACCTGAATTTTTCCTCAACATATTCTTTTGCTTCATTCTTATTTTTATTTTTTAATATCTCCTGATAACAGGAGCTTACCTTGAGTCTTGGTATCCCCTCATCATTAAGCATTACCTGATAATCATCTGCTGCCTTTACTACAACAACATCCGGAGTTACATACTGAATCTCTGTGGGGCTGTATTTATTGCCAGGATTTGGGTTCAATTCCTTTATAATCTTCACCGCCTCAACAATATCTTTTACTGGCGCATTTACCTCTTTGGATATCCTTTGAAAGTTTTTCTCCTCCAATACATCTAAAAATCTATCAATAAGGAGTGCTGCCAAAGAACTAGCAGGTCCCTTATTTTTTATCTGAAGGCTAAGACACTCTTTAATGTCCCTTGCACCCACCCCAGAGGGGTCAAAAGACTGGATAAACCCAAGCACTTTTTCCACATCATCTGCCGTCACATTCACACTTTGGGCAATCTCCTCGGTGCTGCTTCTCATATATCCATCATCGTCAATATTTCCAATAATTATTGTGCCGATATACCTGTCCCTATCATCCTCCGCTGAAAGATTAAGCTGCCACACAAGATACTCCCTCAAAGAGGTCTTCTGTCTAATAGTATTTTCAATCGGCGGCCTTTCAGATGTATACCCCCCTGAAGGGAACTGCGGATAAAAATTATCTTGAAAATATGTCTCCCAGTCAATATCCGTTTTATTCTCTTCTCCTTTATCCTTTGTGTATTCTATATCGGTAGTAGATTCAGCAGAACCATTGCTTTCAACACTCTCCTCTTTTACCTGAACAATCTCTTCTTCAAGCAGAGGATTCTCAGTTAGTTCCTGATTAATCTGTGTGATTAAATCAAGCCTTGCAAGAGGCAAAAGTTTTATCGCCTGTTGAAGCATCGGAGTCATCACCAGCTTATGCGTCTGTCTTAATGTTAATTTAGTTTCATTTGCCATAAAAAATTAAGGAGTTCAAGAGTTAAGGAGTGAGGGAGTTAACTCTATAACTCCTTAACTCACCAACTCATCATAGGGTAAAATTCTCTCCCAGATAAAATTTCCTTGCTTTTTCGCTCCTGGCTATTTCAGCAGGGCTGCCACTGTCAATAATCTCGCCTTCATTTATTATATATGCCCTGTCTGTAATCTCCAATGTCTCTCTTACATTATGGTCAGTTATCAATATCCCCATACCCATCTTTTTTTTCAGCTGCAATATAATATTCTGAATATCCACTACTGCAATAGGGTCTATCCCTGCAAAAGGCTCATCCAACAGTATAAAAGAGGGGGATGTTGCAAGTGTCCTGCATATCTCAACCCTCCTCCTCTCGCCGCCTGAAAGGGCATATGCCTTTGTGTCCTTTACATGGAGTATATTCAGTTCTTCCATGAGCATATCTGACTTTTCCTGTCTTTCTCTCTTCGTCAGCCTCGTCGTCTCAAGAATTGCCAGTATATTCTCTTCTACAGTCAGCTTACGGAATACTGATGCCTCCTGGGGGAGATAGCCGATTCCCAGCCTCGCCCTCTGATACATAGGAAGATAGGTAATCTCTTCTTCACCCAAGAATACACTCCCACTTTCAGGCCTTGTCAGCCCAACAACAAGATAGAATGTAGTAGTCTTCCCTGCCCCATTCGGACCCAAAAGCCCTACAACCTCGCCCTTTTTAATCTCAACATTTACACTATTTACAACCTTCCTGCCCTTGAATGCCTTTACCAGTTCTACCGCTTTTAAGACCTGCAATTTTTTTATCCCGCTTATCCCTATTTCTTTTCTTCAGGGAAAAGGGTTACCTCCACCTTCTTATTTTCATCACCATGAACAGTCACATTCTCTTCTTTTATATAATAAATAATTTCACTCCCCTCAATCAAATTATCCTTTTCCTTTAACTTTGGATTGCCTCTTAAAATGAGCTTTTGTTCATCTTCATAATATTCAGCCGTTGCCCCTGTAGCTGTCTTCAGCCCTTTTTCTATTTTAACATCACCCAATGCAATTATCTTTATTAATTTTTTTTTGTCTTTATCACTATATACATCAAGCCTGTTTGCATATATGGTCATATCCCCCTTTTTTGCAACCACATTTTCCAGAAAGGATACAACATTTTTTCCGTTCTGAGTCTCCATCCTGCTGGATGTAATCTTGATAGGGGCATTCTCCTCTTTAATGACATCTTCCTCAGCATAAGATACAGAAGACAGAAGACAGAAGACAGAGAACAGAGAACAGAGAACAGAGGACAGAGAACAGAAAATCTGCCTTCTGACTTCTGGCTTCTGGCTTCTGGCTTCTGACTTCGTTTTCATTAATTATACACTGCCTCTACCTTGCTTTTTATCTTTATATCATGTGAATCTATATTTGAAACAAATCCGTTACCTGTAATCTTAAATCTCCTTCCTGTTATCTCTACAAAATCATCTGTCTCCAATATCCTTTTTGATGCCACCCATGTAAGATTCTCTGTATTCAGTTTAAGCCCGTCATCAGATTTTATAAAGACATCACCGCTCAACTCTATATTCTTATTTTCATTGTTTACTATCCCTTTTTTTGAGATTATAGTAACCGCTTTCCTGTCTTTAGGATAGAAGGTTGCCTTTATATCCTCCATATTTATCTTATTTTCCGATTTGCTAAACTCTGCCCTCTTCGCTACCAACTCCCATTCCTTCTGCCCGCCCTTCTTTTCAACCAGCCGAACCCTCCTCATAATGAGGTCTATCCCTTTCTTCGCTATCTCTATAGGCGTGTAGCTTACATTTCTGGAACTGTTTGTAACCAGATAAAACACTGTAAGAGAGGCTACTGATAGTATTATAATAATTAAAAACCATCTTAAACTAATAACCTTTTTCACATGTGCTCAAAAGAATTTTTCATTATACGCAAATATTGTGCCACAGCAAATAATAGTTGTAAAGGGAAAATATATTGACCTTGAGTCTAAATGCCAAGATTCTTTAAGGAGAGAGGCTCAAATCTATTATCAGGACATAAGATTACAATTTTTCGTGTATTGATATTGATAGAGGAAATATGTATATCAATCCTCTTTTCAGGCAGAAGTCTTTCCATCCTTTCCGCCCATTCTATTATTACAACCTCGTCTCCGTGTATATGCTCTTCAATACCTATATCCTCAATCTCATTAATATTATCTAACCGGTAGAGGTCTAAGTGGCAGGCAGGCATCCTTCCCTTATATTGATTTATGAGTGTAAAAGTGGGGCTTCTTAGATATTTATCCTCTGCCACATCCAGCCCCTTTATTATCCCCTGTGCAAGACAGGTCTTGCCGGAACCAAGGTCGCCGTAGAGACATACAACATCCCCTGCTGTCAGCAATTTTCCAATAGCCCTTCCTATTTTTTTAGTATCCTCTTGACTTGATGAAATTAATTCCACTTTAAAAATTAGGACACAGATTTACGCAGATATACACAGATTAACTATTTTTTAATTTTTAAATCCCGAAAATCTGCATTTATCAGCGTCCAAAAATTTAGATTTATAATTTTGCCAACGCCCTTACCACATCTGCCTTACCGATAATACCGACCAGTTCGTTTCCTTTAAGCACAGGCAGGAGGTGAATCTTCTTTTCAGACATTATTGTGGCAATATCTTCCAGAGAGGTGTCTTCAGCAACCGTAATTACCTTTTTACTGTATATATCCTTCACAGTAGCCCCAAGCATCTTCTCTATCTCCCTTTTTATCTTCTGAGGTCTCTCCAATAATAGCACACCCTCAAAGAGTGTAACCACAGTCGGCAGGTGAAGATTCTTTTTCTGCTCAATGAGGTCGCTTTCTGTAACTATTCCTATAACTCTCTCATGTTCATCAAGTACAGGTGCACCGCTTATCTCATAATCTGCCAGCAGTTCCGCCACTTTTTTAACGGGCGTATCCAGAGATACAGTTAAAACATCTTTAGTCATAATATCCTTTGCCTTCATAATCCTCCTTTTGTAATTAAACTGTTAAGTATAGCCCCTGATTTCTCATACATTGTCTTATGCAAACTATTCCCATGGGAATCCATTGTGATAGTTACTGGAAAATCCCTGACATCCAGAACCCACATAGCCTCAGGGGACCCGAATTCTTTCAGCATGAATACATCTTTTACATCTACAACACATTCTGCCAGAACCTGCGCAAGTCCGCCGATAGCATGAAAATATACAGCCTTATATTTTTTCAAAGCCTCAAGAGTTCTATCACCCATTCCGCCCTTCCCTATAATCCCGGATACTCCATATTCTCTTATCACCTCGGCAGTATATGGCTCCTGTCTCATACTCGTTGTAGGACCTGCCGCTGCAATAATCCATTTTTTGCCAACCCTGTCAACAACCGGCCCACAGTGATAGAGGACACCATTTTTAAGGAGCTTCTTATATTCCTTAGGTTTTTTCTCAATAAGATATTTATGAGCAACATCCCTCGCAGTAACTATAATACCATTGAGATGAACAGTATCTCCTGCCCTTAATTTCACAACCTCCTTTTTTGATATTGGAGAATTTAGTATAACCATCTTCTCACCTTCTCATTTTCATATTCAAATCCCCGCCTTCTGTATGCCCAGCACATATATGTCACAGATACAAAATATGATGGAGGTATCCTGCATAAAGAACCAATCTTTACACCCAAAAGAGTTGTCTTCCCGCCGAACCCCATAGGACCTATACCTAATCTATTTGAATCCTTCATGATAGACTGCTCCAACTTACCAAGAACAGGATTCTCATTTCTGTCATCAAGACTTCTCAGTAACTGCCTCTTTGACTCCTCGTATGATGAAACTCTGTCACCGCCGATACATACACCTAAAATTCCCGGCGAACATCCCCTCCCCTGTGCCTTATGAACTGCATCAAGAATACACCTTCTGACTCCTTCCAAATCCCTCCCCGCATTGACTCTGCTGTCTGGAAGGGCATACTGTGTCCCCACATTCTCACACCCGCCACCCTTCAACATAAGTATCACCTTTATATAATCCTTTTCCCACTCTTCAAAATTTATTACAGGATAGCCCGGACCTGTTCTGTCACCAAGATTCTTTCCTGTAAGTGTATCAACTATATTTGGCCTTAAATATAATTTATGGACAGATTCCTTTATTGCCTGATTTATAATCCCCCTAATCCCACTACATCCCCCTTTAACAAAGGGGGACAGAGGGGGATTTGGTAGAGTTACATAAAATACAGGTGTCCCTGTATCCTGACACATGGGGAGGGATTTCTCTTTTGCGAGCTTTATATTTTTAAGAATCATCTGGAGGGTCTTATATGCAATAGAATTTCTCTTTTCAGTTAAAAGCCCTTCCTTTATTGCCGTGACAACATCAACAGGCAAATCACTTGATGCCCTTCTGATAAGCTCAACAAAAGTATTTAATAAATTTTTATTACTCAATCCACGGTCTGTCTTTTTCATCACCTGCATAGTCATCTCTCCATCGGTAATCAGTTACTTCAATCATAGCCTGAAGGTCTTTGTATTCTTTAAGCAGTTTCTCCACTTCTTTTAAATGTTCCTGCTCATCCAGTCTTATCTTTCCGATGAAATACTGAAATTCAGGGTCTGAGAATTTCTTCATCCCTCTCTCAAGAAGTTCAATAGCCTCCAATTCACCATTCTTATGTTCCTCCAACATTTCCTTAACTGAGAGTTTCTTTTCCTTTCTATACTTTGGAGGATTGAATTGAGGCGTCCCTCCCAATTTTTTTACCATATTAGCCACGAGAAGGGCGTGCATGCCTTCAGAGGCACCGAATTTCTTTAAATCACCGGCAAGGACAGGGTCTTTTATGGAAGATGCATATATATTGTAATCCCATATTCCGTTATACTCTAATTTAAGCACCTCATTTAAAAACTGGACTATTGTATATTTCTCTTCATCAAACTGAACAAGTTTGTCTATCTTGCCTGCATAATTACCCAACCCCTTCTCAATATCCTCCAATAATTCTTTTACTTCATAATTCTTTATTCCCTCTTTTTTAAAAAGCCCTGAGCACTCCTTAACCTTTTCCAAAGACTTCTGCAACTCATCCTTTAAAAACCTTGCAGATTGATTGAATTTCATATTGCCTCCTTATATTAAAAAATTACAACAGAGAGCACAGCGTGGCAAAACCACAACCAAAGAAAAACAAAAGACTTGACCACGAATGACACAAATGGACAAATTACACAAATTAATAAAAAAATAATTTAGTTTCTATTCGTCCTATTCGTATATTCGCGTAATTCGTGTTCCTGTATTTTTGGTGGTCTCTATGTCTTTATATTATCCCTTTTAAATCAAACTTACTATCCGTCAGTTTATCTTCAAACTTTGAAACATCTGTGCTGTTTTTGATTAATTTTGCAACTGTCCTTACTTCTTTTGTGTCACCCAAAAGGATTGCACCAACTATTTTTCCATCTTTAATGACAAGTTTTTTGTAAACTTCGTTAGAGCCATCTTCCCTAATCAACTCCTTAAATCCCTCACCTTCAGGATTCACAACTCCGATAGATGTCAGGTCAATACCGACGATTTTTAAAGTAGTAGATGGGGTGGTTCCACTATAAATTGTATCAACACCTGCGATATTATTCCCTGCAATAGTCCCCTGTTCTGTTGATGCTGTCCAGAGTCCATATATACGCCCTTGAAACTCTGCACAATCCCCTGCCGCATATATACCTTTTATATTTGTCTCAAACCTTTCATTTACAACAATTCCTTTGTTGACACTTATACCAGCCTCTTTTGCAAGCTCAATCCTTGGTGTAATTCCTGCTGAAATAATAATAAGGTCACAGTCAACCATCCTTCCGTCTTTCAACTTCAGTCCAGCCACCTTATCTCCACCCATTACCTCTTCTGATTGGGCATTCAAAACAACTTTAATCCCTATCTTCTCTATCAATCTCTGTAAAACCTTTCCACCTTTTTCATCAAGCTGTCTTGGGAGAAGTCTTGGGAAAAACTCTACTACTGTAACATCAAGCCCCCTCACCCTTAAACCCCTTGCCGCCTCAAGTCCGAGGAGTCCTCCACCAATGAGAACAGCTTTTTTATTCTTCAAGGAATATTCTTTAATTGAAAGGACATCTCTTATTATGCGGAGTGTAAAAAATCCCTTTTTCTCTCTACCCTTTATCGGGGGGACAAAATTTGTACTCCCTGTTGCCAAGAGTAACTTATCATATTCAGCTTTTTCTTCCTTCTCTGTAATTATAACTTTCTTATCAGGCTCTATCTTTTTTATCTTTGTCCTGGGATAAAATTCTATCCCTTTTTCCTTATACCAGTCAGCATTATATATATATGTATCTTCCTGCTTAATCTCATCTCCGAGAAAATGTGGCAGTTTTATCCTTGAGTAAAATGGATATGGCTCATCCGAATAGATTGAAATACTAATATCCTTATTGTTTTTTCTGATAACCTCAGCCGCCGTAGCCCCAGCAACACCATTACCGATTATTATTACCTTTTTCATAAATAAATCCTGAAAATTATTTATCCAGAGAATTCCTTACAGTAAATATTTTTTGTCGCCACATTGGTATAAATCATCGTAATTTAAAGATTTTCTAATTAATATAACACTATTATTATGTTGTATTCCATCTCCATTTTCAACGATTTTATAAGGTTATTCGTGCAATTAGTCCATTCGTGGTATTCGTGTTCAAGCCTTTATTTTTTTATGATATATTTCATCAAAAAACTCCTCTACCTTCTCAATAGAATCCGTTCTTATGCAATCAGGCAGGGCTGATAGAAAT
>DNJG01000131.1 GCA_003489165.1 Nitrospinota bacterium | reverse complement strand
TCAGGATACAAAGACACCTGTGAGGATTGCTGTTATCTCAATGATAGCCAATGTAGTGTTTAATTTAATCCTTATGGCTCCTCTGAAACACGCAGGTATTGCCCTTGCCACATCCCTCTCTGCAATGCTTAATCTTGGACTCTTGGTTTACTATCTGCCAGATAGTATCAGAAGGCTTGACTGGCATAATATCAAGAGTTCGGTTATCAAAATCGGTCTGTCATCTGCTGTAATGGGTGGAATATGTTGGTTAGCCATCAGCTATCAGCCATCAGTTTTCAGTCATGGAGCGGGAAGATTGATATGGTTCTCTTTTGTAATTTTAAGTGGTCTTGTTGTATATTTCGGAATGGCAGTTGTTATAAAGTGTGAAGAGGTGAGATTTCTGACAGATGCGGTCAAATCCAAATTAAGGAGTAAACCTTCCTAACCTAAATTTACATTTGGTTTGGATTAAAAGATTTGATAAAAAAGGTAGATTCATCTAAAATATAGAAAAATACGGAAGGGGGTATTAATATGACAATACTACAGATAAAATCAGATTCAGATAATAATGCTATGGATATTATCAAAACTGCAATTCAGGCTGAATTAAAGAGGCTTGAAATAGGGCTTGAAAAGACAGAAAGGCAGATTGCAATGTTTGAGAACGAGTATGAAATTTCATCAGAGACATTTCTTAAGCAGTTCACCGCTGAAAATATGAAAAACGACGATTCTGAATATATTTCATGGGCGGGAGAATTGAAAATAAGAGAAAAAATACTAACGGATATAAACAGACTGAAGGGAATTCAGTATGTTGCTAACTGAATACTTATCGGGCATTGTTAAGCTCATTGATGAGTATTCAAGAACTGAGCTTATTATTGATTCTGAACTAACCACTGATTTTAGAACAGAAAAAATAGGCATTATAAAAGGCTCCATAACCTTCTCAAATAATTCCAGACTGATTTTTACAGAATATCTTGACCTTAGATATAAAATTGAAAAACTTAATTATTCCTTTCATTATCAAAAACAAGATGGCTTGCTAATATTCCGCTATGATAATGCCAGACATAGGCCGTCGATTGACGCCTATGGACACAAACACCTGCCTGATGGAAAAGTATCTGCCGCAGAGCCTCCCTTATTGAAGGACATTTTTACTGAAATTATGGACTTGCTGTTATGAACGTTATGTGCAAAATAAATGAATTTATTTATTGATTATAAGATTTATAATTTATAATTTCCTATACATGGACATAAAAATTACAATTGATTTTAAAGAGGTCTTGAAGGAATTGGGATTTAAACAGGTTTCAACAATTCTTACACCTCCAATGGAGAAGATGATTAAGGAGGAGATTGAAAAGGCTGAAGGGCTTATTAGTCCTAAGGCAGATATGATTAGCTTTAATCTGACATCAGTAACTGAGGATGAAGTTATTACAGATATTAATTCCCTCACCTTTAAGACAAAGTATCTTTCAAAGCACTTGAAAGATTGTTCAAAGGCTTCTCTTTTTATCTGCACTATAGGTGCAGAATTAGAAAAAAGTATAAAAGGCTATTTTGACAAAGGGGAGCAGACAAGGGCGTATATAATGAATGGTATAGGCTCTGCCGCAGTGGAAGAAGTCGCAAATTATGTGAATCAGTTAATAATAAAGGAGGCTGAAAAAGAGGGGTTTGAAACTGTGAAGAGGTTCAGCCCCGGCTACGGTGACTGGAATTTATTAGACCAAAAGGCAATTTTCGGTGTTTTAAATCCTTCCTCTATTGGCGTTGCTTTGAGTGAAAGGTGTTTCATGATGCCTGAAAAGTCTGTAAGTGCAATTGTGGGGTGGAAGAAAGGATAGAATTCATTCCTTCAACTCAGGCAGTTCTCTAATGTTGGTATCAACTTGGTCTAACTCTGGCACTTCTTTTTCAGGGGACGAAGAGCCAAGCTCCTTTAGCTTTCTCATGCCTGGCATAACCCTGCTTTCCCATGAGCCTATTGCAGAGTTATAAGATTTTATAGCAGTATTTAAACCCTTTCCAATATCTCCGATATATTCTGCAAATTTACAGATTCTGTCAAACAGTTCTTTGCCTGTCTCCCAGATGCGTTTTGAATTCTCCGCCACCTGCTGCTGCTGCCAGCCGTAGGCTACAGTTCTTAACAGTGAAATAAGCGTTGTTGGACTTGCAAGGATAACCCTGCTTGCAATTGCATCTTCAATAAGATTGCGGTCCTGCTCTAATGCCGCACTGAAAAATGATTCGCCCGGCAAAAAGAGAACCACGAATTCGGGTGTCGGGTTAAACTGATTCCAATAAGCCTTTGAGCCCAAGTCTTTCACATGGTTTTTTACTGCCTGTGTATGCTGCAGTAAAAGTATTTTTTTCTTATCATCATCGTTTGTTTCAACTGCCTCCATATATGCCTTTAAAGGGACTTTTGCATCTACTATTACAGTTCTCTCCCCCGGCAGTTTAACAATGAGGTCAGGTCTTTTGCGTCCCTCTTCTGTATCAACACTCGGCTGTTCTACAAAATCACAATACTTAGACATTCCTGCAACTTCAACAACCCGCCTCAAAGTAACCTCGCCCCATCTGCCTCTAACCTGCGGGGTTTTAAGTGCTGAGACAAGTGCGGTTGCTTCCTTCTGGAGTCTCTCCTGCGTCCCCTTCAGGTCATTCAGATATACTGTTAAACCTGCATACGCACCCTGTCTTGAACTTTCAAGCTCCCTGATTTGATTTTCATATCTTTGAAGCGATTCTTTAAGGGGTTTTATCATCAGGTCAATTGCCTCCTGTCTCTTGCCTAAATCACCCTTTGCCTCTGATATATAATTCTCCATTGTTTTTCTTGCCAAATCCAAAAAAGCCTGATTATTACTCTTGAGTGCCTCAGAGGACAGGGCATTGAATGTATCCTTTAGCTTTTGAGCCGCCTCATCCAGCAATCTTTTTTGTTCTTCTAAATATTTTTGTGCCTCCTCCAATCGTGTTTCAGCAGTGACCCTTACAATTTGCTCAGATTTGAGTTGTTCGGAAAGTTTTCTTATCTCATCCATTCTCTCCTGTAACTGGCTTCTCAATTCTGTAATTGTATTTTCAGCACCACGGGCTTTAATTTCAATTTCATTAATCTGATTCGTAAGAGCAGACTTAGTCTGCGACCTTGACCAGAACCATGCAATTATTCCACCAACCA
>DNJG01000094.1 GCA_003489165.1 Nitrospinota bacterium | reverse complement strand
TGTCTGAACCTCTGAGAGCATACCAGTATCTTCTTCTCCGTGAAGGAGGCTTATCAATTCACTGCTGTCCTTAAGGGCTTTATTAAGGCTATTCCATCTCTCAAGCGGCTTTTGGAGGAAAGACTTTTCTTTAAGTATCTTCTGGGCTCTTTCATTATCACCCCAGAAATTAGGTTTTTCTATCTCTTTATCAAGCTCGGCTATCCTCTTTTCTTTTGCAGAGAGGTCAAAGAGTCCCCCTGAGTCTGTTAATCCTCGCTATAAAACCATCCAATTTTGATTTTAATTCTGCCAACATTTTTTCCTCCTATATAGTGTTAGTGATTAGTGTCAATTGCTATTATTTTATCTTAACGCATCTTCAATCTCTTTTTCAATTCTCTTTACTGCATCCACAGGGTCTTTTGCAGTCCTTATTGGCCTTCCCACTACTATATAATCTGCACCAGCCTTTATTGCATCAGAGGGTGTTACAATCCTCTGCTGGTCGTCATTCTTAATAACTGACCATGATGGCCTTATGCCTGGAGTTACAATTATAAAGTCTTTCCCAAATTCTTTTCTCACAAAGGAAGCCTCAAGCCCTGAACAGACAACTCCTGCACATCCGGCAGACTTTGCAATCCTCGCCCTGTGTAAAACAAGCTTTAAAGGGTCTTGGAACTCTTCCCTCATCCCTATCTCTTTTAGTGATTCTCCTGATAAACTTGTCAGCACTGTAACACCCAATACTTTTGTCTTGCCTGATGCACTTTCAACAGCCGACTCTAAAAGCCTCCTCCCTTCATCACAATGGACGGTAATAAATTCTGCACCAAGGGCATTTGCCGATTTCATAGCCCCCTTAACAGTCTCGGTAATATCATGAAATTTTAAATCCAGAAATATTTTAGCCCTTCCCTCTTTTTTTATAATACTTAGAATAGAAGGACCCTCTTTTACAAAAAGTTCCAACCCCACCTTGAATAATCCGATATGTCCTTTTAAAATCTCTATATACTTCCTTGCAGAATCAATATCAGGGAAATCAAGCGGGAAGATTATTCTGTCTTTGGATTCTTTTTGTAATATCATAATTTGCTCTTCTTGTTCTATTTTATTGATTTTATTTTAAATGGCAAGGACTAAGTGCAATCTACTGCTTTGTTCCAATCAATTGAAGAAGGGCTGGGCTGTCAATAAAGCCGGGGATTAATCTCCCATCAGGGAGTATTATTGAAGGGGTAACATTTATGTCAAGCTGTTCAGTTAGTTTTAAATTTTCATCTACCGCTTTTGTATCACAGTCAGCTTTAGGCAGTTTCTTGCCTTCAATGGCATCATCTAACAGCTTAAGGGAATTCTTGCACAAAATAGCCTTTGATTTCTCATAGGCTTCAGGATGCACATTTACAAGTGGAAAAAGCTTTATATAAAAGGCAATATCTTTACTCTTTTTTATTGTCTCCTTCATCTCTGTATGAAATTTCTTGCAGTAAGGGCAGTCTGGGTCAGTAAATACAATCACCCTGTTTTTTGCTGATGGATTCCCTATTATAAGGGCATCAGTCAGGGGTATTAAATTTAAGTCAATCTTACGGATTGGGGGAGGTTTGCCTATATCATCTACTGGTATCAACCTGTTAATAAGCACTACATATTTTTTACCAAAGTCTAAGTGAACCTTTATCTTATTGCCATTCTGGACACCATCTATCTCCCATAACCCTTTCACAGCAGCAGTCTTCACTTCAGAGACTTCTATCTTTAAAATCTTGCCTGCCTCATCTTTTGTAAGACTGTGGCAGCTTGCACAATCCCCTGCACACCCCTTGCCCTCAAATGAAAATGAAGCTGACGGAGTAAAAAATATAGCAATAAGGAGTAGAATTAAAGCAAATCTGAATCTCATATTACCTTTCTTGATGTATAGGAAATTATAAAAGCAACCACAGATGAACGCAGATAAACGCAGATTTAAAAAATCTTTAAAAATATCTGTGTCCATCTGTGTGTATCTGTGGTTTCATTAGGTTTTCATCCTTTAGTTTAACTAAAATGAAAGGTATGACTGCTGTGCAAGCGCAATGTAATCAGAGGGGAGTATGCCCATACGCAATACACCATAAGCCGCTATAATCATTGCAATAATCATTGCCGTTGAGAAAACCAGATTTGGTCTTAACTCCGCATCTGACAAGGCTGGCTCAGGCTCTTTCATATACATTGCCACTGTTATTCTTAGATAATAGTAAACAGATACTACACTATTTATTACCCCGATAATTGCAAGGCCGATATAACCTGACTTTATAGCGGCAGAAAAAATATAGAATTTCCCCATAAAACCTGCTGTGGGGGGTATCCCTGCAAGTGAGAATAAAAATAAACTCATTGTTGCAGCAGCAACAGGATGCCTATAGGCAAGCCCTGTATAATCATCTACATTAACCTTCTTTTCACCCTTCCCTCCAACCACAATAATAATCCCGAATGCGCCTATATTCATAAATGTATATGCCAGCATGTAATATAATATACCGCCAATGCCAAGCTCATTCGCAGAAACAAACGCCACAAGCACATATCCTGCATGAGCAATACTTGAATAAGCAAGCATCCTCTTTACATTGTTCTGAACAAGTGCAATCACATTTCCGACAGTCATTGTCAAAACTGCGAGCACCCAGATTAAATCAACCCATACACCCTGAAGTGACGGCAGTCCCTCAAAAAATACCCTCGCAAAGGCTGCAAATGCCGCTGCCTTCGGACCTGCAGACATAAATGCTGTTATAGGCGATGGTGCGCCTTCATATACATCAGGAGTCCACATATGAAATGGA
>DNJG01000089.1 GCA_003489165.1 Nitrospinota bacterium | reverse complement strand
TTCAACTAAGTTTAACATTCTCTCTAATCCCTTTCCAGTTTTTAGTTTTATTTTTTCCTTTAACGCCTTTTTTCTCAAAATTATGTTATATAGATATATTAAAATGTATTAAATTTTGCTAAAATGGAACTTGGGTTAAGGGGGAGAGGGATTTGAAATGATTAGAGAGGCAATTGCAAAGGTCATTGAGAAAAAGAATCTGACAGAGGCTGAGATGGTCAGCACATTTGATGAGATTATGAGTGGCGGTGCAAGTCCTGCCCAGGTAGGCGCCTTTATAACTGCTCTTAGAATGAAAGGGGAGACGATTGAGGAGATTACTGGTGCTGCAAGGGTTATGAGGGAGAAGGCTCTGCATGTAAAAACAAAGGCTAAGATGGTTATTGATACATGCGGGACAGGCGGCGATGAATCAGGGACATTCAATATATCAACAACAGCGGCATTTGTAGCGGCAGGTGGAGGGCTTACAGTTGCAAAGCATGGCAATAAGTCCGTATCAAGCAAGTCAGGGAGTGCTGATGTGTTAAGGTCTCTCGGCGTTAATATTGAGGTAGCGGTGTCTCATGTAGAGAGGTGTCTTGATGAAATCGGTATAGGTTTTCTCTTTGCACCACTTCTCCACGGTGCAATGAAACATGCAATAGGTCCAAGGAGAGAAATAGGTATTAGGACAATATTCAATATATTGGGACCCCTTACAAACCCTGCCGGGGCACACTCACAGGTGCTCGGCGTTTATGATGCAAAATTAACTGAGCCTCTTGCAAAAGTTTTACAAAATCTCGGAAGCACCCATGTGTTTGTTGTGCATGGTGCAGATGGGCTGGATGAGATAACCCTTACAGGGAAGACCTATATATCAGAACTTAAACATGGAGAGATAGAAAATTATGAAATCCTTCCTGAGGATTTTGGATTTGAAAGATGCAAGAAAGAGGAACTGCTTGGAGGAGATTCGGAGACAAATGCCCGAATTGCACTTGATATATTGAAAGGTAAAAATGGACCTCATAGAGATATTGTCCTTCTCAATGCTGCTGCTGCAATTGTGGCAGGGAGGAAGTCAAAGGACTTAAGGGAAGGATTGAAAGCTGCATCTGAATCTATAGATTCAGGGAATGCAATGAAAAAGCTTGATGGATTGAGAAGATTGACTAATGAGTATAGGGAATCATAAATGAAATTCCAATATTCAAATTCCAAATCCCAATTTTAAAAATTTTAGAATTTTGGTTATTTGAGCTTATTTGTAATTTGGTGTTTAAAATTTGGTGTTTATTTTTCGTATGCTTTCAAAAATAATAAAAAGTAAAAAAGAAGAAGTAGAATATTTAAAAACAAAAACTCCTGTTTTGGAACTCAAGTCAAAGATAAGAGATATGGAGGAGACGAGGGGGTTTTTGAAGGCACTGAAAAAGGATGAGAGTCAGAAGGAGAGGACAACTAAAATAATCGCAGAGGTAAAAAAGGCATCTCCATCAAAGGGAATAATAAGGGAGGATTTTAATCCTCTAAAGATAGCTGAGATATATCAGGAGAATGGGGCTTCTGCAATATCTGTCCTTACCGATAAGGAATTTTTTCAGGGTGATATTAATTATCTGTCGGATATAAAAAAGGTTGTTACCCTCCCTCTCTTAAGAAAGGATTTTATTATAAGTGAATATCAGGTTTTTGAGTCAAGGGTATATGGTGCTGATGGATTCTTACTAATTGCCGCCATATTGGAGAAAAATCAATTAAAGGACTATATGCATCTCGGCAATGAGCTTGGAATGTCCCCCCTGATAGAAGTCCATACAAAAAAAGAACTTGATGATACCCTGTCAGTAAAGGCTGATTTGATAGGGATTAACAACAGGGACCTTGATACTTTTAAGGTTGATATAAAGACAACTGAAAAGTTGATAGAGCATATACCGGAAGGCATAACTGTTGTGAGTGAAAGCGGGATAGAAAAGAGGGATGACATATTGCATCTTAAAGAGATTGGTGTGGATGCATTTCTGATAGGCGAGTCTTTGATGAAAGAAAAAGATATTGGAAGAAAACTCAAAGAACTTTTATCCCATACATAAAACACAAATGGAACAAATTGCACGAATGTTTTGATTTTTTTATTTGTGTAATTCGTATATTCGTGAAATTTGTGTTCTATGTTCTGTCTTATAATTCTTCGTGAGCTTCGTGGTTAATCAGGTTTTTGTTCTTATGTTTGGCTTCTTTTGGTGGTAATCTGTATTCTGCTCAAATGTGTAGGCTGCCCTTATTACAGTCTCCTCATCAAAGTGTCTTCCAATAATCTGAAGTCCTATCGGCAGTCCATTCTTACTGAAGCCGCAGGGGATTGAAATGGCAGGGACACCTGCAAGATTGACAGAAATAGTGAATATGTCCGAGAGATACATCTGAATCGGATTATCAAATTTTTCCCCGATTTTAAATGCAGATGTTGGTGCGGTGGGGGTAATCAGGATGTCGCAGTTTTTGAAGGCATCATCAAAATCCTTCTTTATAAGTGTCCTTACCTTTTGTGCCTTAAGGTAATAGGCATCATAGTATCCTGAGCTTAATGTGTAAGTTCCCAGCATTATCCTCCTCTTTACCTCTGCCCCAAAACCCTCTCTCCTTGTCTTTTTATACATTGATAACAGGTTTTTTGAATTATCTGTCCTGTAGCCATACTTTACACCATCATATCTCGCAAGATTTGAGCTTGCCTCTGCAGGTGCAATTACATAATAGGCGGAGACTGCATAGTCTGTGTGAGGGAGAGAGACTTCTTTAATTTCAGCACCAAGTTTTTTAAAGATTTCAATTGCACCTTTTACAGATTTTTCTACATCCCCATCCATTCCCTCTACAAAGTATTCCTTTGGAATGCCGATTTTTAACCCCTTTACATTATTAAGAAGGGATTTTGTAAAATCAGGGACAGGGACATCTGCGGATGTAGAATCAAGAGGGTCTTTTCCGCTTATAACATTCATTAAAATCGCTGTGTCTGTTACATCTTTTGTCATTGGTCCAATCTGGTCAAGGGAGGATGCAAATGCGACAAGCCCAAAGCGGGAGACTCTTCCGTATGTAGGTTTTAATCCTGTGATGCCGCACATTGAGGCAGGCTGTCTTATAGAGCCCCCTGTATCTGAGCCGAGAGAACCTGCACATTCATCTGCCGAAACTGAAGCGGCGGAGCCTCCGCTTGAGCCGCCGGGAATTGCATCTAAATTCCAGGGGTTTCGTGTTACACCAAAATGCGATGTCTCAGTTGATGAACCCATGGCAAATTCATCCATGTTTAATTTTCCAAGGAATACAGCACCACTGTCTCTTAATTTTTTTATTACAGTTGCATCATAAGGAGGGACATAGTTTGAGAGTATCTTTGAGCCGCATGTAGTCCTCACCCTTCTAATACATATCAAATCCTTTATTGCGAGTGGAATTCCGAGGAGTGGTAGGTCTTTGCCTGCATTTATTTTATTATCTATATCTTCAGCCTGTTTCAGTGCATCATCCTTTGTAAGGGTTATAAATGAGTGAATATCCTTCTCAACCCTCTCAATCCTTTTAATAAATTCCAGTGTCAGTTCCCTTGCACTTATCTCTCGTCTTTTTAATTTTTCCTTCAATTCATGGATGGTGAGGTTGTGTAATTCCATTTATGCCTCTTCTATAATCTTCGGAACCTTGTAATATCCTTTATCTTTATCGGGTGCATTATCAAGGGAATTACCTTCTAAAAATAATTCCCTACTCACATCATCCCTGAAGATGTTTTTTACCGGCAGGACATGGGATGTAGGCTCAACACTGTCTGTATCAAGCCGATTCAGCTTGTCTATATGGGTAAGTATGTTGCTCAACTGTTCGGCAAACCTCTCCTTTTCCGCATCGGTAAGCTCTAACCGTGCCAATTCAGCTACATGCTCTACTTCCTTAATTGATAATTTCATATATAAGTTGTGGAGTTAAGGAGTTTAGGAGTTCAGGCATTTTTAACTCCTCAATTCTTTAAATCCTAAACTCTTTTCTATCTCCTATGCGATGCCTTTTTGCTTCTCCATCTCCTTCTTAACTTCTTCTTTTTTGTCTTGCTTGCCATTTTCAAATCCCCCTTTCTAATATTTGACAGTTAGATAGATTTAAAAATATAACATAAAAATAAAAACTAATAAAGAGGATTAGATTATTATTAACAAAAACTTAGAAAACAGGACATTTCTACTTTGGCTTGACAGAAAGAGAATATGCCTTGACATTTTTGCAACAGGTTGTTATATATTAAGAATACGGAGAAAATCTTTTATCCTGAAAAAACATATTAATCCCTTTTTTGTTTAAAAACCAATTGGAAATTATATTGGAGGTTATATTGAAGGTTGGAAGGGGGGATAAACCTGTATGCCGGGGATTAAGGTTAAGGAAAACGAATCCTTTGAAAACGCCTTAAGAAGATTTAAGAAGCAGTGTGAAAAGGCTGGCATTTTATCTGAAATCAAAAAAAGAGAGTATTACGAAAAACCCAGTATAAGAAGAAAAAAGAAGATGATAGAAGCAAGAAAGAAGTTAGGACAATTTGGTGCACGGTATTACTAAAAAGGAGTGTTATGCATCTTAAAGAGAGGCTGATGGAGGATATGAAGGATTCCATGAAGAAGGGGGAACAGGTCAGGCTCTCTGCAATTAGGATGGTAAGGGCCGGGATAAAAAATAAAGAGATAGAACTCGGCAGGGAGCTTAAAGATGAGGATGTGGTGGGAGTTATTACCTCTGCAATAAAACAAAGGAAGGATTCTTATACCCAGTTCCTGAATGGCAACAGAATGGATTTGGCTGAGAAAGAGAAGAAGGAGATAGAAGCTCTTTCAATATATTTGCCTGAGCAGATGGGTGAAGACGAGATAAAAAAAAGGCTCAGGGAAATTATCTCAGAGACAGGAGCGGCTACATCTAAAGATATCGGAAAGGTAATGAAGATTTTAATGCCAGAGCTGAAAGGTAAGGCAGATGGTAATTTAGTCAATAGGATTGCAAGAGAGATGCTGCCTTAATCTTAATACTCCTTTAGTGTAAAGATTTTTAACAATAATCCTCTCATTATTTAAGTGAAGCCTTTCAATCTTATATTGCCTTTAAGGAAAGCCATACAGCCAAGCAATGCAGTGTGTCATGTTTTTCCTGTTTAATCATATTTATGGAGGGTGACTGTGGGCGGTTACATCCCTGATGAATTGGTAGAAGAGATAAGGGCTCGCAGCGATATAGTTGAGGTAATATCGGACCGCATTCTATTGAAAAAGAGCGGAGCCAATTATAAGGGGCTTTGTCCTTTTCATTCTGAAAAGACCCCTTCATTTATTGTAAGTCCTGCGAAACAGATATTTCATTGTTTTGGCTGTAATGAGGGGGGCAATGTATATCAATTTGTAATGAAGATAGAGAATATTTCTTTTCCTGACTCGGTCTTATTACTTGCAAGAAAATACGGCATCAATATAACCGACCAGAAGATAAAGGGTGTAAACAGCAGTCAAAAAAATACTCTTTATGATGTAAATGCTATGGCCGCTGAGTTTTTCCAGAGACAGTTGTCAGATTTGCCTCAGGGAAAGACAGCAAGGGAGTATTTGAGGAAAAGAGGGATAACCGATAATATTATTGAATCTTTTAAAATAGGGTATGCATCCACTTCATGGGATGGAGTCCATCAATTTTTAAAGAAAAAAGGGATTTCCACTGATATTCAAAACAGTGCGGGGTTAATAAAAGAAAGGGAAAATGGCGGTGGATATGTTGACAGATTCAGGGAAAGGATTATATTTACAATATCGGATTC
This sequence comes from Nitrospinota bacterium, assembly GCA_003489165.1. GTDB lineage: Bacteria > Nitrospinota > Nitrospinia > UBA9942 > UBA9942 > UBA9942. Next base: position 1,154 of record DNJG01000089.1, on the reverse strand, counting down.
AGAAGGCAGGGTTGTTGGTTTTGGCGGGAGGGTATTAAACGATACAGATTCAAGGCCAAAATACTTAAATTCACCTGAAACGCTCGTTTACAAAAAAGGGAATATTCTTTATGGGCTTAATATTACAAAAGATTCTATAAGGAAGAGTAAAGAGGCATTTTTAGTAGAAGGGTATTTTGACCTCATAACCGTGTATCAGCATGGCATAAAGAATATTATTGCCACATCAGGAACGGCATTGACAGAAGACCATGCGAGGATTTTAAGAAGATATACAGATACCGTTACACTTGTTTTTGATGGGGATGAGGCGGGGAGGAATGCGTCTGACAGGGGTGGGATAGTTCTTCTGAATGGAGGAGTCAAGGTTAAGGTAATTTCGCTTCCTCATGGAAATGACCCTGACAATTTTATTAGAGAAAAAAGGGGAGAGGGTTTTTTAAATATCGCCAGAGAATCAAAGACCTTCATGGAATATATAATAAATAAGGCAATAGCTGAATCAGATTTAAAGAGTTTGGATGAGAAGATAAGATGCATTAATAGTATCATTCCGTTTTTATCTATTATAAATAACTCTGTAGAAAGAAGTATATATTTATCACTCCTTGCCGAGAAGACAGGTGTTTCTGAAAAGGCGATAATGGATGAGATGAGTAAAAAGGAATACAGAATGCAGAATACAGAATACGGAACTAAAAAATCCTCAACTTCTCACTCCGCACTCCGCACTCCGCACTCTCATAACAAGGCTGAAAGAATACTTGTTCAGTTGATGCTTTTGGATAATAAAAATATAGAAAAGATTAAGAGGCATATTTCAATTGATGATTTTAAAGATAATGACTTGACAGAGATAGCATCTGTCCTATTTACTCTTTCTAATAGTAATGATAATATGACCATTTCTCATATTATGGATATGCTGTCAGGTGAGAGGTTAAAGAAACTGGTATCTGAAATGGTGTTTGAAGATATAGAGTATCAGGAGGTGGATAAAAATATAGGAGACTGTATAAGATATATAAAGAAAAACAGGATAGATATAAATGAGCTTGTAAAACAGTTAAAAACTGCAGTATCTGAAGGAAATCATCAGCAGTTTAAGGAGTTGCAGGGGCAGATTTTAAAAATAAAACAGAATGCAATAATAC
>DNJG01000082.1 GCA_003489165.1 Nitrospinota bacterium | reverse complement strand
GGTACCAAAAAGTGTAAATACCTTTTTCTCGCTTCCAGCCTTATTTGAAGCCCCATATATAACTATATCTTCATCACCTCTGTAAATATCATACTCCACCGTTTCCTTTTTTATCTTTTCAATTTTTCTCTTTTTTAGGACTCTTTTTGAAGGATGCCCTGCTTTAGACAGACCTTCCCCCCTTCTTTCTGCATTGTCTGATGCACAACTGAGAATAAACAGGAATAGTAAAAAGGGGAGGAAATAGCGGAATATTGTCATTTTTTACTTTATTTTCTCAATAAATTCTTTTGTTAGCTTTAAGTAATCTTTCACTGCATCAACACTAAAAATATCACCTCTATAATAGCCTGCAATATGTAAAGATTCATATAAGTTTTCAAATTCTTTCATAAGCTTTCCATTATGAATTGCAAAATATTTTCTCAATACCTTCCTATACTGACTTAGGCAGCTCTTTTTTAATAAACCCTTTCTTCAGGAGGGTTTCATTTATATCCTCTAAAATTGACAAATAAGCCTTTCCAAAAGCCTCTCTTACAGGCTTTTTATCGCCGTAGAACTTGCCTTCAATCTTAGCGCTCCTTAAAATCTCTTTTGCATTTTCCAAATATCTAACAGCCTCTCTTGACATAGTCAAATAATACACCAAATTATTACTTTTTCAAAATAAAAAAGGGGAGGGTTTTCAAACCCTCCCCTTTTTATAAACCTTAAGAGTCTATTTGTAAAACAAACCCTATAGTGTAATTAGAATGCTACATCTACACCAATGGATGCATATCCATCATTATAACCACTTGTAGCAGTATTATATACGCCTCCGGTCTTAATGGCATCTCCCTTATAAGAATCGGTCTCATACTTAAAATATAGCTTGCTGTTTGTGGTTGCATGATAATCTACCTTCAAACTGATTCTTGACCTGTCATAGTCAGCTAAGCCGCTCGTACTATTTGCAATCTTACTAGCTGTTCCAGATGAGTATCTCGCCTGAATGTCAAAAAGTTCAGTAAAGTAAATACCCTCAAGAACTAAACCGCTAGTATCTGTCTTACTGGATGTGCCTGAAGACTGGTCATCTGCAGAGTTCAGTGCATAAGCGGCACTAACCTCAATGCCCGGCAGTATAGCCCTTACTGCTAATACTGAACTTGTGCTTGTCATATCCTTTCCAGCAGAACCCCATGCGCTTTTGTCACTCTCACTTCCATAGTGATATGATACAGCAACAGGCTCAAAATCTCCTCTTAACATAAGCCCATAATTCAGACTGTTAGTATTGCTTCTGCTATGGGTATCAGCATTAACCTGATATGTAAGAGGTCCACCACCCGGTCTTCCATAGAACTGAAGCGATACAGGATCTGTATAGATATCAGATGCCACAGTGCCTACAAAGCTGTTGCCTAAATCATGTCTGTGATTTGACCATGCATCAAAATCACCGCTGTTAATGACTCCGTATCTTACATTTACCATACCGGGTCCACCAATATTATGAAGGCCTACCCACATCTGCTCCGCACCACCACCTGCTGCTACATCATCAATAAAGTAGCTGAAATTCTTACCAATTGTGCCGGCTGCAAAAATTACTGGCGACGCAGTTTTTGCCTCAATTAGCGCGGGACGGCTATCATCTGAAGCACCCTCTGTTTTCTGATCTTGTGTAAGATATGTCTCAATATTCAACCTTACAGCTAAAGGTGGGTTTGCACCGCCTGAATCCAGTGCTACATGCTCATCAGGCTTAATCTTTCCAACATCTCCGCCATCTTCTGTGTCAGGCATCTGAAAGCCGTTCATCAGATACTGCTCTCCGAACCTGTTAAGTGCAGGCCATACAGTGTGACACAATGTGCAGGATGCCTCATGCTTCTTTGCAAAGTTCGGCAATGCATAAGACGGTGTTGGGGTTAAGGCTAAAACTGAAAGCCCAACAAATGCTGCTATAATAAATAATCCTAATATCTTCTTCATTCTTTTACCTCCTCAAATTAAATACTAAAAAATATAAACCCTGTAAACTCTGATGCAAAATCTTAAGAATCTACTACCTACCACCTCCTTTCTTCTTTAAAAAGATATTTATAATGATATAGAGCAAAAAATTACTTTTCTTTTACCATATCTTCTCTTGTTTTGTCAAGGATTTTTATCCCTTGGTGTTAGCACCTTGTTATTTAAACTTGATCCCCTATAGCTTGCAGGGTTCTTTATTTTCAAAAGAAGAAGTTTTTAGAAGGAAAAAAAGGTTTGTATATATATGGCGAAAATTTATTTAATGATAAAAAGAGACCTGTCTGCGTGCAACGCACAGGCAGGTAGAAATAAACGTCTTTTCCTTGTAAAACATACAGGGAGGATTGCCCTCCCTGTATATTAAATTTTTCTAAGACTTAGAACTTATAGTTTACTCTAAGGTTTGGAACACCAATCACTGTTGCACCTGCATCATCCTTTAAAGTATCGGTAGGCTTTGTATCAGCCTTCACACTTCCGCCCAGATATGCTATAGTAGCATCAATTGTCCAGTGCTCATTGGGAGTAAGTCTAGCGCCAAGTGCAGGGACAAGAACTGCCATATCCGCTGTATCAGCAACAGTTGTAGTAACAGAAAGTATCTCTACGCCCAAAAGCAGCGAGTTTCTGAGTGGATAGAGGGCAGCAAGGCCAATCTCAAGGCTGGATGTGTCCTTTGCCGATACCCCGGCAGCCTTTGCCGTATCTGTGCTATACCCTAACTCACCATTAATAATAAGAGGACCTGCCCATGTGTATGCTGCACCAAGAGTCATAGAGGTGGCATCCGTATCACCTGCTGTGTTACCGGAATTTGCATCTTTAAGTGATTTTGAGCCATAACCAAGCCATAGACCAAGTCCGGGAACAAAACCGCCTGCCTTTAAGGTTACACCAAGGTTGCTGGCATTACCCGCCGGATAGGCTAGATAACTTCTGATACCCGGGAGCCTTCCAAGACGGAGCTCATAACCCTCTGCAATACCGATATTTACACTGGAAAGACCAATACCACCTATCGTGCCATTGTTGGCTGGCTGTCCAACTGCTGTATCACCAGCTGCTGCGACATTAAGACTCTGTGATAACCAATCTAAATCAATATTTACCTCCTCTGCTCCAACTGTTGAACCCATCTCCTGAATAATAGCCCTGGATGGTCCTGCAAAGGAAGGCGCTGCATAACTTACTGCAATAAATGCTCCTATAACAAATAATCCTAATATCTTCTTCATTCTTTTACCTCCTCAAATTAATACCTCTAAAAAATATAAACTCCATTACTAATGAAAAACTAAGAACTTATTTACAACTCACCCCCTTTCTTTTTAAAGAATTTACTGTTTACTAAAGAACAGATTCTACAAATTAAAATATGTGAATAAATACCATACCCTATTTACCTTGTCAAGGTTTTTTTAATTATAAAAGCAACCACAGATGAACGCAGATAAACACAGATTTAAAAATTTTTTAAAATACCTGTGTCCATCTGTGTGTATCTGTGGTTTCATTAGATTTTTGTTCCTTTCTGTTTTTTTTGCTGTTTACTTAACTTTCTCAATAAATAACTTTGCAGCTTTTATGGCGTCTTTCACCATATCTGCATTATAGATAAGCCCTCTATAATATCCTGCTATATGCAGGGTATCATAAAGCATTTCAAATTCTCTCATGAGTTTACCATTACGAATTGCCAGATGCTTTTTCAATGCCTCTCTATAGGCATCTATAGATTTGGGAAGCTCTTTTTTTTTAAACCCTTTTCACTGATTAGATACTCATTTATCGCCTCTAATATTGAAAGATAGACTGTTCCAAATGCCTCCCTTACTGGCTTAACATCTGTATAGACATTTTCCTCTATAGGGATTTTTTTGAGTATCTCCTTTGCATTGTTTAAATATCTAATAGACTCCTTCATTGGGTTTTAAGTGGGCTTTGGGGATTCTTAAATTGCCTCAAATTATATCAAGGCAAATAGATATGTCAAGAGAAAAATCAAAAAAGAACAAAAACCTAATCAAACCACAGATTCATACAGATTAACACGGATTTAAAAAGAAAAAAGTTTTTATCTGTGTTCATCCGTGTTTATCTGTGGTTGCTTTTATTTTAGGGGGTATCAAGCCTGATATTCAATTCCTTCAACTGCCTCTTTTCCACATCAGAGGGGGCGTCGGTCATAAGGCAGACTGCCTTCTGTGTCTTTGGGAATGCTATTACATCCCTTATGGATTTTGACTTTGTAAGAGTTGCCATCAACCTGTCCAAGCCAAATGCAATCCCGCCATGTGGCGGTGTTCCATATTCAAGTGCCTCAAGCAGAAATCCAAATTTTGCCTTTGCCTCTTCATCCGATAGGCCAAGGGTATCAAACATCTGTTTCTGAATCTCCTGCTTGTAGATTCTTATGCTTCCACCGCCAATCTCCGAGCCATTAAGGACTAAATCATACGCCTTTGCCCTCATCTTCTTTGGAGCGGTTTTAAATAATGATATGTCCTCATCCACAGGTGAAGTAAATGGATGGTGCATTGCAACCCATCTCTTTTCATCTTCATCCCAATCCAACAATGGAAAATCTGTTACCCAGAGAAAATTAAACTTGTTTTCATCTATTAATTTCAACCTTTCAGCAAGTTTTAAACGAAGATGGGCTAATGAATCAAACACAATCTTTGGTTTATCCGCAATAAATAGGAGTAAGTCTCCGGGCTTTCCTTCCATTATCTTTACAATTTCATCAAGAATCTCTTTCTTAAAAAACTTTGCGATTGGAGACTGAACCACCTCTGTTGTAACCTTCAGCCATGCAAGCCCCTTTGCACCAAAGATTCCCACCTCTGCAGTCAAATCGTCCAAATCCTTTCTTGAAAATTCACTGCACCCTTTTGCATTAATCCCCCTGACCGTTCCGCCATTTTTAATTGCCTCTGTAAAGACTTTGAAGTCAGATTTAGATGCAAAAGGTGTTATATCCTTTAGCTCAAGTCCAAACCTCGTGTCTGGTTTATCACAGCCAAAGCGACTCATAACCTCATGGTAGCTTAAAATAGGAAAGGGCATTTCTATTTCAACACCGATAGATTTTTTAAATATCTCGGACATCATCTCTTCTATCAGAGGAAAAATATCCTCCCTGTCTATAAAGGACATCTCCATATCTATCTGGGTAAATTCAGGCTGTCTGTCTGCCCTTAAATCCTCATCCCTGAAACATTTAACTACCTGAAAATATCTTTCATATCCTGCCACCATAAGTATCTGCTTGAATAACTGCGGGGATTGGGGGAGTGCATAAAACTTACCCGGATTTAATCTGCTCGGAACAAGATAATCTCTTGCCCCTTCAGGTGTGCTTTTTGTCAAAAAGGGAGTCTCTATCTCAAGAAATCCCTTTTTGTCAAGGAAATCCCTGACTGTTTTAGCAACCTTATGCCTTAATATGATATTATTTTTTAGAGAAGGTCTCCTTAAATCAAGGTATCTGTATTTTAGCCTCAACATCTCAGATACCTCCTCACCATCTTCTACGGAAAATGGCAGCGGCTTGGACTCATTTAGAATCTCTAAATCTTCAACAGTAATCTCAATCTCTCCTGTCAGCAGTTTCGGATTAATCGTCCCTTCAGGCCTTGCAACAACCTTCCCCTTAACCGCCAGGACATATTCACTCCTTATTTCATGTGCCTTTTTATGTGCAATCTTATCAATTTCAGGATTTACAACTATCTGCGTAATTCCATCCCTGTCCCTTAAATCTATAAAGATTAAGCCTCCGTGGTCCCTTCGTTTATGAACCCAGCCCATAAGGATTACAGTGGTGTTAACATTATCGCCCCTTAATTCACCGCATGTATGTGTTCTTTTAAACATGGTGTTTTACTATATCAAATTTTTTCTGTTTTTTACAATTTAAAAACCGCATTAAACCACAGACACGAAGAAACAGAGAAAAAATATAAAATTATATGTCCGCAGATTAAAATAAAATACTTTTAAAAAAATCTGTGAAAATCTGCGAAATCTGCGGATTAATCAGGTTTTGTTTTCTTCTGTGTGCCTCTGTGTGCTCTGTGGTAGAATTCTTTCATGAATGAATTTCCATTATTAAGAGATATAATCATTATCCTTGCCTTTACGCTTCCGATTACTTTTATCTTTCATAAGCTCAAACTGCCTGCCATTATCGGTTACCTGCTTACAGGAATGGTTATTGGTCCCTACGGCATCAGGCTGATTTATGAGCTCAACATGGTGAAGATGCTGGCAGAAATCGGAGTTGCGCTTTTATTATTCACTGTAGGGCTTGAATTCTCACTGACCCGAATGGCAAGAAATATTAAGACCATTGTTGGGAGTGGCGGGATTCAGGTCGTTCTGACAATTATCGGCGCATTTATTATTTTTTATATTTCAGGCTACACCCTCCAGCAATCACTCTTTTTTGGTTTTCTTACCTCTCTGAGCAGCACTGCAATTGTCCTTAAGATGTATACAGACAGGGGGGAAATTGATTCGCCTCATGGAAAATTTTCTGTAGGCATCCTCCTATTTCAGGACCTCTGCATTGTCCCGATGATATTACTGATTCCGATTCTTGGAAGCGGTGAGGCTGCCTCACCACATATCATTATTATGGCAATTCTCAAGGCAGTAATAGCAGTGGTGTTTATATTCTTTGCATCCCGCATCCTGGTGCCAAAACTACTTCATCATATAGTCAGGCTGAAGAACCGCGAATCCCTCATCCTTTTTATTATCCTTATTTGCCTTGGCACCGCATGGCTTACACAATATTTTGGTTTGTCCCTTGCAATGGGCGCATTCATCGCAGGGTTGATTATTTCCGAATCGGAATACAGCAGTCAGGTTGTGGTTGACATATTGCCATTCCGGGATTTCTTCAGCAGTATCTTTTTTATCTCTATCGGAATGCTTTTTAAAATATATCATTTAATAGATAATCCAATATACTTGCTATTCTTAACTGCTTCCCTTATTGTATTAAAGGCAATTCCAACATTCCTCTCTGTCGTAATATTCCAGAAATCCCCCCGCATAGCATTTATATCAGCATTGAGGCTTGCCCAGATTGGCGAATTTTCTTTTTTGCTGGCAGGGGAAGGGCTGTCACTGCAATTAATCGGGAATGATGATTTTCAGACATTTCTTATCACTGCAATCCTTACAATGATGGCAACACCATTTTTAATCCAGATATCCTATGGGCTATCTCTTAAACTACAGTCATTTTTCTCAACCCCTGAGAAAAAATGGGAGGAGGGTGGAGGAGAAAAATTAAATGACCATGTCATCATTGCCGGCTATGGATTAAACGGAAAAAATCTTGCTCAGGTTTTAAAGGAGACACGAATTCATTTTATTGTTATTGAAATGAATGCAGAGAGGATAGAAGGGGGTAAGTCGGCAGGAATTCCAATTATGTATGGCGATATAACAAGCAAAGAGATTCTCCATAAGGCAGGAATTGAAAGGGCAAAGATTATCGTCTTTGCTATATCCGACCTCCTTTCAGTCCGCAGGAGTATCCATATAGCCCGCCAGATGAATCCTCATATCCATATTATTGCCCGAACACTGTATGCATCAGAGGTAGAAGAATTAAACAGCCTTGGGGCAAATCAGGTTATACCAATGGACTTTGAAACTTCTGTGGAAATATTTTCACGGGTATTAAAGGAGTATCGTATCCCGGGAAATATCATTAATCAATATGTAAACATGATTAGAATGGATGGGTATGGCATGCTCCGCGGACTATCCTTATCGCAAGAGAAATTAAAAGACCTCTATAAATATCTTTTAATGAGCACAATAGAAAGCTATCTGGTTGTTAAGGATTCTACGGCAAATAAGAAGAGTTTAAAAGAGCTTGATTTGCGGCATAATACAGGGGCAGTTATTATTTCAATTGTCAGAAAAGATGAGGTTAAGGTAAATCCCGATCCTGATTTAAAGATAGAGACAGGAGACCTTTTAATCTTGCTGGGTAGTCATGCACAATTGGATAAGGCACTAAATTATCTTGGCGGATGAAAAAACCAATCATCTCAATCCTTCTGTTTTATATCGCAGGTATCATATACGGAAGATACCTCCCACTCCATCTCATTCATCTGACTGTATTAATAACCTTTATACTGATAATCAGCCTCGCCTTCCGTATAGTAAACAGTAAAATATGCAGCAGACTGCCTACTGCATACTCCTTATTGCCTGCTTTTATTCTATGTGGTGCTATAGCTATAAACTATCAGTCCATGACACTGCCTGACAATCACATCTCTAACCTTATTAATAATGAAAAGGTGTCCATTGAAGGCATCATTTATAAACCACCTGAGGTTCTGGAAAATAAGACAAGGCTATATTTAGATGTGGAAAGTGTATCTGGTAAAGATACTAACGGAAAAGCAAGAATAACACTATACAGGGATACAACAAGTGCAGATTATAAAGACAGGGTCAGGATAAAAGATGTAAGGCTATATATGCCGCGAAATTTCAAAAACCCCGGTGGATTTGATTACAAGAGATATATGGAGGACCATGGTATTTATGTGATTGGAAGTATCAGTAAGGGGAATAAGATAGAGGTATTAGATAAAGATAAGGGGGGCATGCTTTCATATATATATAAATCAAAAGAAAGACTGTCACATTTCATAGAGAAAAACGCCCTTCCCGAAGAATCATCAATATTAAAGACAATGGTCTTTGGTGAGAGGAGTGCAATATCAAAAGAGATGAGGAATATATTCAGCTCTACAGGTATTGCCCATCTTCTGGCAGTATCGGGCTTGCATGTGGGGTTTGTAGCCTTTGCCTCTTTTTTAATCTTTAAAAAATTCTTCGCCTTCTTATTTTTAAATTTCTACCGCAGATTATTTTTGGTCGGTGCTGTCCAGAGATTTGCTGCATTCTTTACCATCTTTCCCGTTTTATATTATTCAATATTGGCCGGGGGGAATCCTGCGACGGTGAGGGCAGCTATAATGGCTGTTGTATATCTATTATCTCTTGTCCTTTATAGAGAAGGTGATATATACAATACCCTCTCCCTTGCAGCAATGATTATTTTGATATGGCATCCCCCTTCCCTTTTTAATATAGGTTTCCAGTTGTCATTTATAGCAGTCTTGTCAATTGCTTATGGATTTTCAAGGTTTCAGATTAAAAAGGATAATAATCCACTATTGGTAGCCGAGAGGCTAAGCCTGCGTGAGTTTTTTCTAAGACACCGCTGGCTGTATAACTTTACCTTTTCTTCTATATTTGCAACACTCGGGACACTACCAATAATTGCATATCACTTTAATCTCATATCAATTATTGGACCTATTGTAAATGTCCTTGCAATCCCTCTATCATCCCTCATAGTCCCCCTCACGCTCATCTTTTCAATACTGTCAAATATAAGTGAACAGCTTGCCTCTCTCCTGATAAATATACCTGTATTTTTAACATTTATTCTGGTGGAGATTGCAAGGCTTTTTACAAATATTCCCTATTACTCAATAAGAGTCCCGACACCCTCTTTATTAACTATATTCATGATTTATCCTTTGTTTATTGGGATTTTAAATTTCAACCGCCATAAATGGATAAAGTTCGGAACAATATCAGTTTGTCTATTCTTAATCTTTTTTTGGGTTTTAACTCATTACTCGTCACTCGTCACTCGTCACTCATTAAGGGTTACTTATATTGATGTAGGACAGGCTGAATGTTCATTAATCCAATTCCCAAACGGGAAAAATATGTTAATAGACGGCGGAAGATTAATGGATGATTTTGATGCAGGCAGCAGTATAGTAGCCCCCTATCTCTGGGATATTGGTGTTACAAAAATAGATTATGTGATTGGCTCTCATCCCGACAGTGACCATGTTGGCGGGCTTTTATTTATATTAAATGAGATGCCTGTCAGAAATTATTTTGACAATGGACAGGAATCAATTGATTTAATCCATGTGAAATTGTGTGAGATTGCTAAGGAGAAAAATATTTCATATATGGCTTTACATTCTGGAGATAAAATAGAGATTGATAATAAGGTTAGGGTGGAGATACTCCATCCCACAAGGGAAATCTCAAATCTCAAATCTCAAATCTCAAATCTCAAAGAAAGGGGACATGATAATAATTTTTCAATAGTCATGAAAATAACCTATGGTAATTTTTCTGTTCTCTTTACAGGTGATATAGAAAAGGAGGCGGAGGAATTTATGATAGGGCAAGGGGCTGATTTAAAGTCTATAATTTTAAAAGCCCCCCATCACGGCAGTAGTTCTTCAAGCACAGAAGAATTTATAAAGGCAGTAAATCCAGAGGTTGCTGTCTTCTCAGTTGGATATAACAACCCTTTCAGACACCCCAATAAAAAAGTCCTATCAAGATACAAAGAAGCCAGAATAAAGATATACCGCACAGATATGGATGGATTAATAGAAATAGAATCGGATGGGAAAAATTATACTGTAAAGACCTATAGCGAAGGAAATTTGTAAAGATGATACGCCTGATAACTCCGTTATTGATTACTTTTTCCTTTCAGCCTCTCCAACCATTGGGACAAAGGCAACACCGCTGATATGCTGGACATCAAGCTCCCCTTTTATTTTTGTTATAAGTGTTAGAGTCTGGTAGTATGTGGTGCTTCCAAGCGGGATAATGAGTTTGCCCCCTTCTTTAAGCTGTTTTGTAAGCGGCGGCGGTATATGATTTGCCGCACAGGTTACAATTACGGCGTCAAATGGTGCGTATTCCTCCCATCCAAAATAGCCGTCAGCCGCCTTCACCTTTACATTCCCATATCCCAATTCTTTAAGCCGTGTCTCAGCCTTTTCAGCAAGATTTTTTCTGATTTCTATTGAATAGACGCTATCTGTGATTTCAGATAGAACTGCTGCCTGATAGCCCGAGCCTGTACCTATTTCAAGAACTTTTTCACCTGATTTTAATTTTAATATCTGTGTCATCAATGCGACAATATATGGCTGAGAGATGGTCTGACCCTCATCTATTGGAAGGGGATGGTCTGCGTATGCAATACTCTGAAGATGTTTATCAACAAACCTATGCCTCTCAACCCTTCCCATTATTTCAAGAACATTTTGGTCTGTTATATCCCGACCTTTAAGGTCCCCCTCAACCATCTTTTTTCTTGCAGAGGCAAACTTATCTTCGGCAGCATTAAGCGGAGACAAAGAAGGAATAACGAGCAGTAATGCTAAGATAATAAACCTTATCTTCATGGCTCTTAATTATTAGTCATTAGCAACTATTGACTTATTGATAACTTTAGTTGAGGATATTAACAATGGGTGGTAAGCAGTTTATTTATTGTCAAGTGTAATGCCTACCTTTTTGAGCCATTCCTTCTCGTCAAAATTTTTTGTGCAGTAATCAAGGAATGCTATTTCGCTGGGGGTGAGTTCCCTTCCATCAATATACTGCCTTGAACTTTTCTTTCTTGATGGTCTCTTTGCCCCATTATCTTTTCCTGCCAGGTCGGCAAGCTCTGAGAGTGCCTGTATTTTTATCATCAGCATCATAAAACCCTTGTCAACCATTACATCCTTTTCAATCAGGCGGGATAATATGCTCTTCACTTCTTTGGAGCTGACTATGGCATCAACAATTGCCTTTGAGAGTCTCTCAATATCTTCTTCTGGAGTATTTTGAAATTCCATGTTTTCATATTAATTGACATTCTATTTTCTGTCAAGCAAATCTTTGAACTCATCTTTATTCAGCATTTTTACACCAAGCTCCTTTGCCTTATCGTATTTTGACCCCGGCTCTGTTCCGATAATTACATAGTCAGTATTTTTGTTTACTGTAGATGTTACCCTCCCTCCAAGATTTTCAATTAATGCCTTTGCCTCCTCCCTTGTAAAACCTGATAGAGTCCCGGTAAGAACAAATTGCTTATCTTTAAATCTTAAATCTTCTTGCTTCTTGCTTCTTGCCTCTTGTCTCTCTGTTTTCACCCCTGCCCTTTTCAGTTTCTCAATCACATTTCTGTTATGCCCCTCTTTTAAAAATGTAACAATACTCTCCGCAGTCTCAGGTCCAATCTCATGAATCTCTATAAGACTGTCATAGTCAGCTTTCATAAGCTCATCCAGACTATCAAAATTATCTGATAGAACCTTTGCCATGTGCTCCCCAACCTGTCTTATGCCAAGTGCATATATCAGCCTTGAGAGAGTTGTATTTTTACTCTTTTCAATTTGGTTAAGGAGATTTTCAGCAGATTTATCCGCCCACCTTTCAAGTTCAGTAATATCTCCTTTTTTCAGCGAATAAAGGTCAGCAATATCTTTTATCACACTCTTTTCAACAAGCTGGTCTATATGCCTGTCGCCAAGCCCCTCTATATTCATAGCCCTCTTTGACGCAAAGTGCCTTATCCCCTCCTTCAACTGTGCAGGACATGAAAGCCCCCCTGTGCATCTATGTATAGCACCCTCTTTTATAACAGCAGAGCCGCAGAGAGGACATTTATCGGGGAGTTTAAAGGGCTTCTCCTTGCCGTTCCTTTTATCTTTAATCACCATTACAACTTCTGGAATCACATCCCCTGCCCTCTGAATAACGACCCAATCTCCAACCATCACATCTTTTCTATCAACCTCGCCCTGATTATGGAGTGTCGCCCTTTCTACTGTAACGCCTCCGACCTCTACCGGCTCAAGGACCGCTACAGGTGTTAATGCGCCTGTCCTCCCAACACCGACTATTATATCCTTTACCTTTGTAGTCTCCTGTCTTGCCTTAAATTTATATGCAACTGCCCATCTTGGGCTTCTTGTAAGGATGCCGAGCCTATCTTGTAAATCAAGGCTATTAACCTTTATCACAACCCCATCAAGTTCATAAGGAATTATATCCCTTTTTTCTTCCATATCCTCATGATACTTTATAACCTCATCAATCCCTTTACATATTTTTATAAACGGATTTACCTTCAACCCCCATCCTTTAAGCACATGGAGTATATCCCAGTGAGTCTTAAATTTTGCACCCTCTATTACTCCGATACCGTAACAGTAAATATCAAGGGGTCTTGCGGCTGTTATCTTACTGTCTAATTGCCTCACAGAACCTGCAGCAGCATTCCTCGGATTGGCAAAGGCTGGTTCTCCTCTTTCTTCCCTCTCTCTGTTCAATCTCTCAAACTCCTTTATTGGTATGAAGACCTCACCCCTGACCTCAACTCTTGAAGGCACAGGATAAAATCCCCCTTCCCCCCCTTTAATAAAGGGGGGTTTGGGGGGGATTAGTTTCAAAGGAATGCTCTTAACAGTCTTAAGATTAAGTGTTACATCCTCCCCTCTATATCCATCTCCCCTCGTAGAGCCTGCCGTGAAAATTCCATTAACATAGACAAGTTCTATTGCAAGCCCATCCATCTTCGGCTCTGCCACATACTCTATTTCTTCTTTAGTCTCAAGGAATCTCTTTACCCTTTCATCAAACTCCTTTGCATCTTCAATTGTATTTGCATTATTGAGAGACAGCATGGGTATTGTATGGCTGATGGTTTTAAATTCTGATAGGGGCTTTGCACCAACCTTCTGAGTTGGTGAATCTGGGGTTATAAGATGTGGGAACTTTTTCTCTATTTCCTGAAGTTTTTTAAATAACCTGTCATACTCTGCATCAGATATTACAGGGCTATCAAGGATATAATAGCGGTAATTGTGATAATTAATCTCTTCCCGAAGTCTTTCTAATTCCTTTAATGCCTCTTTTTCATTCATAATTTTAATAAAGCCCATTATGCCACATCATAAAACTGGGAGCGTAAATTTGCTAAAAGTATAGCATAATTAAGACATTAAAAAACAACTAACACCTGCTAACTGACCTACCTTTGTCACCGAAAATGCTGATTCTTCTTTAGATTTTTAGACCTATAGTGTAAAATATAATCACATAAAATAAAAAATGTATGGAGGTAATGCCTATGTCAGAACATATTATATCTGGAGAAAAATGTTTAGAGTTATTGCTTGATGTTTCAGTAGATAAGACAAAAGAGAGACCATCGTCTGAAAGCAATAAAAACGAGGTAAATCAAAACATGACAGACCTTTTAACAAACTCGTTATTGAAGAATTATAATCTTGATGTAACAGACATAAAAATAATAAGCATATTACTTAAAAATATGCTTGATGGCAGAGATGAAACAAGGGCTATTGATATATTAAAGAAACTTCAAAATAACAAATGCAAATCTTTAGGTGAATTAAAAAAACTTGTAAGATTAAAAGATAGGGGGGTGCTGAAGATAGCCAGAGGATTAGGTAATGCTGATGATAATATAGCATCATTGCTTCACTGTAGTTATCAGCTTTCAGATGATTTTATAAATAGCATATATGGACGGACAGAAGAATTGCCTTTAGATACAGCAAAACCATATAAGGATAACTATGAATACTTAGCCGACCAGTTTGAAAGGTTAAATATATTTAAAAATATCGCTGAGGATATAAGCAGAAAACTTGAAAGAGGAGAAAGCATTAGTGATGGAGTAAAAAACAAGCAGATTGAAAAAGGATTAATAAATATAGAGAGAACAATAGCAGAGAGGATGGGCAAAACTGATATTGCATTTCCATTTGAGGAGTTTAAGAAAAAGAATAATCTAAGCAGGAAAGAGGAATTAGTTGTAATTGGAATACTGGAAAATGAAATTATTAGTGGAAGAGAAAGCTATACAGATGAACTGCTTGATATCATAAGCCAGAGTTCTTACGAAAAGTTAGTTGATAGGGCAATATTTGATGAAGATGGGAAGCTGGTTAAAGAAAAAATTATAGAAAGTGAAGCATCAATGCGGCATCGCATATTTAGCAAAGGAAACCCTGTCAAATTGAACGAAAATTTAAGGTTAAAACTTATTGGAGATAAGAAAAAAAGGAAAAGGGGGGAAATAGCAATGAATGGTGATGACTTTTTTGAGGCAATAAAACCTTCTATTCCAATTGAAAAGGTAATATTGCACCCTAAGACAAATGAAGAACTTACTATAGCAATTGAAAAGCTGCAGAAAAACACTGCAAATGTCTTAAAAGAGTGGGGCATTAAGAACAGCCTGCAGTCGGCAGAGACATACAAAAGAAGAAAAAGTAAACCGTCAATTACAATGCTTTTTCATGGTTCACCGGGAACCGGTAAGACGCTTGCCGCAAATGCAATTGCATATACTCTAAAAAGAAGCCTTATTACAATTGACTGCTC
>DNJG01000091.1 GCA_003489165.1 Nitrospinota bacterium | reverse complement strand
TATACTCATTGCTGTTTCACCTGACGCAGATGAGAAGGTAGAAGTTGAGGGGCGGGCAAAGGCAGTAAAGGTCTTACAGGAATTGAAGGGTGGCGGGGATTTTGCAGAACTGGCAAAGAGATATTCTGATGACCCAAATAAGGGTAAAGGTGGTGACCTTGGCTTTTTTTCAAAGGGGCAGATGGTAAAACAATTTGAGGACGCTGCATTTGCTTTAAAAGAAGGGGAACTGAGCGAGCCTGTCAGAACACCATTCGGCTACCACATAATAAAGGTTGAGAAGATTGAAGATGAAAGGACAAAAGCCCTCTCAGAGGTAAGAGAGGATATTGTAAAGATTCTAAAAGAGGGTGATGCAAAAAATATTGCAAAGACTGAACTTGAGGGCATAAAAAAGGGTGCTGATTTAAAGAGTGCGGATTTTAATGCTGTTGTAAAAGGGAAACAACATTTTACTGCCTCTGGAGGCAGTTTTAAGAAAGATGATAGAGAACACCTTGTTTTGAGTAAGAGTGCGTTTGCATTAAAGAAGGGGGAGGTAAGTGAGATTTTAGAGGATGGCGGGAAGTTTTACATATTGAGGAATAAAGAGAAAAAGGATGCTTTCATTCCTAAATTTGAAGAGATAAAGGGAGAGGTGGAGAAGGCATACAGAGATGAAGAGGCTAAAAAAATCGTTGATCTTGAGGCAGGCAGGATTCTTGAAGATTTTAAAAAAGGGAAGGAGTTTAATAAGGTTGCTGATGAGTTAAAGGCTATGAAGGGGACTACGGGGTATGTTACGAGGAATACGATGGCATCAAGCATCGGGAGAGATGAAAATCTCGTGCAGACAGTATTTAATACCAAAAAGGGTGATTACAATAAGGTCAAGGTGAATGATAATTATTTTTTGGTATATATTAAAGATAGAGCTGGAATTGATGAAAAGAAATTTCAGGAAGAGGAAAAGAATTTCACAAATAAAATATTAATGGAAAAACAGAATTATGCCTATCAGCAGTGGCTTGAAAATACAAAAAAGACGGCTGAGGAGAAAGGCAGGATAAAGATAACAAAAGGATTCGTATAAACCCTTAACCACAGATTTCACAGATTTTCACAGCGTGGCAAAGTTACAACCAAAAAATACAGAAGCAACCACAGATAAACACGGATGAACACAGATAGAAAAAGAATTTTAAAAGCTTTTATCTGTGTCCATCTGTGGTTTCATTAAGTTTTTCTTTTTTTAGTCAGTGAAAGTCTGTGGCTGATTTATTTCACTTGCACAAAATCAATCTGCCTTTTCTCTATACTGACATTTTCCACTTTTACCTTTACCCTGTCTCCCATCCTGAATCTTTTCTTTGTCCGTCTTCCTATAAGGGAATGGTCTCTCTCATTTAAGGCATAATAATCATCAGCCATACTTGATACATGGATAAGCCCCTCAACAAAGATTTCCTTTAGTTCTACAAACAAACCGAAAGATGTTACGCCTGATATAATCCCTTCATATTCATCACCTATTTTCTCCAGCATGAACTGGACCCTCTTTAATTCAACAATATCATTTTCTGCCGCATCCGCAGTTCTTTCTTTCTCTGAAGAGTGTTGGGCAATCTTAGGGAGCCTTTCCTCCCATATGTCTAATCTCTTTTTTGGAATATGTTTCTTTTTTATTATTTCTTTTAAGAGTCTGTGGACGATTAAGTCAGGATATCTCCTTATTGGAGATGTAAAGTGGGTATAGTTCTCAAAGGCAAGACCAAAGTGACCGATATTTTCAGGTGAATACCTTGCCTGTTTCATGTGCCTTAAGGTTATTGTAGATATAAGCAGCTCTTCAGGTTTCCCCCTGATGCTATTTAGCAGTTCCTGAAATCTCTTTGGATGAAACTTACTCTCTATGCCTTTTTTAAAAACAGGGATTTTCAGGTGATAGCCAAAATTTGATACGAATTCACTTAGCTCTATTATTTTTGACTGGTCGGGTTCATCATGCACCCTGTATAGGGCAGGTATTTCCTGCTTCATAAAGTGCATGGCTACAGTCTCATTTGCCACGAGCATGAATTCCTCAATAATTTTATGGGCAATATTCCTTTCTGCCTTTATTATATTTTCTGGTTTGCCCATCAGGTCAAGGATTATATAAGGCTCAGGGAGATCAAAATCAATACTACCCCTTCTCATCCTTTTTTCTCTCAAAACCTCACACAGTTCCCTCATTAAATAAAAATCCTTAAGCAAGTAGGAATATCTTTCTTTAAGTTCCATACTTGAAACTTTGAGCTTTGAACTTTGAACTTCATTTAGTATCTCTGCCACATCTGTATAAGTCATCCTCTCTTTACTATTTATAACAGTTTCATCAAAACGATAATCTATTAGTTCACCGTATTTATCAAACTCCATTAATGCACTAAGAGTCAGCCTGTCTACCTTTGGTTTCAGACTGCATATCTCATTGGAGAGTTGAAATGGGAGCATAGGAATTACCCTGTCAGGGAAATATACACTCGTTCCCCTCTTAAATGCCTCATTATCAAGGGTATTCCCCTCTTTCACATAATGACTTACATCGGCAATATGGACACCTAACATATAATTGCCATTATTAAGCCTCTCAACATATACAGCATCATCAAAATCCTTTGCCTTTTCTCCGTCTATGGTAACTATATTTTTATCTCTTAAATCCAGTCTTCCTGTGATTTCATCATCTGTAACCTCTTTTTGAACGGCATCTGCCTCTTTTAAAACATCTATTGGAAATTTTGAGGGTATATCATATTTTCTCAGGACAATATCTATCTCTACATCGGGGTTATCGGGATAACCGATAATTTCTATTATCCTGCCTTCAGGATTTCTGTTTTTCATTGGATAGGCTGTAATCTCTGTTATGACTGCATGCCCCTTCTTAGCCTTTCCGCTGTATTTAAACGGTATATAAATATCATGGCTTATCCTCCTGTCATCAGGTATTACAAAGCCAAAGTGGCCGCTCGGCTCATATATGCCGACTATTGTTTTATGCCCTCTCTCCAATATTCTTATGATTCTTCCCTCTTTCTTCCCGCCTTTTTGGGCTGATTCAGCCCTGCAGATAACTTTATCACCGTGCATTACCTCTCTCATACTCCTCGGATTTATAAATAGGTCTTCTCCGCCGTCTTCAGGGATAACAAATCCATAACCGTCAGGATGCCCCTGCACAACACCTGTAACAAGATTCATTTTTTCGGGGAGTCCAAATCTATTTCCTTTTATTTTAATGATTTCTCCATCACTTGCCAGCCCCCTGATTAATGTCCTGAAGGAGCTTCTATTCTCTGAAGAGATATTAAAATTTTTTATCAATTCCTTCATTGTAAGTGGACGATAAACAGACTCCCGCATAAATTTTAAGATTTCCTGATTTGTAATTTTCATATAAAAATTTCTTTATCCGCAGATTTCGCAGATTACCGCAGATTAAAAAAATCTGTGAAAATCTGTGTAATCTGCGGGTCAATTAGTTTTATTCTTTTGGTTTAATAATTAATACAAATTCCCTCTTTTTCTCTCCTTCCTTAACCCTTTTTAATACCTCATCTATCCTGCCTCTTAAGATTTCTTCAGTATCAGTTGTGAGGTCCATGCACAGGATAACATAAGTTTCTCTCCCCAACACATCCATAACATCTTTTAAGAGTGTAAGAAGCCTGTATGGTGTATCCATAAAAACAACAGGCATCTCTCTTCTAATGCTTAAAAGCTCTTTTCTCCGTATATCACTCTTGGGAGATAAAAAACCGTAATAGATAAACTTATCAATAGGGATTCCTGCTACAACAAGTGCAGACATAATGGACGAGGCACCGGGAACGGGGACTAATTTTATTTTTGATGAGATTGCCTCTTTTATAAGATAGTTTCCTGTATCGGCAAAGACAGGTGTTCCGCAGTCTGTAATAAGGGCAAAATTTTTTCCCTCTTTTAGTTCTTTTATAATCTGTGGCGTATCTCTCTTCTCATTATGCTCACTCATTCTTCTTAATGGTTTCTCAATTTCATATTTTTTTAAGAGCCTTCTCCCTTCTTTAAATTCCTCACAGATTACCTCATCAACTCCTTTAAGGACATTGAGAGCCCTGAGGGTTATATCATCATAATTGCCTATTGGTGTTGAGACTATGTATATTATCCCTGCCATTTCCCCCTCAGTTGCCCGCAAGCTGCTGATATATCTGCTCCCTTACTCTTTCTTATAATGGTAGTATAGTGCTGTGAAATGAGGATGTTCCTGAAATCTTCTACATTCTTATAATCTGGTGCCTCATAATCAACTCCTTCATAACTATTAAAGGGGATTAGGTTAATCTTACATTTTATACCTTTAAGTATATTTGAAAGTTTTTTTGCATCCTCAATGGAATCGTTTAACCTTTTTATCATAACATACTCAAATGTAATCCTCCTATTAGGTGGAAGTGGATATTCTTTTAATGTTTTAAGCAATTCTTCAATTGGATACTTTTTACTTAAAGGCATGATTTTATCTCTCGTCTCATTATCTGATGCATTAAGGGAGACGGCCAGATTTATTTTAAGATTCTCTTTTGCAAGTTTCTTAATTTCGGGAATTAGCCCCGATGTGGATAGGGTTATTCTTTTTGCAGGTATCTTTAATCCATGAGGAGATATCATAGTTTTTATGGACTTGATGACATTTTCATAGTTATCAAGAGGCTCACCCATCCCCATGAGGACAATATTTATTATATCCTTCTTTTCTCGTCGGACAGAAAGAATCTGCTCTATTATTTCATAGTGGTTTAAGTTTCTAATAAATCCACCCTTTCCTGTAAGACAAAAGGCACAGTTTAATTTACAACCGACCTGTGTGGATATACATAAGGTGAGCCTGTCTTCATCAGGGATTAGGACACTCTCTATACTATTCCCATCCTCCAACATAAGAAGATATTTTTCTGTGCCGTCTTTTGAAACTCTTTTATCGGCAATGGATAGGCGGGATATATAGGATAATTCGCTTAACTGGTTTCTTAAATTTTTAGAGAGATTTGTCATCTCTCCTATGCTACTCACATCCTTCTGAAATACCCATTCATATATTTGGTGTACCCGATAAGGTTTTTCTCCAAGCGAGGATACAAGGTCTTCCATCTTCTGAAGGGAGAGGTCTTTTAAGTTAAACCGCTGCATTTTAAGATGATTCCCAGCTATCACCATCCCATACGTAAATTATTACCCTTCCTGAGCTGGATACAGTGACTGCATAGGACTCGTTTTTTGTGTTTGTTATATAAACGGTTCCTGAATCTGCTGTCCCGCGGGGTGAAAAATCACACGCATCTCCCCCAAAGGTAATAAAGTCAGTGGGTATACCACCGCCACTTACTCCACTACTTACGTTTGTTCCAACACCAAAGCTTATCCCATCAGAGAGTGTTGATGTTCTAATAGCTATATCAAGCGGGTCGGTTGTATCGGCATATATATCATCACTGTCATTATCATCATAAATTGAATAACTACTGCCTGTAAATTTTACTGCAAAGGTATTGTTCTCTGAAACAGCCTTCATTCTTGCAAACTGAAATGACGAAGATATATCCCTTGCTGCACCTTTTAGTCTCATTGTGGGGAGGTAGGTAAGGAAAGAAGGGATTGCAATTACCATCATTATTCCAAAGATGGAAAGAGTTACAATCAATTCTATTAATGTAAAACCACTCTTGTTATTCAATTTTTTGCTCATTTTACTTCCCCATTCAAAATAATTTTTACAGAAGGGGTCTTTGGGTCATTTGATTTTATAGACACATAATCCTTTATTTTTCCAGCATCAATTCCTCTGTAAAAAAATGTCAGTTCAATCTTCTTGCCTGGTTTAATAGAATTTTTGGCAAGCGAAATACCTGTCTCATTAGGGGCAGGTATATTTGTAATATAGAGGTCTCCCTTCCCTTTATTGCCGACAATTATCTTGTAAAGTTTGACCTCGTTCTTTTTCATGAGTCCGAGATCTACCTTTTTAGGGGTAACAGTTATCTGTGGAGGTGGCTCTGATTGAGAAAAGGAGCTATCTGTCAATGTAAAGAATAAAAAACTGATTAATCCACAGATTACGCAGATTTTTATAGATTTTTTAAAAAAATATTTTGCTTTAATCTGCGTCATATGCGTTCTATTTTTGAGGTTCTGTTGTAGTGAATCTCCATTTGAAGCTATATCCATAACCTGCTATTGAAGGAAAAGGTGTCTCGGGTTGAACAGAAAAACTTGCTGTTTCGCCTTGTTCCAGTATTCCCCCTCCTTTTTTACCTTTAATCAGAGAAGGGAGATTTTCTTCCTTGCCGTCTTTTCCCCTAATTGTAAAGATTATTTCTACACCATTTAATTCTGCATTACTGTTATTTTTTGCCAAACCAGAATAGATTACTTTTTCCTTTTTTTCTGTAGCCTCTTCTTTTATTCTGCCGTTAACTGTAACTGCATTCAGGTCATTAGGTGAGACGGCTTCTTTAATATTTGTATCTTCCTTTGGAGGAGCAGGAGATTTCTCATTTACAACCTCGTTTTCCCTTAATAAAGGGGGAGCAGGGGGTTGTTCACTTAATACCCGAGGGGTTGTTTTACGCCAAACCTGATTCAAATACTGTTCTGGAATAACAGCAGGATTATCTGTAAAGTGCGCCTCTCCTTTGTCATCCATCCATTTATAGATTTCTGAGTAGGAGCTTTTGCTGTAAAGGATAAAAGCAAGAGCTAACACTATAATAAACAAAATGTTTTTTTTCATAATTCCTTCCATGATATAACGCCACTTTTTGGAAGTTCTAACTGATAATCAATTCTGTTTATCCTTCCTGTGCTATCCTGAACGAAGACAGTTGCCGTTCCTCCATCCTGCTGTCCTATATGGACGGCAGGGCTTGATGCCATACCATAACCAAGACTTATAGATTTTGCAACCGAATAGCCAGCTTGCAATTCTGCTTCTGTAGGGGTTTCTAATGTGGATTCCTTATAGGCTGTTCCGGTTTTATAATATAGTGAATAGAGGTTGCTTGTCCCGCCATATGAGCAGAGGTCTACCATTGGAATAAATGTGGTGAAGAGGATATTCCCTCCAATTGCAGTTGGTTTTGTAACAATCCTCTCTGCCCCTACACCTGTAGTTCCTGCTGATAAATTATTATACCACCCTCTGAGACTTGAGCTTGTTGAGACACTATTAACAAAATCATTCCACGACACATTGCTGCCATAAGTCCCGGAATTCACAACAGTGCCGCTGCTCCCCCCTTCTACCACTGAAGAAACGTCTCCTGAATTATAGAGTGATGATGTAGAGGTAATGCCAGTAGTGGTGCAATTTGCCTGTGAGGTTTCCCATGACGAACCATTCCAGCAGGGTTTCCACTGGGAGCCATTCCAATAAGAATCCCTTATTCCTATGAATGTATGTTGTGTAGTTGTCGACTTGTCATCAGTGTTGTTATAAAACCTGCCTGTTCCGAAGTAAACCCATAGATTATCAAGTTCATCTTTTGTAGCGGCAGGAGATGTGGTAATTGGAGTTGCAGTGGCAAATGAATTTCCATCAAAGAGTGTGTATATATTCCAATTTGTTGGATTTTCATCTCCATTCAGGACAAGACGG
>DNJG01000064.1 GCA_003489165.1 Nitrospinota bacterium | reverse complement strand
TTTACTCTCCACACCGACATTTCCACCATGTCCTATAATTATCTTTTGCACAAGGGCAAGTCCAATCCCCATACCCCTCTCTTTTGTCGTGTAAAAGGGCATAAAGACTTTCTTTAAATCTTCCTCAGGGATTCCTTTGCCATTATCCCTGACAGAAATAAATACACCCTCTTTATTAAGAGAGAGACCATTTTCTATATCTATCCATACCCTGTCACCTGCATCAAGGGCATTCCGGATAAGATTTTTTATTACCTGCCTTAAAAGGATTTCATCCCCCTTGGCCATAATAGCATCATTAAAAGGGAATTCTATTCTTTCTCCTTCATCTCCCATCTCTGATATAACAGCCTTAATCGTTTTTGTGATATCTATATCTACTTTATCAATAGGCTCAGCCCTTGAAAATTTAAGAAACTCCTCCATGATGCGATTCATCTCCTCTATCTCGCTTAAAATCCCATGGACAATCTCTCTCCTGCTGTCTCCTTGGTCAAGATTTTTCAAGAGAAGCCTTACATGTCCTGCTATTACAGCCATTGGATTTCTGAACTCATGGGCAATACCAGCCGAGACTTCTCCGAGGGCAGCCAGTCTTTCCTTTATAACAAGCTGCTCTTTAAGAGATTTTATTTCATTGCCAAGTGTATGAAAGGCATCTATAACTATATTCATGTCGTTTTTTTCAGCCTTTTTTAAATTTCCTTTTCTCATCAGAAGGCGGGGTAGAGATATTATAATAATGATGAAGAGAAGTATCAGAAAGATAGAGACTGATAAAAAAATAATAAGTGTATCTGGAGAGGTTTTCATCAATAAAAACAATAGAATGCAGATGTACCAGCTAAATCTGTGTTCTATTTATTTAAGATTTTATGTTTAATTTATGCTGCATTATAAATTCTTTTTAAAAGTTTTTCAATGAAATTGAGCTTTATTTTTGACATGGTTCTGCCATTTCTGTATATTTAACCTGTGAAACAATTTGCCTATAAGTATATTATCCCATTTTTCGGTTCTGTTTATATATATATAATAGGATTAACCTGTAGAAGTGTCGTAATTAATAGAGAGATAGAGGAATCCCTTTTAAGGCAGGGCATAAATCCAATCTATACATTCTGGCATGGGAGGATGCTCTATTTCCCCTATTTATACCGTTTTCAGAATAAACACCACATACTTGCAAGCCCAAGCAAAGACGGGGAGATTATTGGGAATTTGCTTAAAATATATGGATTTAATATAGTTTGGGGTTCAACATTTAAGAAAGGTGCAAAGGCGCTCTTAAATCTCATTAGAGTTATAAAGAATGGAGACAGTGTTGTTTTGATAGCAGACGGCTCACGAGGTCCTGCCTTTAAGGCACAGGATGGGGCAATAAAGATTGCAAAGCTGACAGGTATTCCAATAGTTCCAATGACATACAGTGTCAGCAGGAAGAAGGTTTTAAGCAGTTGGGATAGATTTGTAATACCCTATCCATTCTCAAAGATTGCTGTAAAATATGGTGAGCCTGTTTATGTCCCTCCTGATGCAGATGATGAGGTTATGGAACTTAAAAGACAGGAACTTGAAAAAAAACTTAATGATATAACTGAGTTTGCAGATAAATATTTTACAAGTGGACATAAATAAACAAGGAAAGATAATTTTTGCTTGAAAAAATTGGCAACAGGGATTATAGTAACTTTGATTATTTCAATAGGGGGTTGATATGAGATATAAGGATATTGCAGATTTTAAGAATTCGTTAGAGGGGATTGTAAATATAAAAGATAGTGGGGCTGTTGTATCAGATGCCTCAAAGTTCAGAAGTGAGCTTATTGACAAGCTTATTTTTAATTCTGTATTTAATGAAAATAAAGAGGTAAAAGGAAATTGCAGATGGCTCATAAAATCCTCTGCACTTAATCTTGGAGTCCGACCTGCGTCCATTCAGGAGCTTTATGAGGCAATGGGGAGGGGCGAGTATAAGGGATTTACTGTCCCCGCTGTAAATATCAGGGGACTTTCATACGATGTGGCAAGGGCTATGATAAGGGCAGCAAGGAAAAATAATAATGGCACTTTTATCTTTGAAATTGCAAAATCAGAGATTGGATATACAGAACAACCGCCATCAGAATATGTCTCAGTAATGATAGCCGCTGCGTTAAAAGAGGGATATAGTGGGCCAGTATTTATTCAGGGGGACCACTATCAGGTGAGTGCAAAAAAATATGCTGTAGATAAAGATAAAGAGATTGCAGATTTAAAGAAATTGATTAAGGATTCTATCTCCGCAGGTTTTTATAATATTGACATAGATTCATCTACAATGGTTGATTTAAGTAAATCCAGTTTAAAGGAACAGCAGAGGTTGAATTATGAGATTGCTTCAGATATGACCGCCTATATAAGGGAGCTTCAACCAGAGGGTGTAACTATTTCTGTTGGGGGGGAGATAGGCGAGGTTGGAGGAAAGAATAGCACAGCAGAGGAATTAAAAGCCTTTATGGACAATTATCTGGATACACTCAAAAAAAGAGGCAATCTCAAAGGCATAAGCAAGATAAGTATTCAGACAGGGACAACCCACGGAGGCGTGCCGCTTCCTGATGGGACTGTTGCAAAGGTAAAACTTGACTTTGATACACTATCAAAACTTTCAAAGATTGCAAGGGAAGAATACGGGCTATGCGGGGCAGTTCAGCACGGGGCATCTACACTCCCTGATGAGGCATTTGACAGA
>DNJG01000114.1 GCA_003489165.1 Nitrospinota bacterium | reverse complement strand
GCAATGCAGTGTGTCATGTTTTTATTGTTTAATCATATTTATGGAGGATGACTGTGGGCGGTTACATCCCTGATGAATTGATAGAAGAGATAAGGGTTCGCAGTGATATAGTTGAGGTAATATCTGACCGCGTTCTATTAAAAAAGAGCGGGGCCAATTATAAGGGACTTTGTCCTTTCCATTCTGAAAAGACCCCTTCATTTATTGTAAGTCCTGCGAAACAGATATTTCATTGTTTTGGCTGTAATGAGGGGGGCAATGTATATCAATTTGTAATGAAGATAGAGAATATTTCTTTCCCTGACTCGGTCTTATTACTTGCAAGAAAATACGGCATCAATATAACCGACCAGAAGATAAAGGGTGTAAACAGCAGTCAAAAAAATACTCTTTATGATGTAAATGCTATGGCCGCTGAGTTTTTCCAGAGACAGTTGTCAGATTTGCCTCAGGGAAAGACAGCAAGGGAGTATTTGAGGAAAAGAGGGATAACCGATAATATTATTGAATCTTTTAAAATAGGGTATGCATCCACTTCATGGGATGGAGTCCATCAATTTTTAAAGAAAAAAGGGATTTCCACTGATATTCAAAACAGTGCGGGGCTAATAAAAGAAAGGGAAAATGGCGGTGGATATGTTGACAGATTCAGGGAAAGGATTATATTTACAATATCAGATTCAGAAGGCAGGGTTGTTGGTTTTGGCGGGAGGATATTAAACGATACAGATTCAAGGCCAAAATACTTAAATTCACCTGAAACGCTCGTTTACAAAAAAGGGAATATTCTTTATGGGCTTAATATTACAAAAGATTCTATAAGGAAGAGTAAAGAGGCATTTTTAGTGGAAGGGTATTTTGACCTTATAACCGTGTATCAGCATGGCATAAAGAATATTATTGCCACATCAGGAACGGCATTGACAGAAGACCATGCGAGGATTTTAAGAAGATATACAGATACCGTTACACTTGTTTTTGATGGGGATGAGGCGGGGAGGAATGCGTCTGACAGGGGTGGGATAGTTCTTCTGAATGGAGGAGTCAAGGTTAAGGTAATTTCGCTTCCTCATGGAAATGACCCTGACAATTTTATTAGAGAAAAAAGTGGAGAGGGTTTTTTAAATATCGCCAGAGAATCAAAGACCTTCATGGAATATATAATAAATAAGGCAATAGCTGAATCAGATTTAAAGAGTTTGGATGAGAAGATAAGATGCATTAATAGTGTCATTCCGTTTTTATCTATTATAAGTAACTCTGTAGAAAGAAGTATATATTTATCACTCCTTGCCGAGAAGACAGGTGTTTCTGAAAAGGCGATAATGGATGAGATGAGTAAAAAGGAATACAGAATGCAGAATACAGAATACGTAACTAAAAAATCTTCAACTCCGCACTCCGCACTCCGCACTCCGCACTCTCATAACAAGGCTGAAAGAATACTTGTTCAGTTGATGCTTTTGGATAATAAAAATATAGAAAAGATTAAGAGGCATATTTCAATTGATGATTTTAAAGATAATGACTTGACAGAGATAGCATCTGTCCTATTTACTCTTTCTAATAGTAATGATAATATGACCATTTCTCATATTATGGATATGCTGTCAGGTGAGAGGTTAAAGAAACTGGTATCTGAAATGGTGTTTGAAGATATAGAGTATCAGGAGGTGGATAAAAATATAGGAGACTGTATAAGATATATAAAGAAAAACAGGATAGATATAAATGAGCTTGTAAAACAGTTGAAAACTGCAGTATCTGAAGGAAATCATCAGCAGTTTAAGGAGTTGCAGGGGCAGATTTTAAAAATAAAACAGAATTCAATAATACATGATTCATAGTATAAAATAAATAGCGTAAAGTGAATTTAATTTTGCATATTGATTTAAGATATATGCATAGCTTGGAGGAAAAATAAATTATGGGAAGAAGGCCAAAGATGGCGGAAGTAAATCGTCTTATCTCTATGGGAAAAGAGAAAGGGTATCTTACCTATGAAGAGGTCAATGATGTATTGCCTCCGGATATTGTATCGGCAGAGCAGATTGATGACATAATGATGCTCTTTGGTGAGATGGATATAGAGCTTGTTGAGGCAGGTCAAAAAAAGCAGAAGATTGCACTGGCAATGGATGTAAAAGAGAGGATAGAGGAAGAATTTAAAATTGAAGAAGATGCATTGATATCCTCAGATGACCCTGTGAGACTATATCTTAAAGAGATGGGTACAGTGCCTCTGCTGACGAGGGAAGGGGAGGTAGAGATTGCCAAGAGAATTGAAGAGGGGCAGAATGAGGTTATCTATGCAGTTGTGAATTGCCCTATTACAATAAGGGAAATAGCCTCTCTTGGCGAGAAATTGAAGGGGGGAAAGATACCGGTTCAAGAGGTTGTTAACTGGGGAGATGTAGATGAGGCAGATGGGAGCAGAATAAGAGAGGAGACAAAGAGGGTATTGAAGCTGATTAAGGGGTTAAAGACTGTAAGCAATAAACTGAACAGTCTCAGGGTGAAGCTTAAGGGCAAACTGAATGATAAAAAAAGGGGAAAGCTCTTAGAAAATGAGAAGGCAGTAAAAGGTCATGTTACAAAGATTATAAAAGATATAAACCTTGACCATATTCAGATGGATAGGATAATACAGAAGATAGCAGGTTTTGTAGAG
>DNJG01000125.1 GCA_003489165.1 Nitrospinota bacterium | reverse complement strand
CGTTACCGCCGTGAAAGGGCGATGAATATATTTATAATTCAAATATTTATACTACTTCTACTACAAATTTACTATTTTTTTTCTTCGGTTATATCTATTTTTGCATTAATTATAGTTTGTTTGAGCTCATACATTTTCTCCAGCAAATTACCGGGGATAGTTACCACATTGAGACACATCAAAATTAAATCTTTTTGTTCTTTATTATCAAATATCATTAAACCTCCTTTCTAAATTTCTTTTTCTACTTCCATCCATATATTCCCCCCTCTAATATTTCCACTTTCTGAATTAGCAGTTGTAAAGCCCCATACATAGCTTTAAAAATCTGGTCTGCATTTAGACTCTTACAGTCTTCAATAGTTTTTATTGGTTTCATAACAGGTCTGGTTTTCTTAACCATTATTCCATTCTCATCCTGCTCTTCATATTCCTCAACTTCCCCACTATCTATTTTTTGACAATATTCTAATTTATGTGCTTCCACCGCCTTCGGAAATACCTTCTCCGCATCTTGGGCTAACCATCCTAACTGTGACCTATCTTTATGCTCTGCTGGCAAATACCCATCATCCCAGCCATGATGTATGAGAGGCAGATTTTTAATTATTTCGTAACATCTTTGCAAATCAGCAGGGATAATATTTTTTTTAATCCTTATATCCGACCCAGTAGCCCATGTAGTTGTAGATAATTTCTTTGCACCATCTGTTGATAATTGTAACTGGACTGTTGGAATCATCCCTATGCCTACCTCGCCTGTTTGTTTAACAATAATCTGATTCCCGGCAGCTGATTGAATGTAAAACATATTATTAGCATCATCATAATTATATAGATACCATCTGATACCTCCCTTATAAAGAATAATCCCAGCACTATAATTAGTATCTGACTCTATGTTTAACCAATTATCTGCTAACGGTTTGTAAATATGTAAAGAATGAAGTGGAACACCAATCCCGACGCCGACATTAGTTCCATCCGTATATATAGGACTATTGGCTAACCCTACTGCATCACTTGTATGTTTAGGAATATATCCATCCGTAAGATTTGATAATTTAATTGTTGCGAAAGAGGGGGAATCTGAACTTCCCACAGCTATTTTTCTACAATCTACAACTTTTGATATTAATCCAGCATTTGTAAAAATAAGTGCTAATGGGGTATATTCGGTTGTGGGGAGAGATGTGCTTATTGTAATCACTCCCGAGTTATTGATGAAAACATAATTGGCAAGCTGAATATTTGGGTCCGATGTATTGTTTGTTGCCGATCCGCTGCCTGAACCGATTGTATATGGGACACTATTGATTTCAGCCGCACCACTTGTCCAATTCACCGTCAATCCCGAACCAGCAGAAACTACAAGACCGCTGCGGGTAAAATTATTTTTCCCCTGATTGATAAAATCCATAATTCTAAAATTTTGTTTCAGGTCTCTGTCATAATCTGCCGAACCGGCAGGTGGCTCCCCCAT
This sequence comes from Nitrospinota bacterium, assembly GCA_003489165.1. Lineage (GTDB taxonomy): Bacteria > Nitrospinota > Nitrospinia > UBA9942 > UBA9942 > UBA9942. Next base: position 31,815 of record DNJG01000125.1, on the reverse strand, counting down.
ATAAAGGTTTTGACTATAAGACGCAACTGGATTACTCATATAATTTTCCTCCTATATTAAGTTGATGTAAAAATTCCTCCATATTTGATTCCATAATCATCTTTTCCATACCCATGCCCAAATTTTTGGACATCTGAGGCATATTCCATCGCTTTTATTTTGATAAGGTTTTCGTCTTTTATTATTTTTATTACTTCCATTGATTTTTTATTAACATTTAGCGGATGAAAAACATAAATAATCTCTCCAATCTGGATATCAAAATGTTTCAGGGTAACATTAAATTCAAAAAGATTTTTTTGCTTTTTATAATAGTCAAAATAATATTGTAAGAGCTTTAAGGCGGTCGCTTTGTCTTTAATGTAAGGACATTCTACATTCAGCCGATTTGTTGTCTTATATCTATTTTTGCTGATTAAGGCTTCATTAACTCTCGCAGCGTCGGCGGGATAAGCCGCTGTTGGTGTAATGTAGTATTCTTCCATGAAAGAATCTTTCGCATAATCTTTTGAAAATTTTAGATATATTTCATTATAAACCTCATCTATTGCTGTATTTGAGATATGAAATCCATTTCTATCCGGATCAACTATCTCAGTATCATAAAAAATGGCTCTACCTGGAACTTCATTAAATTGAAAGATTTTGATTTGTGGTTTATTATCTCCATCAAACCAGAACCTTCCTTTACATTCCTTAATAAGCTCATCAATAATATCTTTACTAAATTTTTCTTCAATAATTGCAAAATCTGTTTTCCAATTTAAATTTTCGAGAACTGAGATTGCAGTTAAAAACGAATTTCCTATATCTTCCGATACCCTATCAAGATAGTTAATATAAATATGTTTTATTTGTTCAATTGCATTTCTTCTATAGTTGAGATTATGTCCTTTGGTGGCAGTATACAGGTCTGGATAATCTGATAATTCGTATTCAATTCTAAAGCCTACATAGGATGGTGTATAATCCGCCCCGCTCTGCCATTCAATGACAACTTCAAATTTATAAAAATCAAAGTTAGACCAATCTCTTTGGCTTGTTATGTCTACTTCTGCGGTTGATAGGGTGAGCCAATCACCGACCATTACGACGGGGTCATTTGTTGAATGAGATGATGATACCGAATCGGCTCCTGATGCGGGGATACCTCCCACTGTCCAGAATGCCCCGCTGCTGTCTTCGGTCAGGGATGTGTAGCTGATTCTATCCCCATTTATATCTATATATCCAGAGGCATCCATCCCTGCGCCTGAATCAATTTTGATTGAGGTTGCACCGGATGAACATGCTTCATATAATTTAGCTTTTGGTCCCGCCCATCGTGTCCTACATCCTGTATGAGCGGCAGATGTGGCAATTTTTATTTTTTTCAAAGTGCCGGGCTTGTCTATGCCTACAACCATTACATTAAGGAGAGGATAAGAGGTATTAAGGAGGGCGGCGGTGTAAATATCTCTATCACAAACATTGTTAGGATTTTGCGCTGTATTAATAAACCAATTACCTACCGCTATAGCGGAGATGAAATATCCACAATATAGTTTTTCAGGCAGAATTAGTGTTGAAAAATCATCCGCAAAACTGCTTCCGTATTTAGTCCCATATCCATCTTTTCCGTATCCATTTCCTGCAATTCCTGTGTTCGAAGAACATCCTTCAAGATATGCATATTCCCCGTTGGTTAGGGGAATCCAAACGACATTATTGATTTCGTGAGTTACATGTCCCGCAACAAGATATTTTTTCTGTGTTTTATTTATTAAAAGGGCAGGGATTGAATTATGCCCTTTATTAATTTTTTGTGAATTTAAACCCTCACCAGGTTCTCCATAAATTATTGGATAGGGTTTCCCAATATGTTCTTGTTTTGCATTTGGGTAATCATAGAAACTTAATTTTTTTGGAGATAAAGGTTTATGCTCTTGTTGAGTGCCATCATTGATCGAGAGCCTAAACTCATTAAGGGTATAAGAGAAATCATCTATAACACCTTTAAAGAGAGGCTCAATATCTGCTTCCGTAAGTCCATCAAACCATTTATAAACCCGGACTGCTGCATTTGTTAACCTATCGGTATTATCATAATTGCTGAATCTGCCATAAGTCGCGTCATTATAATTTAATAATGTTATTTCAAGATTCCCTGTTTCTTTCTCCCCTGTCAAAATGTCTCCCCAGTCTCTTATTAATGCCCGGTATGTATTTGCACCGATTGTAATTGGCTGGTCGGAGATGTAGAGTGTGCCGCTCACATCTAAATCTATTTGCACCAATCCCCGCGGCTTTGCACCCTCTTGTTTTTGTGTTTCAGTTTGAAATGCTGTCGTTGTCATAATTCTTTCTCAAGTATAATTTCACCTTTATAATAAAGTCCGTCAAAGGAAAATTTAAAACCATTAAGCCAGCGAACATATAAACCGCTCTCGCCTGTAACATCATTTGTATATTGGAATTTGTAAGTCATTCCCTTGCATACGGTTAAAAACCAGTTCATAAGATTGCTGTAAAACGAGCCGTCAATAAGGCTGAGAGAGAGAGGTATTTGTTTAGGGTTTGAGCTTTTATGGACATCAACACAAATCACCTCTGCTTTTGTCTTTAATACATTTCCCTTCTGACCCTCAGCATCATTGAGAGGATATTCACGATTTTGGTCTGATGGGAATGTAAGAATGTTTGAGTCTTTGTTAAATGTAACTGACATATTTAATAACCCCCCGAATCCCCCTTTATTAAGGGGGATTAAACCTTTATAAGATTTATAATTCCTTCTGCAGTGTTAAAATCTTTTTGCTCTAATGGGAAAAGGGCATCATTCCACTTGACATTATGATTCACATTATCTTTATCGGTATAAATGAAAGTCTTTTCAGTTCCATTTACAAGATTCCAAAAGCTGTTTAATTCTGTGAATTTATTTTTTTGCATTCGGCACTGTAATTGAAATATCTTTTGTTGAGGATAATTTTCATAAGTGGCAACCACTTTACCTGTTGCAGTTTTATGAATCTCGGTATTGTCATTGGGATAGTCCAGTGACTCCACTATGACACATCCTGACAAATCAACAATCGTTGCGCTGTATTGAAATTGAATTGACATATATTTGTGGCATATTTTTGTTTATGCGAATGATAACTCGCCATTCCTCTGCATCTCTTTAAACATAGGGTCAAGGGTTCGTGCAAGATTTCTTGCCTGTGTCCTTGTGAGCTTCAGGACATTGCCATCTTTGTCAACCACTACCTCAAAATTCATTTGTTGATGATAGGTAATATTATTTTCCGTTTTGCCTGAATTTGGCAGAGAGCCGTATCTGTTAGCATAATTAAGCCCTGCCTCCCCACCGATTGCCCTGATTCCGTTATATTTATTGAGGATGCCTTCGCCGACTTGAGCAATAATAGGGACTTCATCATCCTTGAGATACATTCCTGAGTGTGCTTTTTTTAATAGACCGCCTTCATGCCAAAGTCCAAAGCCATGAAAAACATCACCGATACCTGGAAGACCAGATCCACCTCCTCCTAATCCAACAGCACTTTTTAATCCTTCCCATGCATCAGTAAATATATTTTTCAACCCTTCCCATGCATCAGTAAATATATTTTTCAACCCTTCCCATAGATTACCAATCGCTCCTAAAAGGCTGTCTAATAACGCTTTTAATCCTTCCCATGCGCCGCCGAGAATGTTCTTAAATCCTTCCCATAGATTACCAATCGCTCCTAAAAGACTGTCTAACAACTGTTTCAGTCCTTCCCATGCACCACCGAGAATATTCTTGAACCCTTCCCAGAGATTACCAATCGCTCCTAAAAGACTGTCTAACAACTGTTTCAGTCCTTCCCATGCACCACCGAGAATATTCTTGAACCCTTCCCACAAACTCCCTAATATATTTTTCAGCCCTTCCCATGCACCTGAAAAAATACTTTTCAGACTCTCCCACAGATTACCGAACAAATCTCCAAGATATCCAAATATGCCCTTAAGTGTTTTTCTCTCCGCTTCTTTTTTTACATTATTTGCATCCTGTTTCTGTTTCTCTGCCAGTATTGCCGCCTGTCTTGCGGATAGCAAAGCCTCTCTTGCCACTGCCCTGTCGGTTTCATTCACCGCACCTAAAAGTGCATCCTGTGCGTATTTCAATGCCTGCATTGCCCCTGATGTATCAAGTTCTACTGTTACAGGTTTTGCCTGATCATTCCATGTATCAGTTATTGCTGATGTGATTTCCCCACCCACAAATAATGCTTTGATACCTTCCCAGATACCATTCACAATCTCATATATAAGTTCAGGGACTTTTGAAACAATTGTAATTATTGCATCTATGATTGATTTTATGATTGAGGGAAGAACTTTTCCTATCTGTGAAAAGAATTTTGGAATACCCTCTATGAGGGCATCTATAATATCTCCGACACTGCTTAAGAGCGAGGTTATAATTTCATATAAAATTGAGGGAAGATTTACTATTATATCTTTTATGATTGTAACTATAGCCTTACCAAAACCTCTTGCACCATCTACAAGCCCTTTCAGCCCTGCCTTTAACATATCGGGTAACTTTCCGATATTTGAAATAAGCTCAATAATACCCCCAATTAATTTTCCAGCTTCTCCAAAAAGCCCGGCAATCCCCGATAAGCTGCCTGACGATATTGCAGATAGGGCAGTTGTGTAATCTTGCATCCCTTCATACCATGCCTTTTGTTTTTCTGCGGAATCTTTAAATTGTCCGTCCCTCTGCTCCGATAGTTTTATGATTTCTCCTGTTACCCATTTTTCCACTTCAACCCTTTCTATTCCCATCTCTTCCCATACCTGTCCTTGCTCTACGAGTTTATTAATTTGTTCCTGATAATACTGATCTGTTACAACTCCCGCCTCTTGATAGAATTGAGCATTTAAGGTAAGCAGTTTTTTTGCCTCCTCTGCGAGCTTCTCGTCATATTCCCTCGCTGCTTTTTTTGCCTTTGTAAGCTGGTTCCATGCGGCATGGCTTTTTTTAATTGCCTCTACATCATTATAAATAACTGCAGGCTTGCTTATTTCTGTTTGAAGTTCTTTTACTGAAGATACAGGGGAAATTTTTGAAACATCCACCCCGGCTATTTTATCGGCAAGTTTATCAACCCCGCCTGCTGTCCCTGCAACTGTTGCGGTGACGGCAGACCATATATCGGTTAAATGTTTTTTTGTATCAGGTGCGGTATCAACAAGCCCCTCTATTGTCTCCACATATCCGAGTAATGATTGTTTGCCTTCATCTATAATTATTCTTTGCTCATTCCATATTCTTTCAGAATCTTTTACTTGCTCATCAAGGATCCCCCAAAAATTGACAGTTTTCAAAAATCCTGTTATCGCTCCCCTGACCAAATTTAAAACCTTCCAGAGAGGGAGATATATTGCAGCTATGTATAAAGAGGCTAATCCGTATATAATTATTTTCCATCCATGGAAGGCATCGCCGATTAATTTAACTGCGCCGTAAACCCCTTTTAATATTGTTATTCCGTTATCTCTCAGCCAGTTAAAACTGTCTATAATCCCTTGAGTCAAGACATCGAGATATGCGCCTGCTATTGCTGCCCATTTCTGCCACCTTTCTCCTGACATGAATTTTTCCAGTTCATCGGATGCAGCTGCTATTTTTTCCGATAGCTGATTTGCCCATGGTCCCAGAATTTGTTTGAGCATGTCCCCAAGTGTCTGTTGAACGTTTGAAATGGAATTTTGAAGCGAGAGGAGTCCGCCATATCCTGTATTCCTCAATGCCTCCGCCTGCCCTCCATAAGCCTTAGATATTCCATTTATCAGGTTCAATAATCTTTCATTTGAGCCGATTGCTCCTTTTACCTCAATCCCGTATCTTGAGAGTGCGTTTGTATCTGTGCCGAGGGTCTTTGCAACGAGGTCGGCGGCTGATGCTAAATCCATTCCCTTTGCTGATGCAAGGTCAAGGGTTGCCTTTGTGGCAGATTTGATTTGCCTCTCATCTTTCACAAAAGCGGCGATAAGGGATTCCGCCCCTATGATTGCATCACCCGCAAAAACGGTGCTTGATGATAAGGATTTAGCGTAGGCGATAAGGTCTTTAGACGTATATCCTAAAGCTGTCCTTAACTGCGTTAATGCTTTTTCTCCCTTGTTTGATTCTTCAATGAATGATTTAATGCCAAAGCCAATACCGGCAATGCCTGCAAGCCCTATAAATGCAGATTTGAGGCTGAATATGGATTTTGATAACCATGTAGAAGCACTGTGGACGGCTTGAAATGACCTCTCTGCTGTCCGCTGAAAGGTCTGGACAATATGGCTTGCCCCATCTTTCGCCTTTAGTGTGAGTGTTATCGTTTTCTCTGCCATGATTTATTTCTTCCTTTGTTTTTCTTTTTTTTCACAATAGACATTATGAATCAAAAGGAGCTTCTCAAATACCTCTCTGCAATTTCTGACTTCGTAAAGATTAAAAACAAATTCAATGCTCGGATACCAGAGGGGACCATAATCGCCAAAGCCTATATTTTGCTGACTACAAACAATCTGATATAACTGCCATGCCTCTTGATTTTCATAAAGCAAATCTATGTTAGGGACCCTGCATTGTTTACACCTATCCTCCGTAATCGGTAATCCATAAGCCTCTTTTTCATCCTCACATCTTTCACAGGTGATATTGAGTGGGTCAAGGTAATATCTTGCCCACTCAATTAGTTTTTTCTTTCAGTCTCCTGCTTGATAGCCGCAAGGTCTGTAGATGCCTGCTGGATGAAGACATCAAACCCATAAGCTTCTTTCAGCAATGCGAGTTTATTCTTATCGGAACATGGAACATCAGCATTCTCCTGTCCTGCTGGAATATCAATCGGAATGAGTTTTGACGCAGCTGAAAGAGTTAATCCTTTCCAATCCAGAATGCATTGTGCAAGCTCCAGATGTAGTTTATCAACATCTATGTCATCCTGCGGCTGATGCCTGACATACTTTGTTTTTTTACACCTGTCAAGTTTTGCCTGCAGGTCGGATTTGCTCAGGTAATTGATATGGACATCAAATTTCCCCTCAAAATTAACCCATCCCGATACATGTGCATCTTTCTTTCTTAATTCTGTTAAATCCATACGCCTCCTTTATTAATCAAATTCCAATACAATCTCGTCATCCCCTGCGTTTCTGGCAAAGAGAACTGAAAGGTCTGCAACTGCAACACCGTTTCTATCACCATCCGATACCGCTGTGATTTGCATCTTCGGAGCGGTGAATTTAAAACGGTTATACTGGACACTGCCGATTTTCCCGATTACCAGGGAAATAAAGGCTGCACTTTTGTATTTGCCAAAATAATCGTAAGTGGCGATTGTTACCATCTCAGGATTGATTGAGCCTGTAGGGTTTCTTCCTATGATGACTCCGACTGCATATCCCTCTGCCTTTGTAATATCCTCCATTATAGAAACTGCGGCGGCGAGATTGATTTCAAAACTTTGAGCCCTTGCAGTATAGGCATCAAAAGTTAGTGGAGTGTTAAGCAGGGTAGGCGGAATGGTTGATTCATAGGTCGGTGTAAGCATAGCGCCGTCAATGGTTCCATCCAAAACACCGCTAAATTCAAAGGCTGCCTTTATTACCCCGCCTGATTCACCGTTGAATTTAACCGTTCCCCTGCATCCCTTTAATTTCTTAATTACCCCGTCCTCATAACAAGCCATAGTCAGAGATGGAATCCCTGTGCTTGCAGGCTGATATGTCGCCTTTTCAACTCCCACAGTTGTAACTATTGTCTCAGCAAATCCACAAGCCCGCAAATATTGACTTAAAGCTGGTTTTACGCTTGAGGAATATGCCGCCCCTGCACCTTTAATTTCTGCCGTAAAACTTAATTTTGCAGATTGCTTACCAGATACGTTACCAAAAGACGATAATGAGGCGCTTGCGGGCTTTCTCTCAAGTGATTCAATATCAACTGACACCGTAGGGTCAATTACCAAGATTCCCCCATCCGCTGCCGATAAGGTTTCTGCTATTCCTTCAACTGCCTCTATTTTTGCCGCTGCTACCCTTCTGCTCTTTAATTGACTGGCCATCTTCTTTTACCTCCTTTTCTTTAGGATTATCATTAACGATTTTCGTCTCTGAAGCATCATTGACTTTTTCTTTCATCTCATTTACCTCCATTTAATCTATCCCCATTTTCAATGCTACCTCTTTGGGGATTTTATAAGCTCCCATCGCCCCCGCACCGGCGAGAACTCCTGTCGTTAAGAGATTCAATAATTCCTGAGTCCCGCCTGTGTAGTAAGCACCCAAAAGCCCTGTAACAACTGCCATTATGGGGTTCACATAGGTTCGTTTTTCATCAGGAATAAATCTCTTTGTCATTTCCACGACTGATAAAACTATCGGTATCAATTTTACAATCGCCATTAACTCCATCTTTACTCACCTCCTTTATTTTACAAAAATTTTTCTGATATATTCTTTTAAAATCGGCATATCAATATTCGGGCAGGTCTTCTGTGGATTAAATTCATAATGTCCGAATACCTGTCCCGATACAATTCCGTATCCATAAAACAAATCCCTTATAAGATTCGGCAAAGAAACATATAATTGTTTTGCCGAGAAATGTTCTTTGCCTATAAGGCAGATTCCAATACTGTCCTGATTCTGTCCCTCGCAATGAGCACCGACTACCTCAACAGCTCTTCCCTGTTGAATAATTCCATCATCCTCCTTCTTGTATGGCTGGAATCCTGTCATAGTTGCCTTTCTACAGCCATTCAAAATTACATAGTGATACCCGATGCCCGTCCATCCCCGCTCTTTATGCCATTTGTCAATCAATGCAGCATCTCCGAATTCTGAATCACTGCAATGAATTATTATTTTTTTAATCTCTCTCATTTGAAGTTTTTTACTCCCCATATTCCAAATCCTATGAGCATGAAAATTATAATCGTTCTTATAATTGTCCTGACTACTGTCTTCCAGAATTCACTTTTGATTGATTCTGTCCATTCCCTCATCTCTTTAATCCATAGATGATCAAGATAATGGATTTCTTTATTGACTTTGTATTGCCCCAACTCTTTTGCAATCGCCTCTTGAACTGCAACAATGATTTCTTCCTTTTCCATCATGCCTCCCAGAGCGGAGAATCATAGATAATCTGGAGTCTTATTAATACACCTGTGATTTTCCTCTCCTGCTGTTCAGATTGAATTTCATCATTATTCGGCTGCTCTGTTAATATTGCCAACCCTCCCCAGCGAGGGTCTGTCCCGATTGCCTTATAAATATCGCCTAACATCTTTCTTATATCTGTGATTGAAGCTCCGCCTTGCGTAACAATCCCTATTTCTATATTCAAACCCCATCGGAAATATGCAACTGGTCCGCCTTCTATTTTGATATTTTGGATATCCCTGAATACAATACCGGGCATTTCATTATCATTGAGAGTTGTTGTCCGCCATTCAAAAACATGACTGCCGAGATTGAAATCATACCCATTTGCAACAGTGATACCCTGCAATCGTGTCTTCACTGCGGTCATTATTGACTGCCGTTTTGTATTCGCCATTTAAACCATATCCTTTGATAAAATTAATATCGTGATTCCTGTCCCATCCTGCTGAATGCCCGACACATAATAGGTTATAGAGTTTATAACTAATGTATCGTTATGTTTTACACTCGCCACATCCGAAGTCTTACAAGTCGCTGCAGGTAATGCTGACTCAATCCCTGTTGATATATCAATAACCTTAAAGGCATTATCAAATATAATCTTAATGGTGGATGCCTGCCCGCCCTGCGGCGTATAGGTTGCATCCTGTGTGAAATCATCTGAAAAAAATATATCCAAATCATTATCAGTAATCATTGCTTATTTTCCATCCGCCTTTTTTAAAGTTCTCAACTTCATCAGGGTGGACATCTGCCTTTGTAGGCTCTCCTTTAGCATCATCAACCGTTCTCACCATTTTTATAATCTTCGGGATGATACTATTAGCAGGTATCGCTCCTTTTTGATTTTTATTTTCTTTTGCCATCTGTTTACCTCTTTTTAAAATAAGGGAGGGGATTTCCCCTCCCTTATTGCTTATTGACCTTTGACTATCCAAGCAAGAGTGCTATATGCTCGGACTTTGCAGCCTTTACTCCCCATGCGACTGCAACTTCAATCAGAACGGAACGATATGCCCTGTAAAGAGCAATCTGAAAGAATATTCCGCTGTGCGGGTCTTGAACAACCATGACATCATCCGCAACATCGCCTCCTTCAGGCATCTTCGGCAATCTTGTAAGCAGATGGATTGCAGAGCGGGCAAATGCCATGCTTGCGGCATAACTATTGCCGACAGCCACTGTATCATTATCCACCCATGCAACCCTGTTGCCGGGCTTATTGAGTGCCAGAGAGCCGCCGGATAGGGCTGTGCCTACAACATATTTATTATTTTGATCACGGCCTGACTGTGAGTTCGTGAGGACATCCCCGGCGAGGATTGTGCCTGTGCCTGTGTCAGCCGCAATGGCTGTTGAGCCTATGGGATAACCGGCTACATTGTTCAACAAATATCCTGCCCCTGTGCCTTTAGTATGAGTCTTGATTTTTGCCGATTCACGGATTTGCATACCATAAATATCAAGCAAAACCCCGCGTCTGAGCGGGTCGTCTCCGCCGACAATATGCACCTGTGATTGCTTACCTAAAATCTTTGCGCCTGCCGCAGTATCTATGACAAGTCGTAGCTCGGATGATGGGGCACCATTATCCTTTAGTATGCGGGCAACCTCAGCCGCATCACTGAAATCACCTGCTGTGGCAAATGGTGTTGTGCCTGCTGTGCCAAAGGCTCGTGATGCAAAGGCATATAGATCTGCCAGGTCATTTTCCATTTCACCGCACAGCGTTCTGAAAGCCTGTGCAATCTTATTATTCTGAATACCAGATTTGGCATCACGCCCTATCGCTGCTTCATCTTCGCCTGTCCAGTGAAATTTGACGCCTCTGACCTTATTAATCTTCATAGTGCCTGCAGGAACTGTTGAACTGTCAAGGGCTGGAATTGTGTTTGCAGGTGTAACGTCATAAGCGGTTGCATCAGGAACGATGTCATAAGAAATATCCTGATCCTTTGCCGCCTGTTCCGCCTTCGGATTAATATAAACAGATGGTATCATCCCGACCAACTCGCGGCTTATAACATCCACGCTGTCGTAGATATACTGAATCAAACCTGTTAAAGTATTAGCCATTGTTTTTTCCTCCTTTCAAAATTTAGTCAACTACCTTGCCGTCATTCTTTACGAATGCAGCCTGTTTGTCTGTTGATAACATATTAAAATCCTTGCGCTTCATGGTGTTTGCATCTGAACCGTCACCGGGTTCCGTTACGGTCACCTTAATTGAGCCGTCTGCCTTGAAGCCTTCTATTGCCTTTACCCTGAGTTTCTTTTCCGCATCAAGGACAGCCACCGCCGCCTCGGGACCAGTTGTCTTACCATCCAACATGAGCGATTCTATCAATGCCTCATGTCCGGGAATAAGCTGGCTCTTAACAGACTTCACCCTCTCTGTCTCTGCCTTTGCTCCTTCTTCCTTCGCCTTTGCTATTGCCTCATTTAACCCCGACTTGCCTTCTGCTAAAACGGACTGATACAATTCAGGTTCTTGAGCTATGAGTTCATCTTTTGTCATTAATTTGCCCTCCTTTCCTTTAATTGTTTTACTCTTACCATCTGCCACAACACCGGTGACATTATTGCCAATAAGCCGGTCTAAAGTGGCAACACCGTCCACAAGACCCGCTTCTATTGCCTGTTTTCCCATAAAGAGGGGTGCAGCATCGGTTGACATTTTTTGAATAACTTCCTCTGCTGACACTCCTCTGAATTTTGCAATCTCATTCACAAACACGGCATAAAGATAATCCACCCGCTCTTTGATGCTCGCAAATCCTTCTGCCGAAAGGGGCTGATACTGAGATGCAATTCGTTTATATTTGCCTGCATAGATTTCCGTTGTCTTAACACCGAGCTTTTCTTCCATTTTTGAAATGTCTTCATGTGCCGCAACAACGCCGATTGAACCGACTGTCGTTGTATCTCCTGAAATAAAAACCTTATCCGCCGCAGAGCCTATAGCATATGCGGCTGAGCACATCATGCCGTCTGTATATGCGATAATTGGTTTCTTCCCCCTGTTTTCATATATATAATTTGCAAGTTCAAACGTGCCGTCTACAGTCCCTCCGGGGGAATCTATGTTTAATATGATTTTTTGCACTGAAGGGTCGTTGAGGGCTGCCTTGAAATCTCTTTCAATAAGCTGTGTGGATGCACCGCCTGAAATCTGCATCAGGAGATTCATTTTTTTTGCAATAATCCCTTCTATCGGGATGATTGCAGTTCCATTTACGAGGTCATAACCCTGCGGCTTATTGAGCAGTTCTTTGCCTGTGCGGGCTTCTATATCTTTGATATTTATTTTTTCTCCCCGAAGATGTTTTGTATAGATACTGCGAATTTCATTTAGCATGTCAACTGTTATTGCCCACGGTCCGTTTATTATATCTATGAGTCTCATTATCCCTCCTTATCTGTATTAAGTTTTTCTTGTAATGCTGCATCTGCATCTTGCTGCGATGCCGCAGGTTGTTTATCTTCCATTGCGGGATGTTTAATCCCAAGGTCTCTGAACATCTTCACTTCTTTTTTAATACGGGGATAATTTGTTTCAAAATCTCCGCCAGTAATAAATGCCGTTTCTTCATCAATGGTTGAGATCCCTATCGCTATCCTCTCCTTTGATGCATTTACCTCTTTCACAGGGTCAATCTGAATTGGCGCGTCTCCTATCCATGTTGAACCGCAGTATGCCTTTTTGATGAGAGGGTCGGAAAAAAAACCCGGGGCGGATATTCTGCCTATAGCCACAGCCTCATAAAGCCAAATCTCGTAAATCTCTTGACAAAAATGCCTTGCGAGCCATTGTCTTCTCTGTCTAAAAAAAGTCCATGCAACCATTAAAGCGGCTCGTGATGCTGAATAAGACGAAGTAAAATGTTTAATCAAAACCTCAAAGGGAAGTTCCAGCGCAACGCCGATTTGTCTGAGGATTGACATAACGAACGGGTCAAAGCCTGTATTAGGTCGTAAAGGATTTACTGTTTCAATACTTTCGCCAGGTGTAAGTCCTACAACTGCGCCGGATGCAAGTTTAATATCTGTATCTGTTGCCTCTGCCTTCGTTTCATCTGTCGGCTCCATAGGGGCAAGGTCTAAATCACCTGTCTCCGATTTTATAAACACTGTGAGCATGGCTGAAACAACGGAAGCCATGACTTCTGCCTCAGTATATTTATCAAGTTGTTTTAGTGTTTCTATAACAGGAGCAAGATACGGAACACCCCTTGTCTGTCCTGCCCTGGAAATTCTGTAAAGATGAATAATATTGCGAAGCTCAGTATTGGAGCCGAATGCAGGGATTTTTGTCCACGAACGATTTGCAGTATTAAAGCGTGAGCCGGGATGCTGATTGCAAATGTGATAAGTTTTCGGTGCTCCATATTCGTCTTTTTCTATACCACCGCAAATTTTATTTGTATCGGCTTGGTTGTTTTCATTGCTCACCCTATCTCCTTCTATGTGCTGAAGGGCAAGGGTATAAGGATTATCCTTTCTGGGTATTCGCGGCAAAGCAACAAAATGGTCGCCATTTACAAGCATTTGCCTGAATGCAAGCTCCTGATGTTCTGGGAATATCAGAGAGCGTGAGGCATCGCAGTCATGAGATTCCGACCATAGCCTGAATTCCCTTTCCGTATAGGCTTCCCATGCATCTGCCTCTTCATCTGTCATATTTAAAACAGCCCTATCTATATGACTCTGCAATTTTAACCCGGTGCCGACTACATGAAGCGTGGTGGTGTTGATTGCCCCGGTTGCAATCGGTGCGTTCCTATCAAGGTCTCGGGACCGTTGTGTTAAAGTTGGCAAATCAGAGAGTGTATCGGCATCTGCATCACCCCGTGATGTGGTCCACATTGACGTTTGTCTGCGGTCATATCTCGCTCCGAGATATGCGCCTGAAATCGCATGCATTGCCCTTGCCCTGAATCGCTGGTTTGCCTTGATCGGGTTTATATAGCGGATGACACGGTCAACAATATTTTCTTCAACTACAAATTGTTTACCTGCAATATTAAAATCTTGCCTCATACCGGTGTAGCTCCTTTGATTGTAATACCGCCTTTTGTAAGTCTCTTAACCTGCCTGTCCCAATAAATTATTTGTTTTCGGATTTCTTCTGCATCAGCGCGGGTAACGGCTCTCCCAGAAATAGAATAAGACTGCCCCTGAGCTACTTTTGTTGAAGCAGTAAGCCAATTAGCAAGCTGTGTTTGTGCATCGGTAAGGGTTATTCCTGCCATGATGGGAATAATTTTAAAAGATTATTTCAGGTAGGCATAGGCACAAATGTCATCAAATGTCATCATTTGTCACAGTATTTGATAGGATAAGGTAGGATATAAAAATAATTGAGGGTTTTTAGGATTTTTTAAATCCCTTTTGAAATAATCCGTCTGCCTTTATGACTTGCAGTTATTTTTGATTCTACTTCTTTAATTGATTCTATATGTGCATTTTCTGTTTTTTGGACAAGCTCTAAAACTGAGTTTCTAAAAATTCTGATTACACCGTTAGGTTTACAATATTTAATTTTCTCTTCAATGCACCACCGAAAGATAGTTCTTTTTGAAACTGAAAAATAATCCGCAACCTCTTGAGGTCTCAATATTTCTTTATCAGGGAGATTCATTCAATTCCTTTGGTTATAACTCGTCTGCCTGTTTTCTTGACTTGTATTTTTTGCCCCTTAAATATAGCTGCAATTTGATTTTTGATAATTTCAAAATTAGGATTCAACAATTCTATAACCGCCAAATTGCCTACGAATAAATCAAGTGCCTCATTCCTTGCATCTGTTCTTTTCTTCTCCCACACCCTATAAGGTCTTCCCTTACTATATTTTGTAAGGCACTGCTCCGAACAAAGCTGTTTAAAAAAATCATAATCAAGGGACTCGGAAAAATGAACATACCCATGTCCTGCATCTTCTATCTGCAGACGGGCAAAGATTGTGTCTTTCGCCGTCTCTGTGCCTATAATTATCAGAGTAACTCTATTTTTGTCTTTCCCTTTTTTCTTGCGCGGATCTGTAACGGATATAAGGGGCTTACCAACTGTTGATGATCCCTTAGTTGCATATATCCTGCGTCCAAGCTGGCGAGGGCGGACAAAGCGGTAAACGTCAGGGGCAAGATAGCCTGAATCAATCCCTGCTGTTACAATCTTTAATCTTGCCCCGCTCTCATGCTGCCACTCTTTCAACAAATATCTATCAAGGTCTCCCCACACT
Source organism: Nitrospinota bacterium (assembly GCA_003489165.1). Taxonomy (GTDB): domain Bacteria; phylum Nitrospinota; class Nitrospinia; order UBA9942; family UBA9942; genus UBA9942. The sequence goes on along the minus strand of DNJG01000125.1, from coordinate 16,370 downwards.
TGCGGCTGTGTAGTATCGCCGGGTAATTGGACTCTCTCTATTATCCAGCTTTGAAATCCCTGCCCCCATGCAATAACACAAACCTCTATACGATTCGCCTGTATGTCTGCAAAGGCTGAAAGAATACAGGCTGACATAGGCACCTGCCATGATGCCTTTTCAGGGGTGAAACAATATCTTCTCTTATAGAGGTCATCTTCTTTAAGACTATCTCCCTGTTGTGATTCAACAAACGGCTCGGCAAGATAATCATTATAAAAGTCTATGAGCTTCGCCTTATCGCTTTTAGAGAGTAGATATGCGGCGGCTATTTCACTAAGCGACACATCCGGGCTTATCCATGACGGCAGATGAAATGCTACTGAGCGGGGTCTGACAATATTCTCCCCTTTTTCCTTTTTCCATCCGCCTGCACGAACCGCCTTATCCCTCTGAATGTCTGTCCAATGAGATTTACAATTCGGACATTCATAATATGCAATATTCTCCCTTCGTATTTGCTCAGGGGTAATTTCTCCCTCCGGACATTTAAGATTGTCAAAAACCATAAGCTGTTCAGTTTTGCAATGAGGACACAGAACATAATATTTATACAGAATGTCAGCACTCTGTAATGCCTTCCAGATATGTCCATCTTCCCTTGTAGGTGTTGAGACTTTAAAGATTTTATAAGTGTGTCTGAAAGTCCTTGCCCTCTTTTCACCAAGCGTAATAGGGTCTGATTCCTTCCCCACAAAAGGCGGGTATTTATCCGTCTCATCAAAAAAAAGATATTTAATCGGGAATGTGGCAAGGGCAGCGGATGAGTTTGACCACGCCATGTAAATAATTGTTCCGTTATTGAGCTTGATTTTGAGTTTTGCTAAATCGTCAGGATTTGGTGATATAAGTTTTTGCAGGGCATGGGATTGTTCAATCATGGGAATGATTCTGTCCGAGTTCACCTTCTTGGCTATTGCCTCCGAAGGCATGATAAACATCATTGTGGATGGGTTTCTATCCATCGCATAAGCAGCACAATTATTCATAACCTCTGTCCCGCCTGTCTGTGGAGCCTTACAGATGATTACTTCACGGATGTGAGGCAGCGCCCATGTATCCATAATTTGCACAAGGTGAGGGGATATGTCATTCCGCCACGGTCCCCTGTGAGCTCCTATCGGGACAATCCTGTATTTCTCCGCCCATTGACTGACAGTCAATTGCTCCTTTTTTTCAAAGACACGCCTTTCGCTGAGGCAAAAGGTAAAGGGCAAAAACAATTCCCTCTCCCCTTGCCCCTCTCTCCCTCTCCCTATGGGAGAGGGTTGGGGTGAGGGTGGTGGGTGAGGGGGATTTATTATTAATTCAGATTGCATCTGTCTCCTCTGATTTTATTTTTACAGCCTCAAACACGAGAGGTTTACTATAATGGTGAAAAAGCTCCTCGACTTCCTTCAAACAAAAATCAAGGACATCGGGTCCCTTTTCAGGCTTGCCTTCTGCAAGCTCAATTAATCTTGCCGACATGCTGTGAAAAAATCCCTGTATTCCTGATTTTAGAAAGGCAGCCCGTGCCGATAACTGCTGTTCTGCATCTGATTTGAGAATATAATTCCCTCTTGCAATTTCATTTTCAAATGCAACCTTATCCGCTCTCTCTTTCGTGAACCGTGTTTCCTCTTTTAGTTTTTCAAAAGGATCTATCTCAATATCCGAGCCGTCTCGTTTTTGAAGAAACTGTGCAGCATATTTATCAACTTCTTTTTTTGTGAAACTGCCGTCCTTCTGCCTTTTAATAAATCTCACATCGTCATAGAATTTTGCCTGTGAGATTTTCCAGTTTTCTACTTTGAGGTATCCGAGAGCCTCGGGAATGCCTTTAAATATTATTTCTCCGCTTGCCTCCTGCTGTTTTTTTCTTTGATATTCTTCCAGTGCATTCTTAGCCGCTTCCCAGTCTTTAAGTGCTGCATTTGTAGGCTTCTTGTTATATTCTTGCATGGTCTGTGCAACCGCCCTGAGAAGTAATTCCTCCTCTTTCTCCATGAGCTTCTCAACTTGAGCCTTTAATGTTTCAGTCTGCATTCCAGATAATCTCCTTACCGTTTTTGATTATTTTATTATTGCCTGTGTATTTACAATAGCGGGTTATATAACATCTTCCATTATTTATTTCCTCCCTCTTTTAACTCCCTTAATAACATCATAGTCATCATCCCTGTAAACCAACCCACTACACATCCAACAAAGAAACTTAACATATTGCCTCCTTTTATCTCGGAAGTGGCTTATTTGCTATATTTCCGCGTGAAACCTCCCTTCTTTTATATTTACTACAATATCCGCCATCCTCAATCATATTTGGGGGATATGGCCAGATAAATATAAGACATAAAGGGTTTTCGTTGTGGATACAATCTATTGACCCACAGGTAATCCTTCCGCCATCTGTTACAATTCTTGTTTTCATGTTTTTTTCTCATCCTTTTCGTTATCTTCAATGATTAACCATTCAGTTGGCATTAAATCCTGTGGCGATAACATAATATCGCCCAAACTATTAATATGTATCCGCTGAATATTAAGAGTTACTTCTTCATTTAAAACTTCGTTAAATGAATCCATAAAAGATTTCATGTTTTCTGGCGGAACCTCACGCCCTCCCCCTTCCCTATCTTTTCCGTATTTATCTATTAGTTTTATTCTCATATCTTCCAAATCTTTCAAATGGGGCTGTATTTTTCTTAATGTCATAGTTATGTAATATGCAGTTTTAACGGGTAATTGCATATTAGAGATTTTACCTATCGCCGAAGCTGATGAATATAGTTCTGCAAGTTTTACTTTAATATTTGGAAACGGTATTAAATCCATAATTTTTTATCCTCCCCTGAAAATTTTAGTTTTAACTCTTATTTTTCTGTTGCTATCTGTCTTTCCTGTATATTGACAGAGTTTGCTCTTCCTGTTTGGGATTGAAGACAATAACTCGGCTATCTCAAGCGTAGTATGAGGTCTGCAATCAGACAGAACCTCTAATACCTTTTGGAGCCTGTCAGATGATTTTATATTTGCATGGTGATTCATTTTTTACTGCCCCCCTTTCTTTTTTTAGAGTTCCACTCATCACAGCCGTGATAAAGATTCACTGCTAATTCGCAATACTCCCTCGCCTTTCCGCTCGGTTCATAGATTACTGCCACTCAACCTCCTTGCCATTTTTGTTCACTTTATTTGTTCCTATATATTTACAATATCGGGTGATTATGACATCGCAATAATGAGGGTCAATTTCCATGCCGTAGCAAATACGGCTTGTCTTTTCGCAGGCGATAAGGGTGGAGCCAGAGCCGAGAAAAAGGTCAAGAATGATCTCTCCTTTTTTTGTATATAAAAAAATATGTCTTAATGCTAATTCTACTGGGAATGCTGCACAATGATTTGTTTGATTTGCATTCCCTCTAATATCATCCCAATATGCTCTTAATGCCCATTTACATCCTATTCTTTCCTGCCCTCGTGTTGTCCCAGATGTATTGTAAAATGTCTCTAATATGTTTATATCGTTTTCATTGAGAACATCATTAAATTTTATATCCAATCCTTTATTATTTTCAAAAGTGCCTAAAAATTCGCAGTGTTGGTCAATTAAATCCGTTTTTGGTGCAATACTTATTAATTGCCCATCTTTTATCCAATGCCTTATATGTCGTAAGTTCCATCCTATTTCATAAAAATAATTAGTCCACTTGTCTATCAATAATAAAACTTGTCTTTTCTTCTTTTTGTCAAATGAAGTAGTAAACCCAGTGCTTGTATTTATTACTATTCTACTTTTATCTTTTTTGGTTGCAAAATTATAAGATTTGCAAATATGTTTTATGAATTCATTTATTTCTTCTATACTTTTTTGGGTTTCATATTCTTTGCCTACCCAATAAGGTGGTGAAGTAAAACCCAATGTTGCTTTTTTCCCATCCATCATCCTCTCCACATCATCTTTTTTTGTTGCATCGCCGCATAAGAGTCTATGCTCGCCGAGGATATAGATATCGCCTGTCTTTGTGATTGGCTCTGTTTCAGGCAATTCAGGGACATCATCGGGGTCGGTGAGTCCTTCATTAAGACTTACAAGGATGTTATTTAATTCATCCGTTTCAAACCCTATCAGTTCGGCATCAAATATCGGTATTTCAGAAAGTTCTTTGAGGAGTTCGCCGAGTTTATCATTGTCCCACTCTCCGCCGTGTTTGTTGGCTGCTATGTTTGCCATCTTCTCGGTTGCCTCATCCCAGTCAACCTCTCTATATGTGTGTTTCTCTCCGCCATCAAAAATTACAAAGCCCTGTGCAACTGTGCCGGTCTTTGTTTTCTCTTTGAGTTCTTTCTTTTTAATCTTTGCATCTGTAGGCAGTCATTTAAGCCGCTGATGTCCGCCCACAAGATTGCCTGTTCTGCGGTTATAGACTATACCGGATAAATCCCCGAATGTTTGCAGGGATTTATTGAGCATCTTTAATTGTTCGTCTGTGATTGTGCGGGGATTATATCCCGCTGACTTTATGTCCGTGAGTTCCATTGTTTTTTATTCTCCTTTCTCATTTCCTATTACTTTCTTCATATATCCATTTATCACAGCCGGGATAAAGAATATGACCGTCACCCTCGCACTCCCCGCCCCGATTAATAAATTTCTTACAATTTGAGCAGCTTGGCTCCACTAACCGAACCACCCTTTTCCCATCATCCAGACACCTTTCAACAGCCGTCCTCTGTAAGTGTTTTAAAATCGCCTCAACTTTTTCTTCCAATGTAATTGTCATTGTATTTTTTTCCCTTGTGCTGTCACCCTGAGCATGCCGAAGGGTTTGTAATTATAAACTCATCACATCAACAAACCAGAACTTATCCACCTTGCGAATATCTATAAGCCCGATATTCTCTTTGATGAAATCTCTAATCCATTGGTCCCTGATATAATATATATCTCCGCCCTGTCGCTCTGTCCTCTGTGTCCCCCTCATCTGTGCCTTAAGAAGACCCTCTTTAATCCATCTGCTGACCGAATGAACATCTACTCCAAAACACATTGCCAATTTTGTCACACTTTGCCCATCCATCCCTTTTAAAAATCTCATTCTCTTGCGTTTTATAATGATGCCCGTAATTGATCGTATGAAACCTGATTTTTTAAGATGCCTTCGAATCGTTTCAGGGTGATGGTGTGCGTTCCGTTCCAATATTTTTAATTCTTTTTCGGACCAGACAGGCTCTTTTAGCCTCGGCTCATACGCCCCTATATCCCTCGCCCTTCGACTTATAACCCAGCGAGGAAATTTCAACTTATCAGCAAGAAGCCTAACAACAGGACTTCTGCCAGCATCAGGCTGAATCTCCCTATATGTCCTCATAATCATCTCGTCTTGCTCTTTAATAAATGGATATTTCATGTAATAGCCCCTGCAACCTGTTTTTTCCCACCATCAGCAATTTCTTTTCGGCTGCCATCCCCTACTAAGACAGGTTTAGGAATGTCATCAAGATAACCTCTTGAACTGTTATTTTGCTCGTGAAATCCTATAAGTTTTTCGGGAATATTTGAGGGCGGATATTTCAAAAAATATTCATAGTGTTTTTCAAAATCTTTTCTAACCCAAATCCATTTTTCATAACCCCAATCCTGATAGATTTCTTGCCACCCTCCAAGGGCTTCAATACAGGCGTGAATAAGCCTATCCTCAAAAACCACAGAAGTATAATAACCATGCCTTCTAACAGCGTTTTCAAGCTGCAAAACTGCTTGAGTAGTTTTGTCTAAAACCGTTCCTTTTACCGCCTCCCTAAAATCCACAGGTTTAGGAAAAAAGCGAGCTGTTTGAATAATAATATTACCTGCCTTTTTAAATTGCTCAAGAGTCAAATCTTGCAAGGCAAGAAAATATAAATCAAGCTGATTGCCCGATAACTGCTTGTCAAAAATCTCGGCAATCGCAGTCAAAATACTCTCAAACTGGGTTCTGTCGTTTTCAGTCATACTTGGATTTCAGCCTTCTCCCTTTCCTTTTTCCTCTGCTCAAGCAAAGCCCAGTTGCCGGCAGTTTTAGAAGTCCCCATTTGCCGCTGTTTTGTTTTATCATACTTCCCTTCCAGCACCTTAACCGCATTGTCGGAGTTGGCAATAATCCAGTCAAAAGAGGCTCTCCACCCGCTTGCGTTTTCGCCATTCAAAAATGGTGTCCTTGCACAAAGGCTAAAGACTTCTTCCCATTTTTCAAGAGGGCGTTCAGCTAAACGCGAGTTGCATTTTGCCTGTCTCTGTTTACCTAACTCTCTGGCACTAATGAGATTAGAGTGCGAAGCATATTTATTCCAGAGTTCAAAAAGCTCTTTTGGGCTTGTAAGAGGGTTATTGCCATTACTAAGCCCTGAATTTTCTGACTCTATTTTGCTTGCTATTTTTTTTTCTGGTAGCTTGCCCAGAACTTCCTCTTTTTCGTTTCCCTCCCCTTGCATCCCCTCCCTTTCTTTTTCCTTATCTTTATCCTTATCCTTATCCTTATCCTTATCCTTATCCTTAGCCCCTTCAAAGGGGTATTTAAGGGGTATAAATACCCCTTCTTTTTCTAACTCTCTTGAAACCCCTAAGTGTAGTTTATTATTAGAATTAAGTTCTCCATACTGAAATAGAATAAATGCTTTTATGAACCACTTACTTCCTCCATTAAGAATGATAATTCGTTCCTCATCTTTATTAAATAATTTAATAGCTTCTTCTTTATCTATAAGCATGTCCTTTCCTATTCTTATCTGAGCAACTTCAAAATCCACATACCAAATACCTGCAAAACTACAATCATGATAAAGGTAATCCCAAAATAATTTATAAGCTCCAGGCAATTCTCTTATAAATTTCTTTTTATATTTTTCAGTATCAGTGAATCTTTTAGACATATTCAATCCCTTTTAGAATTTAACAGGCGACACCTTTTCCAGCTTTCAGTTGCTCTTTGAATTTTCGTATATTATCAAGCATTTCCGCCCTTTCATTATCACTTAAAACATCAATCGTCATTTCTTTATCCTTTTTTACTTGAGCCGATTGAATTGGGACAGGCTTTTGAATAGGGGCAGTCGTAGGCCACACATTTACACTTTTTTTAAAAGACTTCTTACCTATTAATACCTCCCACGAATTTTCTAACTCCGTCAAACTTGAATAAATCAAATAAGTGTTATCTTCTTCGTGATACTTGTAATCCACCAAACCCCTCTTTCGCAGTTCCCTGAGCCTTACCCTGCCGGATAATTGATGTATAGGATGAGCGCACTCTACCTCACTGATTTTAATTTTATGCTCTCCCCTCTTCACACACTCAATTATTGCCCTCATCACCGCCTGTTCAACTGTCATAATTTTTTAAATTCAATCACCCACACCCAAGGGTTTGCATCCCATCCGTAGCCACGCTTGGCATTGATGGAGTCCCACAGCAATTTAAAATTATGTTTATAGTCAGAATAAGTGGATGGAGGAGATACAGCTATATTGGGATGTTCAACTCCTTCATCTCGTGCATCTCTCTCTGTTATCTCCTGCACCCTCTCAACCCTGATATTAATAATCTCAAGGCTTATCCGTGAAGCCCAGCGTGGCATGAAGAGAGAGGGTTTCCATTTAAACGCATGTCCTGATTGTCTTAAAATTTCAAGGTCATCCGAGGGTATTGTGGCTTTATACAGGTATGGTAATTGTTCAGAATTATTTTTCACCCATTCAAACCATGTCTCCCTCACCCACAATCTATCTCCGATTGTTCCAAAAGGACTTTTTTGATATACACATTTATCCATCAATGAATAAAAAACTCCATCCTCATTTTTAAAAACTCTTGGTTTAATTGCTGGCTGTGGTTTTATAACTCGTCTGGTCTGCATCTTCCTGCCTTCAAGAGTTGCCCTTACCATTTCACTACTAAATATAATCGGCCGCTCTTTCATTCAAATGACCTCCTTTAAACTTCCAAACATCTTAAATTTCTTTTCCCACATGCCGATAGAAACTGGATGCATATTTAATTTTTCTGCAATAACTTTATGTGGAACCTTCAAATATAAAAAGATAGCAAGCATCCCTATTTCACTCATTGTCAGCTGCCCATTGTCAAAAATTGTCCCCACCTTAGCTGAGAACCATTTTTTACATTGCTTACATCTACATCTTTTGAGGCTCCAAAAATTATTCAAAGTTATTACATCTACTATAATTGAATCACAAGCAGGACATTTAATTATATTAGGGTGCAATCGCTTTAAAATCCATTCCCTGCAAATCTCCTCATTCAGAAAACCTACATTAAAGGATTCAAAGAGTTCCTTAATAGCAAACCCCTTAACACTTATCCCATGTTCCTCTTGATTTATAGAGTTTAATGAGAGAGAAGTGTCTGCATTTAAAATCTTACAACCTTCTGTCTTTTCTACAGTATTTATTATCTCCAAATTTTCACCCCTAAAAAATTTTAATCCGTAATCAATTCCTGCCGCTCTGCACAGCCGTAAGCCATTTGGCTCTGGAAGGACCCATGAAATTTAAAAACATAATGGTAATATCCCTCTAATCTATTAATCGGCATTCCATTTGCCTGATGTAATTCTATTGATTGCACTTGTAATCTCCTTCTCCCATTGTGTCTTTATTTTATCTATTACTTTCCCTATTACAGCGGGCTTCTTAAACATAGATGGCAAGGAGTAAACCTTTAAGGCTACGAGTTTATCTTTACCTGTGATTGAACTCTTGTCGCCTTTCTTTCTCCAAAAAACTAAAGGTGTTCCGCCTTTGCCGGTGACAATGAAGGCATGCTTTAGGGTTACTCTCCTGCCTTTTACTATTTCTATACTGACCCCTCCGCTATTCTTTCTCCCTGTTCCTTTGATAAGCTCAAACCCTTTCTTCTTTGTGCGTTTGATAGCAGACTTTATTCCGCCTATAATTTGCCGGGGTTTGAAATATGATAGAATCCATGGCTCACTTGTAATTTTCAGGACTGCTTCATATGGATTAGGTAATCTGACATTCATTTTTCTATCTACATCGGATTTTGAAAGGGTGAAGGGCTTTTCGCCTTTTCTGATTTGCTCTGACGCCTCTGTCCTCCCTGACTTAATAACACGATTCAGGGAGAAGGTTACAGCCTTCTGGTATTGTTTCACATTTAATATCTTCTTAGTCTCTTCCAATCCTTTTAATTCAATTTTAAAGTCCATAGTTTCCCACTATTTTCCATCTGAATTTCAGTATTTTTTCAGTCGTTCATACTCCATCACAAATCCTTGTGACAAGCGCTCACCAAATTCTATATCAAAGAATTGTTCAATCTGACATCCCTCACACAATCCCAAGATAAGATTCTTTCTATCCACCTTGTCGCCACATTCAACACATCTATCTATTACAATGAAAATCATGTTTATATTCACGCTGCCGTTTTAAAAAAATCTACCTGTTGCCTTTCACCAGCTATATATTTTTCCGCCTCTTCAATGACACTATATAATTGCCCTATCGTGTCATCATCAAGAAGCTGCTGCTTGCTTCCAGTTTCGCCATAGAAATCCGCTATTTTGTGCGGGGTATTCAAAATTAATGGAGCGTCTGTCTTTTTAAGTTTTTTCTGGGCGGAAATAACTGCTCCCATTATTTGTTTTTCTCCACCGTGGGAAAAACTAACACCGGTAACGATAATATAATTGTCATCCTGCTCAGGCAATTCGCATATATCTACAACACTCTGGGCAAGACCCTGCAAGGCTGTGGAGAATGAAGGCAGAGGCTTATCTATAGAGGTCAGTGAATATTCCTCTTTAATTTTGTCGCCTTCCAACACTTCATAATCAATTTTCACCTTCTCATCCGAGACCTTAATCTTCTTAATTCTCATATATACCTCCTTTCCATGCCTCTTTGATTTGCAATTCTTTTGCGTTGAGGATAGGAGTTTTTGCCCAATCGCCATCTGATTTTAAATATAGACTTTTTAAATTATTAAAAGTAGGTATCCAACCGCTTAACATAACTGTAAAATTATTTCTTATCTCATTAAATTTATTTTCATAGAAATTTCGCTAAATCTTTTTTAATATAGAATTTCTTTTTATATTTTTTGCATAGCTCAATTGCCTTTAATCCAAAGTCTCTCCAATCAATCTCATCCCCCCTTGTGTCATAATTCCATTTACCAATTTTATATTCATCAACAAAATCATAAGTAACTTTGATTATGTTTAAAGATTGCTCTGGATTGATAACAGGCTCAAGACTTACCCATGTTCTTATACCTTTGCCATGTGCAATACTAAGTGCTGCCATTCTATCCAACGGTGGAGCAGCAAAAGGCTCATATTTCTGAGATTCTTTTTCATTTAAAAAAGTCAAAGTTGCCCCATACCAGCTTAGATGCGGATTTGCCGATAATAAATCAAAATCCCTCATACTCCTTTTTCCCGCTTTTGAAAGTATTCTTACGGTGATAAAAAATTTATATAATATTTCTATTGCCTTTCGTGTCAATAAATATACAGAATCAATAAATAAGTAGGGGTCGTGGGAAAAGCTCAAAAAAACTTCTCTGCCTGCATATTTAGGGGCTTCTAATTTCAAACGCTCTATAATATTCTCCTTTGGGAATGTCAGGAGAAATTTATCTCTTAACTGAAAAGTTGCGGCAGGAACATAACAATAAGAACACCCATAATTACATCCCTTATACAAATTAACCGCCAACTCACAATATTCTCTCGCCTTCCCTTTAGGTTCGTAAATTACACTCATAAAATTATTACCTCAACTTTCTTCCTTCCAAATTCTTTTGCCTTTTTATAATCACCCATAAAAATGTCAATTCTGTTACCTCGGATAGCTCCCCCTGTGTCCTCTGCCTTAAAATATCCCATACCTTTAATATATACGGTAGAGCCAAGAGGTATCACAGCAGGATCAACTGCTATTACACCTATCCTTGCATCTGTCCCTGTTGCAGTCTTACCATCTCTCCATTTTGGGACATTGATGCACACAGGAGAATTGCAATAGGCGGTGGCGATAAAGACTCCTTTCTTTTTCTGTAGAAGTTTTCCCTTTTCTTCAACCTCGTTTTGCAGCTTTTGAATCCTGTCGTTAAAATAATTAATTGTCCTCTGATTCTCCCTTTTAATCTCCTCTCTCTCTAACTTTCTTCCTTGATATATCCCGATTTGAATTATAGAAAGAGAAACCAACATAAAGACAATCACACCAATTATTGCCTTATCCGTTCTTGTCATAACCCTCCTTTTTTTCTTCTTGGGATGAGAGCCATTTTTCAAGTTCAACTATCGTATCTTTTTTCTCCTTATTTTCCTCCATCAACAACCCTACAATCCCTATATGATTATTCATGCCCTTCCCCTTATCTCTACTCTGCGGCGGTTTGTATATCTCTCTAACTCATCAATATTGAATTTTGGATGCGATGTTTCAAACGGAAATCTATAATGAGGAATGATTTTTCTCTGCACCCATTTTTGAAGGGTATCAACTTGAATCCCCAGATAAGCCGCTGCCTCTCTCAATGAAATATATTTTTTCCTGAATAGAGGGGTCGGGGATGATGCGGGAGGGACACCATCCCCTTTGGGGAGAGGAGCGGGATTAGAATTATGTTTAGTGCGTCTCATTTCATTATCTCCATTGCCTTCTTGCCGATTTCTCTGATAGTGCTGTGGTAAAGGAGCCTGTGTTCAGTGCAGCAAAAGACCTGGTCTATCCGCTTTGGGATAAACTCTCTCCTGCAGTTTAAGAGCTTGCATACAGGACGCTGTGACAAAGTATCTATGCTTATGTGTAAAGGCTTTTTATCCTCCTGATAGGTTTCTATACTGGACATATTTTTTTGTGCCATGGAAGTCATTTATTAACCCTCTCCTTCATTTTCTCGAGAAGCTCCATCAATGCCTGAATGTCTTCCATAGCCTCTCTATAACAAACCTTATATTCCCTCTCAGTAATTTTGCCATCCTTGAGAGTTCTTGAAATCTCGGCGCAGGTCTCGCCGAATTCCTCATTCCATTTTAGAAGTGCTTTCAAAATATCTTGCTGAGATTCAAGACCAGCCGGCATTTTCACAGGCGGGAGAAACCCGAATCGGGCACAGAGCCAGAGGATCGGAATATAAGCCCGCTTCGGGTCAATCTTTTCTATTGCAGTAATTATCTTTTCAATCCTATCAAGCGGGTTTCGGGTGCCGGACTGAGTATAATCCTCATCAGTAGCGGGTGCCTCTTTCCACTTTTGAATGAGAGTTTTAGATTGATGCAGTAAGTTTGCGACCTCTACCGCATCCCTTCGGATACATTCCTCAAGTGCCTCATAAGATTTCCAATTTTTCATAATTCTATATCCCCAATAAAGATATAATTCCAAAGCGGAACGGCATCATATAATTTATTGACATGAATACTGAAAAAGGGTATAAAAACATAGAACACAAAAGCCCCAGGACACCGACTAAAGTATCAAGGGGCTTTGTGTTTGCGGGGTATGGAAGAGAAGGGATATTCTCTGGAGCGTTGGCAAAGGATAACTTTGCCTTACTCCACCCCTTTTTTGTTTTGAAATAATTATGATTATAAATATCCTTAGTCTGTTTTCTGGATAATTTTAAATCAGGGCAAGGACTATCGGATGAGGATAGTCCTTTGGCTGGTAGCGAAAGGTGTCCTTGCCCTAATATGTTTTGCTGTTTTTTAGTTTTTAACCCTATCCTCATCGTCATGGAAAGAAATATATACCATATATCGTAAACTTGTCAAGTGAAAAATACGATATTTGGTAATTTATTTATTATATGATGTATAAAGGTTTTGTTGAGAGATTAGATTGGATTATTAAAAATAGATATAATGGTGTAAAAAGACGGTATGCAATCGCGTGTGGACTTCGTGATTCAACCTTACAATCTTATATTGAAGATGGCAGTTTACCCGGTCTTGAGAATCTTATAAAACTGGCAAAGGCAGGGGAAGTTACTATTGAATGGCTTGTAACAGGCGAAGATAAAGTAAAGAAAGAAATAGTTGCTGAAGAATCAGAGCAATATTATTCACAAGAGGAAAAGGAATACATAGAAAAACTTATACAGCTAATGAGAACAAAACAAGATAAGACAGTCATAGCGATTAAGCAAAACATAGATGCCTTTCTTGACAATCCGAACAAAGAGGCAATAAAAAAAACAAAACTTGCAGGATAATTAGGTCTTATAAAAATCCCGCTGGAAAAGAAATTACAACAGTCGGATGCCTGTGGTTGTTAGGTATAGGTTGGAATAAAGTCCCACGAAAGACAAAAGATAATGTATTTTGTTTTAAGTGTAAAAAAGTAAAGTGTAACTGTGATAAAGGGTGTAAATGCAATTATAATGAAAGTCAGTTAAACCTTTTTAATGAGGGCTTATGAAACGAATCTTACTCTGCGTGATAATGGTATCTGTATTGATGGGATGTGCTGTGACAACTAAGTCTATTTATCCAGGAACGGGGATAACATTTGACTTAAGTGAAGATGGAGTTCAAATACTTGGAAAGGTGATAGCATGTCAAGGGGGATATTGTATAAATGACGAGACAGGTCGAGCGGAATGGCCTCTCAGTCTTGTTACTCCACCACCAGCTTCGACTTATCAGGCAGCCCTCCGTAAGAAGGCAGCGAAAATCTACAATGTTCCTGAGGGACAGATAATTCTCGGTGAGATAGATGTCGGATTCTACACAGAGATAGTAGGAACAATTCGAGGCTGGACTGCGACATCAATTGTTGGCAGAAAAATGATTAAAAGTTTTATAGACAATAATTAAATCTTTTTATGGAGGGCTTATGAAAAGAATTGTTTCTCTGATTGTTGTAATATCTTTTTTTGTATCAGGTTGTGCATCAATATATAATGCAGGAAGCCAGACAATATTGGCGAGGAGTGCGGATAATAAAGAAGGAGTAGCTGTTGAAATTACGACATCAACAGGTGCATACGCTGCAAAACTTCCGGCTACCATCGTTGCTGAATCATCTCATAGAGGGATAGAAATTAGGTTGACTGATGTATGTTATGAGCCCATTGGTTTAAATATTAACAAGAATATAACACCATCATTCTGGACAAATTTTTTGTTGCTTTATGGATTTCCTGTCGGTATGCTAATTGATGCAGGAACAGGTAAAATGTGGAAGTATGATAGCAATGTTATGGTTCATTCAAAAAATAAATGCAATTAGTTTGGGGATTATAGAAAAAAATAATCCTCTCTCACCTTGAGGGCTTTAGCGATTCTGCCAAGCAGGTCGGCACGAGGAAGCTTCCTGCCTTTTTCAAGGACAACCACATGTTCCCTCGTGATATTAATTTTTTTAGAAAGCTCAAGCTGGGTCATCCCCAGCTCCTTTCTCCTTTTTCTTAATGCCTCAAAATTATATTTTCCCATTAAACAATCCTCTCAATTCGGGGAGATTAACCGCTCCCTTATTATTCGCGGGCTATGTTCCCGTTGAAAGCCGGGGCTGCCTTACCACACCCGCCGATGGTAAGACCAAAAAAGGCGGGTGGTAGTCCCCGTTAGTATACATTTTCACAACGGATTCTTACTCCTCCGGAGTGAACATCGCATACATGCTGTATGTGACGGAACCACCCGTCACTGTCTTCTCCTGCACTTGTCCTGCAGGAGCAGACGTGGGACTGCCGGCAGTCCCACCCTGATAGATATTCCCCCCTCCCTTCTACTCTAGGAAGGGTATCTAATGCCCCTTCCCGTATTTCTTTACTGTTAAATATTATTTTTTTCATATTCCCTCCTTATTTTTAGGGGAGTATCACCGCTCCCCTATCGGTGCAGGCTTGATTGCCTCAATCCTCTCTTATATATAATGTAATCTATTGTTTACTTTTTGTCAAGAGGAAAAACACAAAAAAATAACTTTATTTTTAAGAGGCTATTTTTGGAACGATTCTTGCATTTCTATATATAATAGGATAATCTTGATTATAATAGGATAATATATGATAATATCGCATGTCTCACCTTTATAAAAATTCAAGAGATGGGTGGCAGGTAAAATATCGGGTGTTCTTCCCGGACGGCACGCATAAGGATAAAATAAAATTCAAAAAAAAGAAGACTGAGGCGCAGCAGCTCTTGACAGATGTAATGAGGCTGGAATCCCTGAGCAGACAAAGAGCAATCAAAAAGGATGAAATTAAATTCTGCCTCAACATGGGTTACCTCACAAAAGAGGAGGCTCTGGAACTATCAGGAACCCCCGATATCAATTCATTTGCCACATGGCATGAATTAACCAAAAAATATGAACAATGGTCCCGAGAGCAATGCCGACCTTATACACACTCTGTCAATCTGAACCGCCTTTATAAAATTGTAGACTATTTCAAGGACATCTCCCCCACTGAACTCACAAAAGAAAATATTGAATCTTATATCTCATGGAGAAAAAATAACGGATTGCATCCAGACACAATCAGTAAAGATTTAATTATCATAAGACACCTGCTTGATGGCATATCCGCAGATACAAACCCAGCCCGCCGTATCCCCCTTTTAAAAGGGGATGGGGAGAAAATCAGGAGGGCATTATCACCGGGAGAAATCAAAGCATTCATGGAGGCATTAGAGCGTTATAAACATCTTTTGTATGGGAACATCAAAACAATTGTCCTGATATATCTTTATGCCGGTCTGCGACCCTCAGAAATTTTAAGACTCAAACCTTCAGACATAGACCTTGACAATAAAAAAATTCATGTGCAAGGGCAGACAAAGACGAGGAAGACAAGGAGCATTGATATACATCCAGCTCTATCACCCTTATTCAAAAACTTAAAAAAGAAAAATAAAGCAGCTGCAGGCTTTATGCCTGCAATCAATAGTCATTCAGTGTCAAGGGCAATAAAAGAAATAATGAGAATCGCAGGCATACCTGAGGATGTCCCTCCTTACACCCTTAGACACTCTTTCGTTTCGTACCTTTTGAAACATACGAGGGATTTAACTTATGTGATGAAGATGGCAGGACATACAAACATTAAAACTACGCAGGGATATTTGAGTGTGATTGAAGACAAAGAAAGTCCGATGAACAAACTGAATTTTACACCATGAAAACCCCTACCAAAAAAACTACCAACCCACCCCAAAATCTACCAAAAACACTACCAATTTTAATACCAGAATATCTTATATCATCCTACATTATCCTACTTGTTAAACTTCCCCAAGACCCTTATCAAGTCTATGCTTCCAGCCAAAACCATTGATATATTTATTGGCGTCCCCAGGGGGAT
>DNJG01000006.1 GCA_003489165.1 Nitrospinota bacterium | reverse complement strand
TTCTATTTCGTCAAGCAGGACAACAGAATATGGCTTTCTTCTGACCTTTTCAGTAAGCTGTCCACCTTCTTCATAGCCCACATAGCCGGGGGGTGAACCTGTAAGTTTAGATACATTAAACTTTTCCATATACTCCGACATGTCAAGCCTTATAATCGCCCTCCTGTCGCCAAACAGATATTCTGCCAGCACGCAGGCAAGTTCTGTCTTGCCGACACCGGTAGGACCAAGGAAGAGAAATGACCCCATTGGTCTCTTTATATCTTTCAGCCCGGCCCTTGAGCGTCTTATCGCCTTGCTTATAGCACTTATTGCCTCTTTCTGTCCTATTATCTTTTTTGATAGCTCTGCATCCATCTCCTGAAGTCTCTGTGATTCCTCTTTCTCAATTCTTGACAGAGGTATGCCTGTCATCCTTGATACTACATAGGTAATGTCATCTTCTGTTACCTCAGGCATTGCACCTTTCTGCGAGGCTTCCCACTCTATTTTCATCAATTCCAATTTGCTCTTCAGACCCTCCTCTTTATCCCGCAGTTTAACTGCCTTCTCAAACTCCTGTGCCTCAATCCTTTCCCTTTTCTCTCTTGCGGCATCATCAATCTCTCTCTGCAATTCTCTCACCTCTGGCGGATATGTAACCCTTTTCAGCCTTACCCTTGAACCTGCCTCGTCTATAACATCTATTGCCTTATCAGGTAAGAATCTGTCACTTATATACCTATCGGACAATTTAACAGATGCATTAATTGCACCTTCTGTTATTCTCACCTTATGATGGAGTTCATACTCATCCTTTAATCCTTTTATAATCTGTATTGCCTCCTCTACGGACGGCGGGTTTACAATTATCGGCTGGAATCTCCTTTCCAACGCACCATTCTTTTCAATATATTTTCTATATTCATCCAGCGTAGTTGCACCTATACACTGTATCTCGCCTCTGGAGAGGGCTGGTTTTAACATATTTGAAGCATCCACTGACCCTTCTGCCGCACCTGCACCTATCAGTGTATGGATTTCATCTACAAAGAGGATAATATTCTTGGGGGGCTGTGTTATCTCCCTCATTACAGCCTTCATCCTTGCCTCAAACTGCCCCCTGTATTTTGTTCCGGCAATCAGTGCGCCAAGATCAAGCGATATTAATTTTTTGTCATATAGAGTCTGAGGAACCTCTCTACCTACAATCCTCTGTGCAAGTCCCTCTACAATAGCTGTTTTGCCAACACCGGGCTCACCAATGAGGACAGGATTATTTTTTGTGCGGCGAGAAAGTATCTGAATTACCCTCTCTATCTCATTGGTCCTGCCGATTACAGGGTCAAGTCTCCTTTTGATTGCCAACTCAGTAAGGTCTCTGCCGAATTCATCTAATGCAGGTGTCTTGCTTGTATCTCTTGCCTCTGATGCAGGCTCTCTCAGTAGATTTATAGTCTGCTCCTTTATATCTGAATACTGTAATCCGAAGCTGCTCAATATCCTGTAGGCAACGCCATCCTTCTCCTTTATCAATCCTATAAGAATATGCTCAGTGCCGATATAACTATGCCCCATTGCCCTTGCTTCTTCTACTGCATACTCCAGCACCTTTTTTGCACGAGAAGTAAAGGGTATATCCCCGACAACAAGCGTATTTGAGCTCAAAGGAAGGTTTCTTTCAATCTCAGGCTTCAGATGTTTTATATCCACTCCCAGTCTCTGGAGGACAAGAATCGCTATGCCCCCGCCGTCTTTAATTATGCCAAGGAGTATATGCTCAGTTCCAAGGTATTCATGCTGACACCTCTCTGCCTCTTCTCTTGCAAGGATTATTACCCTTCTCGCCCTTTCAGTAAATTTCTTAAACATATTCATCCTCCCTCTTTTACACTATCACTCCGTCTGCCAATTTTATCACTCTCATCATTTTTTTTACAAGGGTGTCATTATGGGTGACTATTACAAATGTCTGCCCTTTTTCTCTATTCATTCTAAAAAAGAGCTCGTATATATCCTCGCTTGTCTTGCTGTCAAGGTTTCCTGTAGGCTCATCTGCAAGTATGAGGTCAGGTTCATTCATGAGCGCCCTTGCAATTGCCACCCTCTGCTGCTCGCCGCCTGACAATTTACCTGGTCTATGATTGATTCTATCCTTTAATCCGACTTCTGTCAAAATTCTTTTAGCTTCTATTGCCGCCTCATCTTTTCTTTTTTTATTTATAATGGCAGGGAGCATAACATTTTCTATTGCAGTAAATTCTGGCAAAAGGTTATTGAACTGAAATACAAAGCCAATCCTCTTATTGCGAAATCCTGCCAACTGTATTTTGTTCATTTTAAATATGTCTTGATTATTAAACACCACAGACCCCTCTGTTGGCTTATCTAATGCACCGATTACATGAAGGAGTGTGCTTTTTCCCGCACCTGATGCACCTACTACGCCGAGCATCTCACCTTTTGCTATGCTGAAATTGAGACCCTTTAAGACCTCAAGAGAATCATCTCCGGACTTAAAGGATTTTTTTAGTTCTTTGACCAGCACTAATTCTTCCACTTTTCACTCATACCTAAGTGCCTCCACAGGGTCAAGTCGGGAGGCATTCCATGATGGATATATAGTTGCAAGAAAGCTTATGACAATTGCCGATAAAGATATATATAAGAAATCAAGAGGATTCATCTTTACCGGGAGCGTATCAAGCTGATAGACATCGCTTGGGAGTTTTATGAAGTGGTAAGTATCAAGGAGTTCACATAAGACATATCCACCGATACATCCAATAATAGTGCCTGCTATTCCGATAATCAATCCCTCCATTATAAAGATTTTCATTATACTATTGTCTGTAGCGCCCATGGATTTGAGGATTGCAATATCTCTCCCCTTTTCCATAACCATCATTATAAGAGTACCGATTATATTGAATGCGGCAACTATTATTATTAGTGTAAGTATAACAAACATGCCAAACTTTTCAAGTTTGAGCGCCGAGAAGAGATTCTTATTCATCTCCATCCAATCCCTTGTCCAGTATGGGAAGCCGAGCATACTGTGAATTTTATCTGCCACACTGTCTGCAAGATAAATATCATCCACCTTTATCTCAATACCTGTCACAGTTTCACCCATACTGAAAAACCTCTGTGCCGCAGGTATTGATATAAGGGCAAGGCTTGAATCATATTCGTACATTCCTGTATCAAATATGCCAACCACCCTGAACTTTTCTACCTTTGGGGCGGTCCCCATTGGGGTTGCCCTTCCGAATGGAGAAACAACATCAATAGTATCGCCAAGAAATACAGCAAGATTTCTTGCAAGGTCTTTACCAATTACAATACCTTCTATAAGTTCGGAGTTCGGAGTTCGGAGTTCGGAGTTCTGGGGGGTTTTTAAGAATTTTAACCCGCCCTCTTTTACCCTCTTTGATAGGTCAGTAACCTTCGCCTCCAAATCAGGGTCAATACCGCGGATTGCAACTCCTGAGACGCTGTTGTGAGATGTCAGCATTACCTGATTAAAAATAAAAGGGGATGCAGATACAACATGGGGAACACCTTCTATCTTTTTAATAAGCTCTCCATATTTTGTCATTGCACCCTCATTACTCAAGACAACTACATGGGAGTTCGTCCCAAGAATCTTATTCCTCAAGTCCTCCTGCATACCGCCCATAACAGATATGACTACAATAAGCGCAGTAACGCCAACAGCCACACCCCCGATGGAAATCCATGTGATAAGGGATATAAAAGCCTGCTTCCTCTTTGCCTTTAAATATCTGAGACTAATAAAAAATTCGTAGGACATAAAAATTCAGAACACTAATTACACGAATATACGAATGTCACGAATAGATACAAGAAGTAAAAAAATCTTGTTTCTTGCTTCTATCTCCTTGTTTCTTATTTTTTTGTGTGATTTGTTAATTCGTGTCATTCGTGTTCCGCTTTAAGTTTTTGTTTTACTCCTTCCTCATTTGAGGAAATAAAATTACATCTCTGATTGAGGGGGAATTTGTAAAGAGCATTATGAGTCTGTCTATACCAATCCCTTCTCCAGCTGTCGGGGGCATTCCATACTCTAATGCCCTCACAAAATCATCATCCATCATGTGTGCCTCTTCATCCCCAGCACCCCTCTGTGAAACCTGCTCCTCAAATCTTTCTCTCTGGTCTATAGGGTCGTTTAACTCTGTATAGGCATTTGCCATCTCCCTTTTTGCTATATAGAGTTCAAACCTCTCTACAAGTTCAGGGTTATCCCTTTTCTTTTTTGAAAGAGGGGATAAATCAAGTGGATAATCTGTAATAAATGTCGGCTGTATAAGTTTTGGCTCTACAGTATAATCAAATATCTTCTGCCAAATTTTTCCCTTTGTATCCGATTTTGTAATCGGTGCACCAAGCTCTTTTGCAAACTTCAATGCCTTTTCATTATCTTCCAATATATCAGGACTTACACCTCCTAATTCAACTATTGAATCCTTAAATGAATATCTTTTCCACGGCGGTGTCAAATCTATTTTTTCACTGCCATACTCTATAACAGATGTCCCCAGCACCTCTTTTGATAAAAAGGAGAACATCTCCTCAGTCAGGCTTATTAAATCATTGTAATCCGCATAAGCCATATAAAACTCAAGCATTGTAAATTCAGGGTTATGCTGTGTTGATATGCCTTCATTCCTGAAATTCCTGTTTATCTCATAGACCCTCTCAAGCCCTCCAACCACAAGCCTTTTCAAATAAAGCTCCGGTGCTATCCGTAAAAATAGGTCCATACCGAGTGCATTGTGGTGGGTTTTAAACGGTTTTGCAGTAGCACCACCCGGGATGGACTGCATCATAGGTGTCTCAACCTCAAGGAAACCTTTATTATTAAGAAAGTCCCTCATCTTCTGGACAATAAGCGTTCTCTTGATAAAGACCTCCCTGACTTCGGGATTGACAATCAAATCCACATACCTCTGTCTATATCTGATTTCAACATCCTTTAGTCCATGCCATTTTTCAGGGAGGGGCCTCAATGATTTTGTTAGGAGGGTAATACCTTTTGCATGGATGGTTAATTCATTTGTCCTTGTTCGGAAAACCTTGCCTGTTATGCCGATTATATCGCCAATATCATATTTAAGGAATGTATCATATACGCCATCGCCCAACTCATCTTTTCTTATATATATCTGTAGTCT
The DNA here is from genome assembly GCA_003489165.1 of Nitrospinota bacterium. GTDB lineage: Bacteria > Nitrospinota > Nitrospinia > UBA9942 > UBA9942 > UBA9942. Next base: position 6,930 of record DNJG01000006.1, on the reverse strand, counting down.
GCCTGACGAATTCTGAACATGACAGAAGGTGGTCTTCCCATGCTCCCTCCTTGTCATTATCCTGCCTGCAAGGGTAACCTCGTCATTAAGTTTCTCTAATTCCTCTCTTGAGAGGGCTCCGTATTTTTGTAAAACAAAACCTATAGAGTGGGTTACTCTAAATCTGTCAATATAAGGGTCAGTGCCTGAATTTCTTAATTCCTGAAGCTTTGCCCTCCTCAACTGCATCTGCTCTGAAATGTCTTCCAAGTGGTCTCCTTAATAATTTTTATTTTTATCTTTCTTCTCTGTGTCCTCTGCGGTTAAATTAAATTTTTGTTCAGCCTTGTATTTGTTGTAACAGACATAGCATATCTTTCCCTTTTCAGTCTTCATCTTCATATGCTCTTCCTTGGCGCCAAGCTCTCTTCCGCATTTAAAACATTTTGACATTAAAACATTATAATGTAATCGTCTCTGTAATGGAAGGTTAAAATGAGGGTGAATTTTTTCATTTTTTAAATGCACTTTTTGGGTTAATATATTGTTTGCAAAAGATACATTATGAAAGGTATCTAACTGTTGGAATCCGTGGTTTAGATTGGCTTGATTCAAAACCGATAGATTCCATGAAGATATTTTTAACTCTAATACTTTTTCAACTGGAAATAGCCATGCTCCTATCAGTTATCAAGTGGATTGCAGGGATTTTATACTCGTTGTTAATGGGAACAGTTGCCATTATTGTTTCCATAGTTTGTAAAAATCCTAATGCTGTCCGTTCCGTTACCAGAGTGTGGGGTAGGGGTATGTGCAGGTTAAGCGGGGTTAGGGTAGAGGTCAGCGGGATTGAAAACATTTTGAAAGACAAATCTCAAATATTTATTTCAAATCATCAGGGGATGTATGATATATTTATTCTTGAAGGATACCTCCCTGCAAATTTCTTATGGATAGCAAAAGAAAACCTCTTTAAGATTCCAATAATCGGATGGGCAATGAGCAGGGCGGGGTATATCGGGATAAACAGGACCAGCCCAAAGAAGTTTCTTGAGAGTTTAAGTCGGGCAGTTGATGAAATAAAAAACGGCAAGTCAATTATCATATTTCCTGAGGGGACGCGGACGCTTGACGGGAGTATAGGAAAATTTAAAAGAGGAAGTCTTTTTCTCATATTTAAAACAGCTGTACCTGTTGTCCCAATTACTATCAGCGGCAGTTTTGATATATTAAAAAAGGGAGAATTCAGAATAAATTCTGGAAGGGTTCGTGTTCATATAGATAAGTCCATAGAGGTTAAAGAGAAATCTGATGCTGAAGCAGATTCAGGAGAAGAAGGGCAATTGTTGAATAGTTTCAGAGACATAATTGTTAATAATCTTCAGAAACTGAAAGCAGAAGAAGGAGTAAGATAACAGAATGTGTTTTGAGAATAGAGAATTAGAAGAAAGGATAAAGAGGCTTAATAGTATTGGGATTGCCCTATCCAGCCAGACAGATCTGCGAATTCTTTTGGAGATGATTGTAAAAGAGGCGAGGGGGTTTACAAATTCAGATGCAGGGAGCCTCTATAGGAAGGAAGAAGACAGGCTAATCTTTGAAGTGGCACAGAATGATACACTTGACAGGAGGCTTGGTGAAAAGGAGAAAGAGGCATTCAGTCCTTTCCCTATACCTCTTACAAAGAAGAGTATTGCAGGCTATGTAGCATTGACAGGCATTACATTAAACATACCTGATGCTTATCATCTGTCAGAAAAAGAGGAGTACAGCTTCAACCGCGATTTTGATAACAGGAACAATTACAAGACAACATCCATGCTTGTAATCCCGATGAAGGACCATGAGGGGGAGATAATAGGCGTGCTTCAATTGATAAATGCAATAGATGAGAAGGAAAATATAATCCCTTATCCTCAAGACCTTCAGGATTTAATATCCTCACTGGCATCACAGGCCGCTGTAGCCATAAGAAATGCAAAGCTTATAGAAGATATTAAGAACCTTTTTGAATCGCTTGTAAAGTATTCTGCTACTGCCATAGACGCAAGAAGCCCCCATACTGCCGGTCACTCCCGGAGGGTGTCTGAGCTGTCAGTAAAGGTTGCAATGGCAATAAATGGGGAAAATAACGGCCCCCTCTCGGATATAAAATTCAGCCTGCTTGAAATTGAGGAGCTTAGAATAGCTGGCTGGCTTCATGATATAGGAAAGATAGGTGTAAGAGAGTGGGTATTGGAAAAGACAAATAAATTAAATGACGACAGGATGGAGGCAATCAGAAACAGGTTTATGTATATAAAAGAAAAGATAAAAAATGAATTATTAAAGAGGGAAATTGAGGGAGGCTATGAACCGACAGATATAGAGGAAAAATTGAACTCTGCACTAAAAGAACTTGATGAAGATATTGAATTTATTAATATCGTAAACAAACCAGGATTTCTTAAGGATAGTGACTTGGAGAGATTGAAAAAAATTGCCAGCAGGAAATATTCAAATTCAAATGGTGGAGAGGAATCTTACCTGACAGAGTTTGAATGTAAAAATCTTTCCGTGAGGAAAGGCAATCTTACAGAGGAGGAATATAAGAATATCCAGTCCCATGTTATTCATACTCATAATATCCTGTGTAATATACCTTTTACAAAAAATTTAAAAAATGTCCCCCTTATCGCCGCTTCCCATCACGAGATGCTGAATGGAACAGGGTATCCCAACGGACTAAAGGATAATCAGATACCGATGCAGGCAAGGATTATAGGGATGGTAGATATATTTGATGCCCTGACTGCAGCCGATAGGCCCTATAAGGCGTCTGTCCCTCTTGATAAAGCCCTCCAGATACTTAAGCTTGAGGCAAAGGACAACAGACTGGATGAGCGGATTGTAAATATATTTATTGAAAAGAAACTCTACGAAGGGGCAGTTTAGTAGATTCAAAAGGTGAAAAATCCTAAATCCCAGATAATATCAAAAATTAAAATTCAAATTCCCAACCCCCTTTAAAATTATTAAAAAAACACTTGACAACTTTTTAAATATAATTTACTATTGATAGTGAATATCAAAATCAATATCATAGAAAGGAGGTTTTTAAAAATGGAAAGGATTAGAGTATTTTTTGCATTGGTTGTGTTATTGCTTCTTATGTTTATCTCTACTGTCTCTTTTGCAGAAGAGGCGGAAATTAAGGAGATGAAGAGACAGATTGAGGTGCTGACAGAGGAGATGGAGAAATTAAAGCTTGGTGCAGTTGCAGAGCCAAAGTATGAGAGTTTTATGGGTTTAGGTCCTGCGGCATCCAAGGTGTATGGGATAGAAAAGGGATTGTCAATTGGAGGCTATGGTGAAGTAGTCTACAATAATTATCAACACTCGTCAAAAAAGGATTTTGCAGATGCATACAGATTTATCCTATACGGAGGTTATAAATTCAATGATTGGATTTTAATGAATACGGAGCTTGAATTTGAGCATGCGGGTATTGGAAACACGGGTTCTAAGGAACCAGAGGTCTATGCTGAATTCTCATATCTTGATTTTCTCTTAAACAAGAGTTTTAACCTGAGGACAGGTTTGATATTGATGCCTATCGGTATCGTTAATGAATATCATGAGCCAACGGTTTATAATGGTGTTAGCAGACCCGATGTGGAGCTAAACATAATTCCAAGCACATGGAGGGATATTGGTGTAATGGCTTATGGAAGCATGGGAGGTCTGAAATATGATGTTGCCCTTGTCAATGGAACCAGGGCAAACAGTTTTACTAACAGCACATGGATACGCTCCGGGAGACAGCAGGGGGCAAAGGTGAATGCCGATGCTCTGGCATCATTGGTTCGTATAAACTATGAGCCACTGACAGACCTTTTAGTCGGCGGGACATACTATTCAGGAAAGGCTGATGAAGGCAAGGGGGGAGACGAAGATAAATCCACTGATAAAGAGGGAACTGTAAATCTATGGGAGGTTCATGGCCAGTATCAGTTAAAGGGTCTTCAGTTAAGAGGGCTTTATGCAAGAGGCTCTCTGGATGCTAATGATAACTTTAAAACAGATACCTCTTTAAAGAAAGTAGGGAAGGAGGTTGAGGGGTGGTATGTAGAAACTGCATACGATATTATGTCCTTTATAAAATCAGAGTCAGAGATGTCCCTCTCACCTTTTGTCCGGTATGAAGCTTACGATACTAATAAAGAGGTCTTCAACGGACAAACCCGTGATAAGACACTGGATAGGAGAGTAATAACCGCCGGAATGGGTTTTAAGCCCCATCCCAATGTGGTTATTAAGGCAGATTATCAATTGAAGGATACGGCATCAAGTCTTTCAGAGGGTAAGGGGACAAATCTGGATGAAAACAAGATTGACCAGTTCAATCTCGGTGTAGGATTTATTTTTTAAGTAGGCAGTAAGCAGTAGGCAGTAAACAGTTTTTTTGCCTATTGCTAATTGCCAACTATTTTGCATGTGAGAATCTTAACTTTTATAATTATATTATTCATAACTATTCTATATGTTAATCCTGCAGATGGAAAGGTCTATCTTACAAAGGATGATGCATTGAAGAAGGCATTTCCTGATGCGGTGATTGATAGAAAGACCCTGTTTTTATCTGATGAGGATGTTAAAAGGGTAGAGTCTCTTTCCGGAGTTAAAGTTGAATCAAAAATCCTTACATATTATATAGCGATGGAAAATGGCGGTGTCATTGGTTACGCATTTTTTGGAAGCCATATAGTAAGGACAAAGCCGGAGGTTTATATGGTTATTATCAACCCTGATGGCAGTCTTAACCATATTAAAATTCTCGCATTTTATGAGCCTGAGGAGTATCTACCGCCGAAAAGGTGGTTTGAGCAGTTTAATGGTAAGGTGCTTGATGATAACCTCTGGACAAAGAGGGGGATAAGTGCTGTAACAGGTGCAACATTGAGTGCTAATGGCATAACACAGGAGGTTAGAAAGGCACTTGCAGTTTTTCAAATAATGATTCTCAAAAAGGAGGACTGATACTATGTTTCTACGAATATGCCAGATGCTTCACAGGTGGACTGGGCTCTTGATTGTTCCTCTTATTCTTATTTCTACTTTGACAGGATTTTTAATTCTGCACAGGGACGGTCTCTCCCTTTATGAAAAGCCTGTTCAAAACTCCATTTTTCTATGGCTGTATGGAGAACCAAAAACTTTTGAGATTGATGGCGAAAAGATTGTTGAAGAGTATCCGCCCTCATGGGGAAAGGCGTTGTCAGCCTTTCACGACGGGAGATTTAGAGGTGTGTCCTTTGTACTGATTGCAGATATCCTTGTCATATCATTGATAATTTTATCCCTTACAGGTCCCTATCTCTATCTTAAAAAGCTCCAGTTTAAAAAGAAGGGCATTCCTGTTTCTGAGAGGCTTGAAGACCTTGACTATTTACAGATTTTAGACAGATTCGGTAAATTAAAGGGGAAATCAGTAGAGATAAAAGACAGAATTGACGAACTGCATAAAATAGTTGAACACATCTTTAGTCACACAAAGGATAAAGAGATAGCCATGAATAAAGATGAGCTTATATTTATTGAAGAACACATAAAAGAGCTTGATAACAAAACCCATGAAATCATGGATAAGATAAAAGGGGAGGAGAAAATTGACATCCTCTGAGGTTTTTGATACTATTCCAGCCATGGATACACAGACAGCAGAACTTTCCACTAAATCAACGGTAGATGGATATACCTATAAAGATTATCTTCTGATAGATGACAATAAACGGTATGAGGTCATTAGAGGAGGGCTTATCATGGTTCCTGCACCCTTTACAATTCATCAGAGAATATTAGAGAATCTGGGGTTTATCATTAGTAAGTGCGTGAGAGAGAAGGACTCAGGAAAGGTTTTTTACGCCCCCACAGATGTTGTCTTATCGGAAGATATAGTTGTCCAGCCTGATATACTCTTTATAAGCAAAGAAAGGCTTGACATTATTAAAGAGGCTGCAATTATGGGGAGCCCTGATTTAATTGTAGAGATAATATCACCTTCATCTGCATCTTATGACACAGTGGAGAAAAGGGATATATACGAAGAGTATGGGGTGAAGGAATACTGGCTTGTCTTCCCACAGGAGAAGGCGATAGAAGTTTTATCCCTTGAAGATGGTGTTTACAGGGAACTCTGTAAGGGTAGGAAGACAGGGATTGTGATGTCAAAGATTATCGCTGGCTTAGAAGTAGATTTAAAAGAGGTCTTTGAATCCTTATAAAACTTGTCCCATTATGCCTTTAAAGGGGATATGAATACATTGAAGTATAAAAACAGGGCAGCTATTCTGAGTTTTGTTTTTTTCTCTTTAATCTCTCTCGCCCTGCTGCCTTTCTATCATATCCATACTGAAATTGAGCATGTACAATTTTTAGATTCCCATAAGCATCAAGCACACCAGCATATCTGTCTTATTGAGTGGTTTGCCTCTTCGCTGACTAATGGTTATCTTGATAAAGATTGTGAAGATTCCCATGAAGAAGAAGAGGCTCAAACAAACATGTCCCTGCAAGCTTTAAGCAGGGATAAGAGTCAATATTTAATAAAACAAGGCGGGGATTTAACAAAAGATTTAACTCAGCCTTTGCTATATACCTCAAATTCCATTCCGATTGTATCAAAAAACCCCTTCTATTTTATTTTTGTAATTTCAATATATTCTCATTATAGCATTACCCCTTCAAGCAATAACTTCAGCACCCGCTCTCCACCGCAAATCCTTATTTAACCAAAATTAGCCACAGATTTACACAGATAAACACAGATAAATGCAATTAAATTCTTTATCCTGATTTTCTGTGTTCATCTGTGTCCAAATTTAGTCTTTTTTTATTTTTATCTCCGTGTCCTCTGTGAACTCTGTGGCAAGTTTTTATAATTTATGCTTTTTTAAAAAGGAGGGTTTTGAT
>DNJG01000135.1 GCA_003489165.1 Nitrospinota bacterium | reverse complement strand
TAACCTAAAATGGCTGTCAAACGAAATAAATAACCGTCTTTATTATGCAGGTTTTATATCAAAGCCTTTTAAGAGATATATTCAAACCGTCCAATCTACAACTTTAAGCTTTTTTATACGCTTAAATTCTCTGGTATTGTTGGTAATAAGGGTTACTCCGAGGCTTAAGGCGTGTGCTCCAATCAGTGCATCCAGTGAGCCGATAGGCTTACCGATTTTTTCAAGATATGTGCGGACTGTTCCATAGGTCATTGCAGCTTTCTCATCAAAACCGGCAATTTCAAGAGGTAAAATAAATTCGTTCAGGGCAAGTTGATTCTTATGGGCATATAGACTTTTTGCCACACCATACTGAAGTTCGGCAAGGGTAATAGAAGAAATACCAATGTCTCCGACTGAATATTTCTTGAAATGTATCAGAACTTTTAATGACTTTTGTTTAATGATATAAATGCAGGTATTGGTATCAAGCATGAACCTCATCAAAAAGCCCCTCCCTTTTTTGAATCTCAGGTTGTTTTCTTTCGCTCATAAAGTCTTCAGAAAACTTATCAAGACTATTAAACAAGGATTCCCACGAATTTTTGGCAGGGATTAATATAACGATGTTGTCAGACTTTTTGACAAATACATGGTCATCCTTAAACCTGAACTCTTTTGGTAAACGCACAGCCTGGCTCTGACCATTTTGAAAAAGTTTTGCAGTTTTCATAGCCACCTCCTCAAAAAATATATATTTTTAGTATATACAAAAACTGAAGGGTATAGCAAGGAAAGAATTGATATATCTTTATTTACTATTTTTACTCATGCTTTTTCTCAAGCCACTCTATGCCATGCCAATACCGTATTCCATCATTCTTAACTGACTGTGTATTATAAAAATAGTAGAGTCTAAAAACCATTATGATATAATCAATAAAAAGAGATGAGCGTAAAGAGGAAATGAAAGATTGTTTAGAGTGGCTGCAGAATTATAAGTAAACCCAGTTAGAGAGACAAAGACTTTCTAACTGGGTAAAAGAAATATAAAATCATAGAAGGACTGATATGACTACTTTAATTGAAAAGGCAAGAAAGGGTGTTATTACACCTGAGATGGAGATGGTGGCAGAGACGGAGAGAGTAACTCCTGAATTTATAAGGAGTGGTATTGCAGATGGGATTATTGTAATAACCCAGAATAAAAAGAGAAATGATATTGAACCCCTTGGCATAGGCGGTGGCTTAAGGACAAAGATAAATGCAAATATAGGGACTTCAGGCGACAAGGTTGATATTGATGTTGAGTTAAAGAAGCTAAAAGTTGCAATAGAGGCTGGCGCTGATACCGTAATGGATTTGAGCACTGGCGGTGATATAGACTTTATCCGTAAAGAGATTATAACAAATTCCACTGTGCCTATAGGGACAGTCCCGATATATCAGGCAATATGCGAGATTGTGCAGAAGAATAAAAATCTCTATGAATTGACAGCAGATGATATTTTTAAGGTTATTGAAAAGCACGGTGAGGATGGGGTTGATTTTATTACTGTCCATTGTGGCGTGACGCTTGATACAGTAAAAAGGATGGATAATGAGGGGAGATTACTTGATATTGTAAGCAGGGGAGGGGCACTCCTTGCCAAGTGGATGCTTTATACGAAGGAAGAGAATCCACTCTATTTACAGTATGACAGGCTTATTGAAATTGCAAAGAAATATGAAATGGTCTTAAGTCTTGGTGATGGTTTAAGGCCCGGTTGTCTTGCAGATGCAACAGACAGGGGGCAGGTTCAGGAGACAATAATTTTAGGAGAGCTGTCAGACAGGGCAGTAGAGGCAGGGGTTCAGGTAATGATTGAAGGACCGGGGCATATGCCTATAAATCAGATTTCCGCAAATATCCTTCTTCAAAAGAGGTTATGCCACAATGCACCATTTTATGTCCTTGGACCACTTGTAACAGACATTGCACCCGGATATGACCACATTACATCTGCAATCGGCGGTGCGATTGCCGCCGCTTCTGGTGCTGATTTTCTATGTTATGTAACACCTTCCGAGCATTTGAGCCTTCCGACAGTAGATGATGTTAGAGAGGGTGTGATTGCATCAAAAATCGCAGCCCATGCAGGAGATATTGCAAAAGGTGTAAGGGGTGCAATTGAGAGGGATATTAAAATGGCAAAGTTCAGAAAGTCTCTTGACTGGGAAGGTCAAATAAAAACAGCCATTGACCCTGAAAGGGCAAGAAAGAGGAGAAGTGAAAACCCACCGTCTGAAAATGATGTCTGCACCATGTGTGCCTCATTCTGCTCAATAAAGATAGGGAAAGAGAAGTAAAGCAACCACAGAGGCACAGAGACACAGAGGAAGAAAAAAAGATTAAAAAAAGATGCAAAGATGCAAAAGGCAAGAAAAAATCTTGCTTCTTGTTTTTCTCTGTGCCTCTGTGTCTCTGTGGTTTCATTAAGTCTTTGTTCTCTGTGGTGATTCTAAAATGAACTTCAAACTCATTTCTGATTTCAAGCCAAAGGGCGACCAGCCCGAAGCCATTGAGAAGCTTTCCAATAATATCCTGAAAGGTATTAACCATCAGGTTCTCCTTGGTGTTACTGGCTCAGGCAAGACCTTCACAATGGCAAATGTCATAGAAAAGGTTCAGAAGCCTGCACTTGTCATTGCACATAATAAAACCCTCGCTGCCCAGCTTTACAATGAATTTAAGTCTTTCTTTCCTGAAAATGCAGTGGAGTATTTTGTCAGTTATTATGACTACTACCAGCCAGAGGCTTATATACCACAGTCCGATACATATATAGAAAAGGATTCGTCTATAAATGAAGAGATAGAGATGATGAGACATTCTGCAACATACTCCCTCTTTGAACGGCAGGATGTAATCATTGTTGCAAGTGTATCCTGCATATATGGTCTTGGCTCACCTGCTGAATATTCGGAGATAGTTTTAAAGATTGAGGAGGGGCAGGAGGTTGATAGGGAAACTGTCCTTTCAAAATTAGTAGAGATGCAGTATGAGAGGAATAATATAGATTTTCGCAGGGGGACATTCAGGGTTATGGGTGATGTTGTGGAGATATTCCCCGCTTATGAAAGCGAGAGGGCTGTGAGGATAGAGTTTCTTGGAGATGAGATAGACTCCATTTCACGGATAGACCCTTTGAGGGGAGTTCCGATAAGCAGACACAAGAAGCTCATAATATATCCCAATAGTCATTATGTAACAACAAAGGACAATATAGAAAGGGCGATTAAGTCTATAAAGAGAGAGCTGTTGGATGTGAGCGGAAGATTTGAACATGAGGGAAAATTATTGGAGGCACAGAGGATATCCCAGAGGACAATGTTTGATATTGAGATGATGAAGGAGGTCGGATACTGTCATGGCATTGAGAATTACTCAAGACACCTTACAGGCAGAATGTCAGGTGAGCCGCCTCCAACACTCTTAGATTACTTCCCCGAAGATTTCATGCTCTTTATTGATGAAAGCCATGCAACAGTTCCGCAAATCAGGGGTATGTATGAAGGGGATAAGTCAAGAAAATCTACCCTCGTTCAATATGGCTTCCGTCTTCCCTCTGCATTGGATAACAGGCCGCTCAATTTTAAAGAGTTTGAAAACAGGGTTAATCAGGTGGTGTATGTATCGGCAACACCTGCACAATATGAGATAGAAAAGAGTAATAAGGTAATTACTGAGCAGGTTGTAAGACCTACAGGGCTTATGGATCCAAATATTACAGTAAGACCTGTAAAAGGGCAGGTGGATGATTTATTGCACGAAATAAGAGTAAGGGCAGAAAAAAATGAGAGGGTTTTGGTTACCACACTTACAAAGAGGTTTGCTGAGGATTTGACAGAGTATTATGAGGATTTAGATGTAAGGGTAAGGTATCTCCATTCTGATATACATACACTTGAGAGGGTGAAGATATTAAGAGAATTGAGGCTCGGTGAATTTGATGTCCTGATTGGCATAAATCTCTTGAGAGAGGGACTTGATATACCTGAGGTTTCATTGGTTGCAATACTTGATGCAGATAAAGAGGGTTTCTTGAGATCAGAGGTCTCCCTTATTCAGACAAGCGGGAGGGCGGCAAGAAATGTGGCGGGTGAGGTCATAATGTATGGAGATAATGTTACAGGCTCAATGAAAAGGGCTATTGATGAGACTAACAGAAGGAGAAAGATACAGACGGAATATAACGAAAAGAATGGCATAACCCCTGAGTCAATAAAGAGGAATATACATGAGGTGATGGGAAGTATCTATGAGGCTGATTATTATACTGTCCCGGCAGTTGCTGAAAAAGGGGTAGAGTATCTTCCAAAGGATGAAGTGAAAAAGATAATTGAGGCTCTGGAGAAAGAGATGAAAGAGGCTGCAAAAAATTTTGAGTTTGAAAAGGCAGCAAAACTGAGGGACCAGATTAAGGAACTTAAAATAGAGATGATTGCTTAACGATACCTTTTTCATCCTTGATTTTATAGGTTATTTATTGCAAAATCGTTATGTGGATTTGTTTGATAAGGATATAGAAATAATAAAGAAAAAGATGACCCCACTTGCGGACAGGATAAGACCCTCTGTCTTAAAGGATTTTGTTGGACAGCAGCATCTGATAGGGGAGGGGAAGCCTTTAAGGAAGCTGATTGAGAGAGACAGTATCGGCTCTATCATATTTTGGGGTCCTCCGGGTTCAGGAAAGACGACACTTGCAAGGCTTATTGCAAACACTACAAAGAGAAGGTTTGAAGAAATAAGTGCTGTTAATGCAGGTGTTGCAGATTTAAGGAAAGCCATCAATATTGCTCAGAGGGAGCTTCAGGCTAAAAAAATCAGGACAATCCTCTTTATAGACGAAGTTCACAGGTTTAATAAGGCACAGCAGGATGCCGTCCTTCCATTTGTGGAAAAAGGCATTATCACAATGATAGGCTCTACAACAGAAAATCCATCTTTTGAGGTAATCCCCGCCCTGCGTTCCCGATGCCAGATTTTCAGGCTTGAATATCTGTCTTATGATGATATTAAGTCAATTTTAAACAGGGCAACTGAGGATAAAGAAAAGGGGCTTGGTGAATATAAATTAAGTATAGAGCCTGATGCACTCAATAATGTAATAATTCAGGCAAATGGTGATGCAAGATTTGCACTGAATGCAATAGAATCCACAGCATTTTCATCAGAGCCTGATAGCGAGGGCAAGAGAAAAATTACTCCTAAGATTGTAGAGGAGGTATTGCAGAGGGCTTCCCTCCTCTATGATAAAATGGGGAGCGAGCATTACGACCATGCATCGGCATTTCAGAAATCATTGAGGGGTTCAGACCCTGACGCATCAATTTATTGGCTTGCTAAGATGATTGCAGGCGGTGAAGACCCGAGGTTTATTGCAAGGAGGCTGATTGTAACTGCCTCTGAAGATGTGGGGAATGCAGACCCTATGGCACTGGTTCTATCAGTCTCTGCCTCTGAGGCGGTAGAGAAACTCGGCTGGCCTGAGGCAAGGATACCACTATCACAGGCAGTTATTTATGTAGCCACTGCACCAAAGAGCAATTCTGCAATAACAACTATTGACAAGGCAATTCATGATATTGAAAAGGATGGAAAGAGTTTTCCTGTCCCTGTTCATCTTAAAGACAGTCATTACAGGGATGCCTCAAAGTATGGTTTTGGAAAAAACTATAAATATCCTCATGAATTTCCCGGACATTATGTAGAGCAGAACTATCTCCCCGATGAGCTAAAGGGGAGAATCTATTATGAGCCTGATGGACAGGGGAAAGAGGCAGAGATAAAGGAGAGATTGGAAAAGATTAGGAAGAAAACTTAAGTAATATTTCCACGGCTTTCATGGCTGGATGATTTTATTTTGAATGCCTTTACTGCTAAGTTCCTCGGATATTGGGGCAGCATTGCTGGCATTGCCGTATGCCCCGATAAGTATCTGATGTGAGCATTTATCAGAACTGCATACCATCAATGGATAGGAGGAATAGCCCATTTTCCCTAATTTCAAAAGTTCCCTGCTTGCATCCTTATGTGATTCAAACATTCCTGTTTCTATTGCATATGGCAGATACAATTCCTTTGCATAATCTGCATGTCCCTCCTTAGTAATTGTCATTGCAAATTCCTGCGCCTCTTCCTTTGATGAAAATCTGTCAATCAAGACTCTGTACCAGACACCTTTTTCAGGTAATTTAAACGATACATCATAAGCAGAGTAACCCTTTTTTCTGAAATAATTAACCTCTTTTAAGGCAGATTCTCTATTCCTGTAAGAAAATATATGAATAACATAAGGATGTATATTCTGATTATCCTTCTCGGTATATTTATTCCACTTCTCATCCTTTATCTTCCACTCGCCGTCGTCATCTTCAAAATAAAGTGTTTTTGTCCCGACACTCTCCATCTTATCTGATTTGAATCTTTGGAGAAATGATGTTATCAGCATTTTTCTCTCTCTTCTTATCTGTATATTGTCTATGGATATTTCAATCCCATTATGTCTCTTATTAAAATTATTTTTATATTCCTTCCATGCCGAGAGATTACTTTCGCCTGATTTAAACCTATTTGAATAGTAAGACATATATTTTTCAATATCTTTTTTCTCCCAGTATTTTTTCCACTCAACTATTTTATTCCTTACTGCATCAGCGATTGCAAGACTTTCAACAGAGAAAGGGGTTTCATAAATAGAAGTGATTTTTGAGTCAGACATGGTATTTAATTTTGCCCGTGTAAAAGGACCAACATAACCTGTACCAGAGTTAAGTCCAAGAGGCGACAGTATTTCTGAGGCATATTTTTCCTGGAATCTTATAACTGCTGACTTTGTCTTTGAGCCGAAATAGCCGGTAATAAGACCTTCCGGATAAACTGAAGAATCCGATTTTAAAAGGGTTTGAAGGTTTTTAACGTCCTCCTGCCTATCTCCCCTTCTCATGTTCCTTGTAAAGATATAGCTGGCAAAACTATTTGAAGTCTTAACTTCTTTTTTTATAACTGGTATATGGGTCTCTGGAACTTCAGCCTTCAGTCTATCATCTGCTGCAGGGGTATTTAGGGAGAGGATTTTTTTAAAATCTACTGCCAGAAAATAATTCTCCAGAATAGTTCCACCGTTTTGTGTTGCCTTGATAATA
>DNJG01000132.1:242-8840 GCA_003489165.1 Nitrospinota bacterium | reverse complement strand
AAATGACCCAAAGACCCCTTCTGTTAAGATTATCTTGAAGGGTGAGGTAAGATGAACAAAACACTAATAAGCCACAGAGACACAGAGGCGCAGAGAAAAAAATAAGTTTAAAAACCTCTGTGTCTCCGTGCCTCTGTGCAAATTTTTATATGCTTAAAAAATTGAATAACAAGAATGGTTTTACATTAATAGAATTGATTGTAACTCTTTCCATCTTTGGAATAATGATGGTAATTGCAATCCCTTCTTTCCTTACCTACATCCCCACAATGAGACTAAAAGGTGCAGCAAGGGATATATCTTCGTCATTTCAGTTTGCAAGAATGAAGGCTGTTTCAGAGAACAATACCTTTGCAGTGAAATTTACAGGCAGTAGTTATTCAATTTATGATGATAATGACAGTGATGATATATATGCCGATACAACCGACCCGCTTGATATAGCTATTAGAACATCAACACTCTCTGATGGGATAAGCTTTGGTGTTGGAACAAACGTAAGTAGTGGAGTAAGTGGTGGTGGTACACCAACTGACTTTATCACCTTTGGGGGGGATGCGTGTGATTTTTCACCCCGCGGGACAGCAGATTCAGGGACTGTTTACATAACAAATACAAAAAACGAGTCCTATGCAGTCGCTGTATCCAGCTCAGGAAGGGTAATAATTTACGTATGGGATGGCAATAGCTGGGAATCATCTTAAAATGCAGCAGCTTAATTTAAAAAATCTCTCCCTTCAGGAGATGGAAGACCTTGTATCCTCACTTGAAGAAAAACCCTACCGAGCACGCCAAATATATGAATGGGTATTTCAAAACGATGTGAGTAGTATAGGGGAGATGACAAATCTTTCCCTTACTTTCAGGAACCGCTTAAGTGAATTAGCCTATATACCCCGCCTCTCTATTACAGATAAAAGAGTTTCAAAGGACGGCACTGAAAAATATCTTTTTATGTTGGAGGATGGGAATAGTATAGAGAGTGTCCTAATCCCTGATGAAGACAGACTCACCTTATGTATATCCACACAGGTAGGTTGTAAATTAAACTGTGCATTCTGTTTTACAGGAAAGGGTGGATTTATTAGAAATTTAAACCACTATGAAATAATAGAGCAGATTCTTGCTGCCCGACGAGAAAAGAAGGATATAACAAATATTGTCCTCATGGGGATGGGTGAGCCTCTTGATAACTATGCAAATGTCATCAAGTCCATAAAAACTATGATATCCCCTCATGGACTAAAGATTCCAGCAAAAAGAATAACCCTATCCACATCGGGGCTAATTCCAGAAATTAAGAAACTTGCAAGAGAGAATCTTAAAATAAATCTGGCTGTCTCCCTTAATGCATCAGATAATGAGACGAGAGATAAAATCATGCCTTTAAATAAAAAGTATCCAATTGAAGAATTGCTTAAAACATTAAAAGAATATCCACTTCCACCTAATAGGAGGATTACATTTGAGTATGTTATGATAAAAAGGTTAAACGATTCCATTGAGGATGCAAAAAAACTTTCAAATATGCTTAAAGGTATAAAATGTAAGATTAACCTTATACCCTTTAACAGTTTTGAAGGAGTTGATTATGAGGCACCAGATTATAAGAATGTAGAAGATTTTAGGAACATCCTCATTTCACAGCATTATACTACCATTATAAGAAAGAGTAAGGGAGCAGATATATCAGCAGCTTGCGGGCAACTGAGGGGAAAATGGCAGGGATAATATACATAGTCTCAACACCAATAGGCAATTATGATGATATAACCCTCAGGGCTCTCAATGTCCTTAAAGGAGTTGATGAGGTAATCTGTGAGGAATTTAAAGAAGGGAGAAGGCTCTTTAAAAAATATGAAATTGAGAAACCATTAAGGAGACTAAGCGAGCATAATGAGAAAAAAGACACACCAGAGATTATAAATGAACTCAAGAATGGTAAAAACTTCGCCATTATTACAGATTGCGGAACACCTGTCTTTGCCGATACAGGAAACTATCTTATAAAAGAGGCAATCTCATCAAAAATAAAATTAGTCCCAGTTCCCGGTGCCTCGTCCATTATGTCTGCACTTGTTGTAGCAGGAATCCCTATTGATAAGTTTATCTATTACGGTTTTTTATCTCCCAAGAGTGATATACGGAGAAAAGAGCTTTTAAGGATTAGAAGAGAGTTTCCTGTTGTCCTTATGGATACACCATACAGGCTTCTTACACTCTTAAAAGATGTTATGGATGTGCTGGGGAGAGAAACTTATGTTATCCTGTGTATGGACCTCACAACTGATACAGAGGAGATTTTAAGAGGCAGGACGGATGAAATATTGGCAAAAATTAAAGACAGGGAGAAGAAGAGAGAGTTTGTATTAATTATTAAACCAAAGGGAAAAAGACCTTAACACGAATGACACAAATTGACGAATTACACAAATAATTATATTTTGACTTTTATTTACTTCTTATTCGTGCCATTTGTATATTTGTGAAATTCGTGTTCCAAATTTTAATACTATGAAAATTACAAATCAGGAAATCTTAAAATTTATGAGGGAGTCTGTTTATCGTCCACTTACAATGAAGGAATTAATAAAAAATTTTAATATCTCTTCAGAGAATAGAAGCTCCTTCAGGACATTAATCAGGGGGCTGGCAAGTGATGGAGAGATTATTAAAATAAAAGGAAATAGATTTGGACTCCCCGAAAAAATGAATCTTGTTACAGGTGTTGTGCAGGGGCATCCTGACGGTTATGGATTTGTTATCCCTGAAGACGGCGGAGAAGACCTGTTTATAAATCCCAGAAATATGAGAGAGGTAATGCACGGTGATAAAGTTATCTGCAGGGCTGAATCAGCCCAAAAAGGCGGGAAGAAAGAGGGAAGAATCATAAGAATATTGGAGAGGGGGCATAAAACAATAGTCGGCATATATGAGCCGAGCGGCCACTTTGGCTTTGTAATACCTGATGACAGGAGAATAAGCCATGATATTTATATACCGTTTAAATATAGCGGAAAGGCTAAGAGGGGGCATGCAGTCATAACAGAGATTACAGCCTATCCAATGAAAAACAGAAATCCTGAAGGCAGGATAACAGAGATTATCGGTTATCCCGATAACCCCGATGTAGAGATAGATATTGTCCTGAGAAAATATGATATACCCTCAAAATTTCCAATAGATGTTTTAAAAGAGGCAGATGCCGTTCAAAAAGATGTTACAGATGATGAAATCACAGGAAGACTCGATTTAAGAGATAAAAATATAGTTACCATAGACGGAGAAAAGGCAAAGGATTTTGATGACGCTGTATATGTTGAGAGGCTTAATAATGGCAATTATATGTTAGGTGTCCATATTGCCGATGTAAGTCATTATGTGAAAGAGAGGAATATCCTTGATAATGAGGCATTTAAGAGGGGAACGAGTGTATATTTCCCTGACAGGGTAATTCCTATGCTCCCATTTCAACTCTCCAACGAGATATGCAGTCTGAAACCAAAGGTAGACAGGCTGACTCTTAGTGCATTAATGGAGTTTGATAAATACGGCGAACTAATAGATTATCGTTTTGCTGAAACTGTTATAAATAGTAGAGAGAGGATGACTTATACAGATGTGGCAGAGATACTAAATGAAGTTCAAAGTTCAAAGCTCAAAGTTACAAGTATGGAACTTAAAGAAAGATATTCCTACTTACTTAAAGATTTTTATTTAATGAAAGAATTGTGCGAGGTTTTGAGAGAAAGAAGGATGAGAAGGGGTAGTATTGATTTTGACCTCCCTGAGCCTTATATAATCCTTGACCTGATGGGCAAACCAGAAAATATAATAAAGGCAGAAAGGAATATTGCCCATAAAATTATTGAGGAATTCATGCTCGTGGCAAATGAGACTGTAGCCATGCACTTTACAAAAATGGAGATACCTGCCCTATACAGGGTGCATGATGAACCCGATCAGTCAAAAATAATAGAGCTAAGTGAATTCGTATCAAATTTTGGCTATCACCTGAAAATCCCTGTTTTTAAAAAAGGTATGGAGAGTAAGTTTCATCCAAAGAGATTTCAGGAACTGCTAAATAGTATCAAAGGGAAACCTGAAGAGCTGCTTATATCTACAATAACCTTAAGGCACATGAAACAGGCAAGGTATTCACCTGAAAATATCGGTCACTTTGGTCTTGCCTTTGAGAACTATACCCACTTTACATCTCCAATAAGGAGATATCCTGACTTAATTGTCCACAGACTTTTAAAAGAAATAATAAAAAAGAAGCATATTCCAAAAAAGAGATTAGACATATGGGAGGAAAGGCTACCTAAGATTGCCCAACACTCTTCAGAGAAAGAAAGAACTGCAGATGCGGCAGAAAATGATATTGTTGAATTAAAGAGGGTCCAGTTCATGCTGGAGAAAACAGGTGATGAATATGAAGGGATTATATCAGGCGTAACATCTTTCGGTTTATTTGTGGAACTGGAGGAAATCTTTGTTGAGGGGCTTATCCATGTATCAAGCATGACTGATGATTATTATGCCTTAAATGAGAGAGACCATTCTCTCATGGGAAGACGGACAAAGAAAAGATTCAGGATGGGAGACAGGGTAAAGGTAAAAGTGGAAAATGTCAGTTTAGAGAAAAGGCGGATTGATTTTGTGCAAGTGAAATAAATCAGCCACAGACTTTCACTGACTAAAAAAAGAAAAACTTAATGAAACCACAGATGGACACAGATAAAAGCTTTTAAAATTCTTTTTCTATCTGTGTTCATCCGTGTTTATCTGTGGTTGCTTCTGTATTTTTTTTGTTGTAACTTTGCCACGCTGTGAAAATCTGTGAAATCTGTGGTTAAGGGTTTATACGAATCCCTTCGTTATCTTTATCCTTCCTGTATTTTCAGCCGCCTTTTTTGTATTTTCAAGCCACTGCTGATAGGCATAATTCTGTTTTTCCATTAACATCTTATCTGTAAACCCCTTTTCCTCTTCCTGAAATTTCTTTTCATCAATTCCCGCTCTATCTTTAATATATACCAAAAAATAATTATCATTCACCTTGACCTTATTGTAATCACCCTTTTTGGTATTAAATACTATCTGTACGAGATTTTCATCTCTCCCGATGCTTGATGCTATCGTATTTCTTGTAACATATCCTGTAGCACCCTTCATAGCCTTTAACTCATCAGCTACCTTCTTAAACTCCTTCCCCTTTTTCAAATCCTCAAGAATCCTGCCTGCCTCAAGGTCAACTATTTTTTTTGCCTCCTCATCCCTGTATGCCTTCTCCACCTCTCCCTTTATCTCTTCAAATTTAGGTATAAATGCATCCCTTTTCTCTTTATACCTCAATATGTAAAACTTCCCTCCATCCTCTAAAATCTCGCTTACCTCTCCCTTTTTTAATGTAAACGCAGCCCTGCTTAAAACAGGGTGTTCTCTATCATCTTTTTTAAAACCGCCTCCAGAGGCAGTAAAATGCTGTTTCCCTTTTATAACAGTATTAAAATCTGCACTCTTTAAATCTGCATCCTTTCTTATGCCTTCAAGTTCAGTCTTTGCAATATTTTTTGCATCACCCTCTTTTAAAATCCTTACAATATCCTCTCTTACCTCTGACAGAGCTTTTGTCCTCTCGTCTTCAATCTTCTCAACCTTTATTATGTGGTAACCAAAGGGAGTCCTGACAGGAGAACTCAATTCCCCCTCTTTCAAGGCAAATGCGGCATCCTCAAATTGTTTTACCATCTGCCCCTTTGAAAAGAAGCCAAGGTCACCGCCTTTAACCTTATTAGGGTCATCAGAATATTTCTTTGCCAGTTCAGAAAAATCCCCGCCCCCTTTAAATTCCTGTAACACTTTTTCCGCCTTTGCCCGCCCTTCAATTTCTGCATTTTCATCTGCATCAGGTGAGACAGCAATTAGTATATGGCTTGCCTTTACCCTCTTTGGAATCTTATATTCATTTATATGCCCGTTATAATATTCACTTACCCTGCTCTCCTCTATTTTAACATTAACCTCAAAATCCTTTAAGTCAGCTGTGATATATTCAACAATCATCTCCTCCGCTCTCTGGAAAAGGGATTTGTTATTATTGTAAAATTCTTCTGTTTTATCCGGAGCAGATATAACACGGTTTATAAAATTGGAAGGTGTCAATATTAAATAATCAACATCCGCCTTTTCATTTGCACGGACATAGGCATCCTTAACTTCTTTTTTTGAGACCTTAACACCATCCTTAATGAGATTTTCTACCTTTTTAACAATGAGGTCTTCTCTCACTGCATCTTCAAAACCGCCGGGGTTCATTCTATTTGCCTGCAGTATTCTTATATATAAATCTTTATCAAATCTGCCATCCCTTTTAAATATATCCATCCTTTGAATTTCATCAATAGTCTCTTCATCCGCTACTACTAACCCCTCCTGCTTAGCAACAGACAATTGCAGTTTTCTTGTTACAAGAGAGTCAATCACAGCCTTCTTTATAAGTGGAGCAAACAGTTCTTCATTTATATCCCCCTGCTGCTTCTTATAAAAGTCCAATAGCCTTTTATAAGATTCCTGATACTCGCTATATACTATTTTTTTCCCATCAACCGTTCCAACAACACCAGTAGATGTCTCTCCCCCCATACCCCATACTAAAAACATTGTGCCGATAAATGAGGCAACAACTGTCCACAGAATTATTTTTATAAACCACGATTTAGCATAATCTCTCATGAACTGAAGCATCTTTTCTCTCCTAAATAATTTTAAAATTAGACAGAATATACAGGATTACCAAAAGAATATAAATTAGAGTTTTTATTAATCCTGATTATCCTGTTAATCCTGTCTAAACGCTATTATAATGCTACATCAAATCCGACTGTAATCTTACTACCATCAATACTCTTCTGTTCACCACCGACAGTGTATTTGTCTTTATATTTATCATCCTGCAAGTCCCAGAGGGACTTGAATATTATTCTTGAATTCTGTGTAATATACCATGCACCCTCAATTGCAAAGTCAGCATCTTTATTTGAATCTGCACCACCATCTCTTTCGCTGAGTGTCTCATAAATTGCACCGAATTGAAAAGATTCGTTTAGCCGTAAAAGCCCTTCAATCATAAAGCCTGTTGATTCCCTCCTTGTCCCGATTCCTGTCGATGAGACATCACTCTGGATTGTCGTATCATAAAGAAAATCTAAATCAAACCTTTGTGATGCGTATCTGATGCCAGCCACCCATTCTCCCACCTCGCTCTTATAAGTTCTATTGCCTTTTGTTCCTCCAAACCCCTGAGGATTGGTAAAATATCTGACAGAGGCAGCAACTGCCCCGAAATCCCCCCTCAATAGCCCTGTATAGGCAGTATTTGCATCATTATCATTGTCGGCACTTCCACCATTCCCCTGATTTATAGCAAGTTCATAAGTAAAATAGCCGAAGCTTGGGCGTCCATAAAGACTGATTCCAAGGTCATTACTGCCTGCCCTCCCAGTGCTGTTTTCGCCGCTCCAGTTCATAGGCATCGGGATAAGGGACTTGCCGCTTACAACCCTCCTCGTGCTGTGGACAGCATCAAGGTCAGAACTCATAAGCGAACCGAACCTGACATTAAAATTACCAGGTCCCCAGATATTATGAAATCCAAGAAACATTGATTCGGTTATGCGCCCTGTGATTTTATCCTGAGATGACCCTTGAGGAAGCTCAAACCAGTAAGAAACATTTTTTGTAAGTGTCCCGCCGCCGATTATATTTCCTGCCATCTCACCAGATGAAAACAACCCCCCTGCCTGTTCATTTTCACCTGCAGTTGTATGGGTTGTCCTGCTTATATATGTTTTGCCTTCCAGCCTTAGACTAAAAGGCGGAAATGCAGCAGGGCTATCCAACGGCATATCATCCGCAACCTTTATCTTGCCTGCCTCTCCACCGCCTTCTGTATCTGGCAGTTGATAGCCATTGAGCATATAATTAAATCCAAACTCGCTCAGCCTTGGCCATGTAGAATGGCAGAGCATACAGGCTATCTCATGCTTTCTCGCAAAGCCAGGCTGTGCATCTGCAGATTTGTATGCCACTGCTATAAATATGAAAAGAAACAAAGGAAGGAAATAACGGAGTATTATCATTTTATGAAAAAGAGTCTAAGGGGATATAATTTAGCAATTATTGCCATAATTTTACTTTACAAAGGAAAACTTTATTATTGCTAGAATAATAACAGTTTGAACTGCAAAGATTACTGTCATCCATATCTTCATGACTTTAGTTGTCATGCTGATACTATAGCAATAGAATCTATGCTTGTCAAAATAAAAAAAGGGGAGGTTTAAAAGTCTTGCCTTGCATTTAGAATTGGCAAATTGTAAAATTTGATACTGCNNCCATCAAATCATAGGACTAATGAAGATATCTCTATCAAAGATTGCCTCGGTTGTCACGATGGGGTCTACAGAGAGAGATTCGACCCTCTCAAAAATCCCGAATGTTCAGATTGCCATACCCCCCCTTCGCAAGGGATTAATGTGGTTTCAGAGATAAAAAAGAGAGAGGGTGTTGACAGGAGAAAAGGAAAGGAACCAA
>DNJG01000132.1:0-170 GCA_003489165.1 Nitrospinota bacterium | reverse complement strand
CCTGCCCATGCAGCCTATATGAAGAAGGCATTTTATATTGATAAATATGAGGTAACAAATGAGAGATATGAAAAATTTATAAAAGAGACAGGACATAGAAAGCCCATTAACTGGATTACCGGCACATATCCAGAGGGAAAGGGGAAGCACCCGGTAGTTTTTGTTAACTG
>DNJG01000038.1 GCA_003489165.1 Nitrospinota bacterium | reverse complement strand
GGCATATATGCACAATAATGCCAAACGGTAAAGTTTGTAAGTGCGGCTTTTATGAAGACAGGCCGCTCGGGAATATAGAAGAGGGTTTAAAAAACTGCTGGGAGAGAAACTACCACATGCCTTTAAAAGATTTACAATGTCATGACTGTATATATATTAAGGAATGCCAGGGCGGCTGCAGGTTCAGGGCTGATACTTCAACATCACCCGACCCTGTAATGTGTGCCCTGTATAAAGGAACAGTGTAAGTGTCAGTGTGAGTGTGAGAAGAAAATCAATTTCTTTAACTGACACTGACACTAATTACTGACACTCTCTTTTAAAAGATTCTTCTTAAGACATCAACAGTCGGATAAGCCTTTCCCAGTGTGTAAAAGTGAAGTGCCGGAACTTTATTTTTCATAAGCTCCTTGCACTGCTCTACACACCATTGTATGCCAATCTCTTTTATTCTTTCACTATCATCGGATGAATTAATCTCCCTTGACAATTCCACAGGAATATCTGTAAAGAATTTCTGCGGCACAATCTTGAGCTGTTTCTTGCTTGTTATAGGCTTAATGCCCGGGATTATCGGAACAGAAATTCCGAGCCTCCTCGCCTCTCTTACAAAATTGAAATATTTCTGATTATCAAAAAACATCTGGGTGACTATATAGTCTGCCCCCTTATCAACCTTGTTCTTTAAATTTTTCAGGTCTTCTTCAAAGCTCTTTGCCGCATAATGCTTTTCAGGATACCCTGCAACCCCGATGCAGAAATCAAACTTCTCTTCCATAATCGTCTCATCGCCAAGAAACAATCCCTTATTCATATTAGAGACACTTTCAACGAGCTCATACGCATAGGAATATCCCCCTTTCGTTGACATAAAGTGAGGCTCGTCTGCCAATTTATCCCCCTGAAGCAGCAAGAGATTATTTATACCGAGAAAATGGAGGTCAATCAATATATCCTCTACCTCCTCCTTTGTAAAACCTCCGCAGATTATATGGGGGATGGGATCAATGCCGAACTTATTAATTATTGCAGAGCAGATTCCTACAGTCCCGGGCCTCTTTCTCTTCATCGTCTTTATGGTTAAGCCATTTTTATCTCTAACCTGTATACAATCAGCCCTGTGGTAGGTAACATCAATGACTGCAGGACTAAATTCCTTTACACTTTCTATAGTATCAAAGAGTTCTCTGAGGCTGTAACCCTTTTCAGGCGGAACTATCTCCAGCGTAAATAATACCCTGTCTGAGTTTTTTATCTTTTCTATAAATTTCATATAACCTTTTTATCTTTGTCACTTCTTTAACTCCTCAACTCTTAAACTCATTAACTCCTTTGCCTTTGCCACAGCCTCCATTGCATCTTTTGCATATCCATCCGCCCCTATCTCCTCTGCATATTTCCGCGTAAGGACTGCACCGCCTACCATTATAGGCAACTCAACCCCTTCCGACCTGAAAAGCCTTATTACACTCTCCATCTCAACCATTGTAGTCGTCATAAGTGCCGAGAGTCCTACAATATCTGCATCTCTCTGGACTGCTTCATCTAAAATTGTCTTAGCCGGCACATTCTTGCCGAGGTCTATTACATCAAACCCATAATTCTGCAATAATGTGCAGACAATATTTTTTCCAATGTCATGTATATCCCCCTGCACTGTTGCCATAACAACTTTTCCAAGAGAGGCAAATTCAGTCTTTTTAAATTCCAGCTTCAATCTCCCGAAGGCAGACTGCATTGTCTCTGCAGAGAGTATAATCTGGGGGAGAAAATATATCCCCTTTTCAAACCTCCTCCCAACCTCTTCAAGTCCTGGTATGAGTGCAATACTGCTCACATCCATTGGCTTCATTCCTTCCTTTAACGCCTCGTCCACCAATACAGCAATCCTTTCTTTATCTCCTTCAATGATTGCCCTTTTAAGTCTTTCAGTTATTGTTTTTGGTTTTTCTTCAACTTCTGTCTTCTGACTTCTGTCTTCTGTCTTCTGTGCATATCTTTTTATATATCTCTCTGCCCTCAAATCCCTGTTAATCAGGACAAGAGAGGCATCAAATGCCTCCATCATCCTGCTGTCCATAGGGTTTATAATTGATGCATCAAGCCCTGACTCCAATGCCATTGTCAGAAATGTAGAATTAATTATTGGACGGGAAGGCAGTCCAAATGAAACATTACTCACACCAAGAATTGTTGATAGTCCAAGTCTTCCTTTTATCATCTTTAATGCCTTCAGTGTCTCTAATGCCTGTGTCGGCTCGGCACTGACAGTAAGCGTGAGACAGTCTATCAATACATCCTCCTTCGGAATGCCGAGCTTTACAGCCCTTTTTAAGATTCTATCTGCAATTTTAAATCTCCCCTCGGCGGTCTTTGGAATCCCTTTCTCATCAAGGGTAAGCCCAAGGACTGCAGCGCCATACTTCTTAGCAAGAGGGAGTATGGTCTTTAAGCTTTTCTCCTCTCCATTAACGGAGTTTATTATTACCTTGCCGTCTGAAGCCTTAAGACCTGCCTCCAGAACAGAAGGATTATTTGAATCAAGCATCAATGGAAGATTAACAGCATCTTGAATCGTAAAGACTGCTTTTTCCATCATCTTAATCTCATCAACCCTTGGTGCCCCCACATTCACATCAAGTATATCCGCCCCTGCGTCTGCCTCTCTCTTTGCCTCATCGCGGATAATAGATACATTCCCCTCTTTCAATTCGGCAGACAATAGTTTTTTCCCTGTGGGATTAATTCTCTCACCAATCCTTACAGGTGGGTTACTATATCCAAAAAATACACTCTTTGTTCTGCTTGATACTGCAGTATAAGAAGGCATCTTTCTCTTCCTTGGTTTTATCCTCTTTACCGCCTTAACTATTGCCTTAAGATGTTCAGGTGTTGTGCCACAGCATCCGCCTATTATATTCACACCCTCCTTTGCAAATTTCACCGCATACTCTGCCATGGTTTCAGGCAATGCAGGATAACAGGTAACTCCATTGCACAGTTCAGGCATCCCTGCATTCGGCTGAAATACAAGAGGCTTACGACTGATACTATTCATCCTCCTGAATATCTCAATAAGGCCTTCGGGACCAAGACTACAATTTCCGCCGACGAGGTCAGCACCTAATGCATTTAAAACTATAGAGGCTGTTTCGGGGTCTGTCCCAACAACTGTCCTCATATCATTCTGAAATGTCATCATTGCAAGTATCGGTATATCAGGAGACACATCCCGTGCCGCTATTAATCCTGCCCTTATCTCTTTCATATCAGAGAATGTTTCAAATCCAATTATATCCGCACCCGCCTTGACACAGACAGAAATCTGCTCTTTAAAAATGGCATATGCATCATCAAAACTTAAGTCCCCGATAGGCTTCAAAAACTTCCCCGTAGGACCTATGGTTGACATAACAAGACATTTTTTCCCTCTTGACCCTGCCGAACCGACAACTTCTTTTGCAATCTTTACAGCAGCAGTATTTATCTCAGCCAATTTCCCCTCAATCCCATATTCTGAAAGCTTGATTCTGTTCCCACCGAATGTATTGCTTGTTATGATATCTACACCTGCCTCTATATATTCCCTGTGCACCTCTTTTATTATGGCAGGGTTTGACAGATTAAGCTCCTCAGGACATGAGCCAGGCTTCATCCCCTTTTTCTGAAGCATTGTCCCTGTCGCACCATCTAAAATAAGTATCTCCGATTCAAGCCTTTTTAATAATTTCTTTTTCATAATAAAAAAATTAGCCACAGACTTACACTTACAAAATAAAAAAAGAAGATAAGAAGTTATGAAGTTATGAGGTTTAGAAACTTAACTTCTTATCCTCTTAACATCTCAACTTCTTTCTTTTTCTTAAGTCTGTGTTAGTCAGTGGCAAAAATTATTTTTTCCTTCTCTGTGTTTCTGTGGCTTATGCCTTTGGCAGTTTTACAATAAATCTGCTACCCTTCCCTACCTCACTCTCCACCTCAATAGTCCCGCCATGTTCTGCAATAATCTTCTTGCATATAGATAATCCAAGACCTGTCCCTTTTCCAACCTCTTTAGTTGTAAAGAATTTCTCAAATATCCTCTTTATATCTTCCTTCCTAATCCCCATCCCGTCATCCTCAAAAATTAATAGAACTGACGAATCACTTTCAGATGTCTTTATGACAAGCGTTCCCTTCTGCTTGTGATGGTACATTGCGTAATGGGAATTATTTATAATATTTAATACCACCTGCTGGATCTGATTAAAATCCCCAATTACAATAGGACCCGGTTCTTCAAATTCTCTTACAATTTTTATGCTGTCATTCCTCATCTGGTGTCCTTTAAGCGTGAGAACTGTTTCAATCATATTATTTACATTAATCTCCACCTTTTCATGTGAATGTTTGCGGGAAAAATCAAGGAGTGAACGGATTATTTTTGCAGACCTCTCCGCCTCTCCTTGTATAACCTTTAATCCCTTTTCTATCTCTTCGCTTTTGTCTAAATCCATCATGTGTTCAATATAACCCATTATCCCCGTTATAGGGTTGTTGAGTTCATGAGCCAGACTTGAAACTAACTCACCAACCTCGGAGAGTTTTTCCATCTGTAAAACCTGCTCCTCCATCTGTTTCTTTTCCGTAATATCTATTGCCACATGCACAAAACCGATGAATTCCATTTTTTCATCAAGAATCGGATATGTTTTGACAAGGAACACGCCATCAAGATGGGAGTTTTGCATCTCAATTGATACGGGTTTTAAGCTTTTTATAGTTCTGTCACATGGAAAGTCATTATTCATTCCATCATGATTGTAGAATATCTTATTACACATCTGTCCCACAACCTTATCAGGAGATATGCCAACTCTATTATAAAAAGAGAGATTCGCCTTTATAACCCTCCCATTCTTATCATGGATAGATATCATATCGGCTATGGCATTAAAGGTATCCTCCCACTCTTTCTCTGCCTTTGACACTTCATCTATCTTTTCCTCAAGCCTTGCTACAAGCCTTCTGCTGTATTCCTTCAAATAATCAGATTTCTTCTGATGTGCCACTTCATCCTTCTTCCCTGATAGATACTGAGCTATAAGATTCGGAAATTTTTCCACATCAATAGGCTTATATATAAAGCCATCACATCCTGCCATTATAGCCATCTCCTTCTCGCCATTACCTGATAGAGATGTAAGGGCAACTATTGGAATTGAAGATAGATGATAGGTAGCCTTTAATTTTGTCGTTACCTCATATCCATTCATGCCTGGTATGTTAATATCCATTAGTATAAGGTCGGGTTTATAAGATTCAGCTTTGCTTATGCCGTCCTTTGCATTAGATGCCTCTATAAGCTTGTATCCATGGGACTCTAATATCCTCCTGACTAATATCAGACTTGCCCTGTCATCTTCAATATAGAGAATAGTTTTAAAATTATTCTCTTTCATATCTTACTGGCCGCCTTTGCAAATGCATTCATCACCTGCCCTATAAGTTCCTCCTCACTCAAAAACCCTTTGCTTATAAACCCCTCTATATGACCATTCATCCTTTTTTTATCATCTACTGTAATATCCTTTGCCGATATTACAATTATAGGCATATCCTTTGTAAGAGGGTCCCTCTTTACCTCCTCTATAACTGCAAATCCATCTATATCAGGCATCATAAGGTCAACTATTATCATCCCCGGATTATATTTCTTTATCTGGTTTATACCCTCCATCCCGCTGTATGCAAGCTTTACATTATACCCACGATTAATTAAAAATCTTCCCACAAGTTCTGCATCTCTTGGATTATCGTCTATCACCAGAATATTTTTTATAGTGCCGTTAAGTCTATTCAATGCCCGTATTAGGTCTTCATCGCTCACAGGTTTTACAAGATATTCTGATGCGCCGAGACTGAAGCCCTTCTTCTTATCAGCCATTATACTGCAGAATATAACAGGAATCCCCTTTGTCTGTGGATTTGATTTTAATTTTTGGATTATATCCCATCCATCAATCCCAGGCATTATTACATCAAGTATAATAATATCAGGCATCAGCTCAATTACCTGCTCAACCGCCTTCACAGGAGAGTGAATGCCAATAACTTTATAACCCTCTCTTTCCAATATCTTGCTGAAAAGGATTATAGAATTTACCTCATCATCAATAACCATTACAACCATTTCCTTTTTATCAATCGGAGTTATTGCCTTTTCAATCCTCCCTCCCTTTTCTCTTGCAACTGTCTCACCTGCTGGAACAATAAAATGAAATATTGAGCCGTTGCCAAGCCTGCTCTCAACCCATATCTCGCCTCCGTGGAGCTCAATAAATTTTCTGCTTATTGCCATCCCCAGCCCAGTCCCCCCCTCTTTCCTGACTGATGATGAATCTATCTGGCGGAACTCCTCAAACACCTTTGGCATATCGTCCTTCTTTATGCCA
>DNJG01000122.1 GCA_003489165.1 Nitrospinota bacterium | reverse complement strand
TGATGTAGTAACCGCCATTGATGGACAGGACGCAATTTTAAAGCTGCATGAAAAGAATTTTGATGTTATTGTAAGCGATGTCCAGATGCCAAACATGGACGGCCTTGAATTGACAGAGAAAATCAAACAGGATAACAGATACAGCAAAATTCCTGTCATACTTGTTACCGCCATGGAATCGGATGAAGATAAAAAAAGAGGAATGCAGGTAGGTGCAGATGCATACATAGTCAAAAGCTCATTTGACCAGTCAAATTTATTAACAACCATAAAACGGCTGACAAATATATAAAGAGTCTAAGAGTCTAAAAGGCTAAAAGTCTAAAAGTTGTTTTTACTCTTAGACTCATAGGCTCTTAGACTTTTAGACTGTATTTACTATGATTAGAGTATTGATTACAGAAGATTCACCGACAATAGCAGAGATTATAAGGATGACCCTTATCAAGGATAAGGAGATACAGGTCATTGGCTGGGCAAAAAATGGCAAAGAGTGTATAGAGATGACTAATAAATTAAAACCGAATGTTATTACAATGGATATCCGCATGCCTATAATGGACGGTTTTGAGGCAACCAAGCATATAATGGCAAAAACTCCAACCCCGATATTGGTCTTTAGTGCCTCTATAAATGATGACTTAAATGTTACCTTTAATGCACTAAAATTCGGGGCATTGGATGTCCTTGAAAAGCCCAGAATACTGACAGCCGGCAAGTCATCAGATGATATGGCAGAGGAACTCATACAGCGAATTAAAATTGTATCAAGGGTCCGCCCCTTCAAAAAAACTTTTAAGCCAACTCCTCTGGAAAGTAAAAAACATCGTCCAAAAGGAATATCTATTTCTTCCGATGGAAACAGCATCTTAGTTATCGGAGCCTCAACAGGCGGGCCGCCTGTATTAAATTATATCCTAAATAAGCTGCCTTCAAAATTTCCTTTGCCGATTCTGATTGCACAACACATAACACGTGGATTTATTGAAGGACTGGTTACATGGCTTCAGGATGGATGCTCAATCAAAATTAAAATTGGCGAAAACAACGAACCTGTTGAAAAGGGTAAAGTCTATCTTGCACCTGACAATTATCACATGGGAATTACAGATAACAAAAAAATATTCCTGAGTAATGCCCCGCCAGTTTCGGGACACCGTCCTTCAGTGGATTTTTTAATGGAATCCTCTGCATCCGTATATAGAGAGCACTGTATGGGTATAATACTTACAGGCATGGGAAGGGATGGTGCCGTGGGGATGATGGCAATAAAAAAGGAAGGGGGTTTTACCCTTTCACAGGATATGGAGAGTAGTGCTATCTTCGGTATGCCAAAGGTTGCAATTGAGAGTGGTGCTGTTATGAAGGTGTGTAATATTGAGCAGATTCCTAACGAAATAATATGGTGGATTCAGAAAAAAAACCTAATAAGCCACAGAGACACAGAGGCACAGAGAAATAAAATAAGTTAAAGAAATCTCCGTGTCTCCGTGCCTCTGTGGCAAATTTTATATATTATGAATAATAAACGGGTATTGGTGATAGATGACAGCAAAACCCAGCTTGTCTCACTGCAAATGTCTCTCCAGAAAGATGGGTTTGATGTTATAACTGCAGGTAATGGCATGGAAGGGGTCAGCCGTGCATTCACGGACACTCCTGATATTGTTGTCTCCGATGTAATGATGCCGGAATTAAACGGCTATCAATTATGCAGGCTTCTAAAAAATAACAAGGAAACTTCTGATATCCCTATTATCTTGCTCACAAGCATGGACCAGCCGCAGGATAGATTCTGGGGGATACGGGCAGGGGCAGACAAATTCATAGTTAAAAGCTCGGATTTCTCAATACTTAAAGAGACCATTAATCTGCTTCTGAAAAATTCCAAAACCTCTTCTCCAAAAAAGAAAAATCTGCTTGACAATCATGGTGCTGCAGATTGGGAATCCATCAAATCCAGTTTAAACCAATTATTAGACAGACTGCTCTTTGAATCAACTCTTTCCAATGAGGTAGGACGGCTTGCAAATTTTATTCATGATAGAAACAAGCTTCTAAGTGAGGCTTCATTGCTTGTCAATAGCCTGATAGACTACTCATCTCTATGCCTATGCCTCTTTGATATTAATGAAACTAAACTATATATAGAACTAAAGCAGCCCATGTCAGATAAGGATATTAATGAAATAAAGGGTCATATTCTTCTTGACATCAATAATGATAAACAAAAAACAGTAGAGGCAGAAATACACTTTCTTAATAATAGCTGTGCAATAGATAACAGCATATCTGATAAAATCACTGCAAGACTGTCTGCCCCGCTGAATATACACAATGAAAATATAGGCAATATATCCCTCTATACCACTAAATCCCAAACATTTGATAAGGAGTCTGAAAACATTATCCGTCTTCTTGCCATAGATTTCTCAATGGTATTTAAACTCATGCTCCTATATGATGAAACAAGGCATCTATCCATTACAGACGGACTTACAAAACTTTACAACAACAGATATTTTAAAGATATTTTTGAAATGGAATTTGAGAGGGCAAAAAGATTTAAGAAGAACCTCTCAATGATTTTACTGGATATAGACCATTTCAAATCAATAAATGATACATACGGACATCTTCAAGGTGACAGTGTTTTGAAAGAGGTCGGATATATTCTTAAACATGGAGTCCGAAAGGTTGACTTTGTTGCAAGATACGGAGGGGAAGAGTTTGCGGTTCTTGCCATTGATACTGATATAGATAACACAGGCACACTTGCTGAAAAAATAAGGAAGCAAATAGAGTTTCACAGCTTTAAGGCAGAGAAAAATCCATTAAAGGTAACGGTTAGTTTAGGGGTAGCATCTATATCTGAAGACGTATCAAATTATCTTGATTTAATTAAAAGGGCAGATGATTCCCTTTACAAAGCAAAGGAAGGCGGAAGAAACAAGGTCTGTATTTTTAGATGAAAAATCTATATAAATATTCTATTTTTACTTTAATTATCATAGGTTTATCTATAACTTCCTCAGAACCTTCAAGAGATGTAGAAACCCGTGAAAAAACCTGCCTTGACTGTCATCCTGAACTGCAAAAGAAGATTTCAGAAGAAAAGGCACATGCCCCTGTAAGAGATGGAAACTGCATCTCTTGCCACAACCCGCATGCATCAAATCATAAAGGTCTTTTAAAGAATAATGAAATGACTCTATGTTATACATGCCATAAGGATGATAAAAGTGGAGACTTCAGTCAGGCAATTATTCATGACCCTGTAAGAGATGGAAAATGCCTCATCTGCCACAATTCTCACTCATCCACAAATGACAAGCTTCTTATAAAAAAGGGGGGAGAGGTTTGCCTTACATGCCATTCCAAAGATTCTATTATGGCAGGTAAAGAATCTCACCCTCTTGTAAAAAAAGGGCAATGTATCACCTGCCATGCCCCGCATTCATCCGCCAATGAAGGACTCATTAAAAAGGGAAATGCAGATTTATGCTCATCATGTCATAGGGTAAAGGAAAAATTGTTCATTGACAGCCATTCCGGTTATCCAGTGGAAGGAGCAAACTGCTCATCATGCCACAATCCTCACTCTTCCAATAGTAAGAGTCTTTTAAAAGCATCTATACATCAGCCTATGGCAAAGAATGACTGCAAAACATGCCACAATGACAGTAATTCTAAAGACCCATTAAAGTTAATAAGTAATGGGACAATCCTCTGTTATAATTGCCATATAAATACAAAAAAGAGTTTTGAAAAGATAAATAGCCATGTAATAGGAAACAGAGAAAACTCCTGTCTGAATTGCCATAATCCACACGCCTCTGATGCTAAATACCTCCTTGATAAAAGGGAAGAAAAGGTCTGTTTAAAATGCCATCAGGATACAAAGAGGCGCATAACTGCTAAATCAACTTTATTCAAACATCCAAAGCTGGAAAACTGTTCAGCATGTCATTCGGCTCATGGTTCAGACAATACTTCATTTTTAAAAACAAAAGAAGGCGAATCATGCAATATTGAAAAATGCCACGAACAACAGCAGATTTTTTCCCACCCTGTCGGTCCTGATATCATTGACCCCAGAAATAAAAAAGAGATGAACTGTATCACATGTCATAACCCAATGGGCTCCGGATATAAATATAATCTCAGGCTTGACCCGGATAAAGAACTGTGTGAACAATGCCACAGATTTTAACTATGAACAAAAACCTGATTAACCACAGAGACACAGAGGCACAGAGAAAAAATAAATTTAAAAAAATCTCTGCGTCTCCGTGCCTCTATGGCAAATTTTTTATAATTTTGTTGATTCTGAGTTGTCTTGCCCCAACATATCTCTTTTCAGCAGATTTGAATCTCATTGCATCATTGAGCGGCGATAAGATAATGGGAAAGTTTAATCAGCCTTCAGCCGTATTTTTTGATGAATTAAAAAAGAGATTATATGTTGCTGACACAGGAAATAACCGTCTTGTCTCATTTGACCATGAGTTTAATTTTATCTCGGAATTTGATGCAGGCGGGAAACTAAAATATCCTACGAGTATAGTCAAAAACAGTAAAGAGCAGTTTTTTGTTGTAGGCGGTACAGCAAGAGATGAATTATTCCTTATTGACATACCAAAAAAAATTTTTAAACCAATAAAAATTAAGAATATCATAGCAAGAGAAAATCCGTTTCTACCCGATAATCTGGCAATTGATAAAGATGACAATTTATATATAACAGACAGAGGTAATGGAAGAATACTTGTAGTTGATTCTAACGGGAGATTTTTAAAAGAGATTGCCGTTGAAAATAAATTTGTTGACCTTACAGATGTTCAGATAGATACTGAAGGCAATATATATTCACTCTCAACACTGGAGGGAAAAGTTTATATTTTTAATAATAAAGAAGGGAGTGTCTCAAGTTTTGGGAAAAGGGGGAGCAGGGCAAATGAATTTGAGTTCCCTGTAAGCATAGCAATCAG
Organism: Nitrospinota bacterium; assembly: GCA_003489165.1. Lineage (GTDB taxonomy): Bacteria > Nitrospinota > Nitrospinia > UBA9942 > UBA9942 > UBA9942. Next base: position 13,779 of record DNJG01000122.1, on the reverse strand, counting down.
TCCAAATAGATTCGTATATGTACTGGATAAGCATAAGGGAAATGTCCTGGTTTTCAAGAAGGATGGGAACTTTCAATTCAATATGTTAAAGAAGGGATGGGGTAATGGAGAGATTTATGAACCATCCTATATCTATATTGATAAGGGAAATAAAATATATATTGTTGACAGAGGAAATAACAGAATTCAGATTTTTCAGGGGGGGAAATGAGGCAACAAAAACCTAATTTTTTATCCACAGATTAAGTTTTTTTAAAATCTTTTTATCTGTGTCATTCTGAAATCTATAGTCGGTGTCATTATCTTTTTAACAGTAATCACAGTTTAAAATCAATCTGCTACTTCCTCTGTTATTTTAATCTTAGCGGCAGTCTCACATAGTCTCTTTACCTTAAAGCTTATAGCATGTGTCGGACATACTTGCTCACATAGCCCGCATCTTATACAAAGATTCAAATCTATGGCGACAGGCGTAATCCTCAGAGTTTTAAGAGGTATCCCTTCATTGAAATGTCTGTTATGCTCAAGCTCGTCAAGACGTGCTACTGTAAGACAATTCATAGGACATACTTCCTCGCAGTTTCTGCAGAGGAAACATCTATCCGGCTCCTGAGTCCAGATATGGTTACACTGGAGGCATCTCTTCGCCTCCAAGATTGCAGCCTCTTCCATAAAACCTTTTTCTACTTCATTAAAACTTGAAACCCTCTCTTTAATAGCAATTGTTACTGCAGTATGCCTTGCAATGTTATCATATCCCCTCTCTTTATAGGGATAACCTACAACAACCTCTTCAATCTCATCTTCCTCATCATCCTTCTTCATATCAACATCCCGTATAAACTTATCTATAGCCATTGCAGTTTTATGTCCGTCTGCAATAACATTTATCACATCCCTTGTCCCTGTCAAGAAATCACCGCAGGCAAATACACCGCTGATATTCGTAGCAAATGTATCAGGGTCAACAGATATTGTCCCCCAGTTTGTCATCTTGAATCCCATACTGTCAGCTATAAACGACATATCAGGCGCTTGGCTTACAGCAGGGACGGCGATATCCAAATCTATTACAAACTCAGAACCCTTAATAGGCACAGGTTTTCTCCTACCACTCTTGTCAGGCTCACCGAGTTCATTCTTTATGCACTCCATCCCTGATATCTTCTTTCCATCTTTACTCAAAATTCTCACAGGTGCTATCAGATATTTAAACTGAACACCCTCCTCTTCAGCCTCAATTATCTCCTTTTCATTTACAGGTATCTCATCCCTTGTCCTTCTGTAAATAATATACGATTCTGATGCACCAAGTCTTATTGCTGAACGGGATACATCCATAGCTGTAAAACCTCCGCCCACCACCCCTACCCTCTTTCCTTTGAGATTTAGAGGCTCATTCATGTTTACCTTTCTCATGAATGTAGCACCATGAATCAGCCCTTCATACTCCTCACCCGGTATATTTAACTTAACAGGCTTATGGGCACCTGCTGCTATAAGGATAGCTTTATACTCCTTCATTAAGTCCTTTATCTGAATGTCTTTTCCAACAGTTGTACCAAATTTTATATCAACACCGAGGCTCTTTATATAATCAACCTCTGCCTGAATGATATCCCTCGGAAGCCTGTAGGCAGGTATTCCGGCAATCAGCATCCCTCCTGCATAAGGAAGGGACTCAAATACTGTAACCCTGTATCCAAGCCTTGCAAGGTCATGGGCAGTAGTAAGTCCTGCAGGTCCCGCACCTATTACTGCAACCTTTTCCAGAGTGCCATAAAATTTTGCAGAGGGCTGTTTACCCCTCTTTCTAAGGGTATAATCTGAGGCTGACCTCTTTAATGTGCAGATTGAAACTGCCTTATCATCTATCCTCTGTCTGCTGCAGTTCACCTCACAGAAATGCTGGCAGACCCTCCCGCAAACAGATGGAAAAGGGTTTGTCTCTCTTATAAGGTCATAAGCATCCTCAAACCTGCCGTTAGATATCAGTGTCACATAACCTCTGACATCTGTATGGACAGGGCAATTTGTCTGGCACGGAATCCCCTCATAAAGCTTCGGATTTACCTTAAATTTATATCTCTTACCCATAAAACCTCCAAAATAAATTGAAAATTGTCCATTGAATATTGAAAAAATCTCAATATTCAATAAATCGTCAATCTTCAATTTTCAATCTTCAATCCTATTTATTTCAGTGATACTAAAAAGTCTGTCAGGGCATTCACTTGCTCATCCGTAAACCTGAATGTCGGCATGAATGAATGCGGTGATACAGACCTTGGATCCTTAAAATGTTTTACAATCCAGTCTCTGTCCCTTTTGCTGCCAACATGAGTAAGGTCAGGGGCAATCTTACCGCCTCTGCCCTTCAATGTATGACAGTACCAGCAGTTGTAATGAATAAATACCTGCTCTCCAAGGGTGAGCTTCTCAAATTCTTCGTGTGATATTGCCTCCTGGAATCTGGCTATAGCTCTTGGCTTAGGCTCAACCTTCTGAGCATATTTATACTTACCAGGCATCTTGTCTTCCTTCAGGCTCATTACAAACACTGTAAGTGCGTGAGCCTCATCCGGCGTAAAATCAAAATTAGGCATTATAGTCGGCTCTGATGCAGGGGTCGTGGCAGTAGCGGGTGCACCCGGTGTTACCTTCTGAGGGTCAAGGAAATGCTGGTATGTCCAGCTATACATGTTCTTTTCACCCTCAACATGAGATAAATCATGGGACAATTCAAATTCATGCTCTGTCCTGCTCCCAAACTCAGTTAAATCAGGAGCCAATGTCTCGCCTACACCTTTTATAGTATGGCATGTGATACATGGAACCTCAAGCTTATTTGCCATTGTAAGCCCCTTTGCCTGATTAAGCATATCTGCCCCTTTTAGCTCCTTACCCTCCTCATAGGCCTCAGGATGACATTTTCCACAAGAACTCTGAACCATATTCAAAGGGAGCATTGGATTATCCCAGTGATGTATACCTCTCGCATGTGCATCAATCTTCTCTGTAGCCATCCCCTGCCCTTCATGACATATGGTACAGCCAATCTTGTTTAAATCATGCTCCCTCCCCTTTGCGTGATATTTAAACGGAAGGGGGGCATCTGCAAATTCAGGATTATCATATCCGAGATGGCATGTAACACACCTGTCTGTAACCTTAATGTCTGCATTCCATAACTGTTTTACTGCAAGAGGAGTCCCTTCAATAAACTTTCTCTTTTCAGGGTCTTTGGTTTTCTCAATCAGGAGTTTTTTATAATCCTGCTGATACATCTTCCAGTCACTGTCAGTATCTCTATAAACTGTAGCACCAAATAGAAATAAGATAGTTAGAATAAATACTGCATATACCTTATTTTGGTCCTTCCTCCAGTAGATTACCAAAACGGCAAGATTTATTATAAGAAGCAGAACGATAATATTGTTTAACATAATATCTCCTCTATATATTAAACCATGGAGTAACAATTACATATTTTATTCCAAAAACAAGTCTTAACAGAATTTTACCGACTACACCAAGTGTAAGTAATACATGCACCATTACCAATGAATATTTTATAATACCAACTTCTTTAAAATACTTTTTAAACATCATTGCCGGGAGGGTCATTCCAGCTATAAAACCTATTACGGATATGGTTATTCCAACAGGCAGACTAAGATTATAGAGCTTTGCCTGAGAGGTTTTAAGAGGCTGGTCAGGATATGTCCACTCCTGCCCACCCAGTGGATAATCAATCATGGGCCAATATATCTCCCAGCTTGGCCCCCTTAAAAGCTGTCCTACTACGATTAAGAAGAACCACAGGAATATACCAAATGAAAAGAATATAACCTGAAACTTTCTTTTTGAAAAATTGTAATATCCCTGAACCTCAGGAGCTGTATCTACATAGGGTATAAGTATCAAACCTATGAGAATCTGCTGAGGGAGAATGACACCTGCAATCCAAGGGTCAAAATAGACAAGGAGTTCCTGAAGGCCAATAAAATACCAGGGCGCCTTCGCAGGATTGGGTGTCTTCGCCCATTCAGCCGCCTCCTCAAGAGGTGCATTAAAAAACATGGACAATACCCAGATAAGTATCGTAATAAATAATGAGGATAATAATACAATCCACATAAAATATGGCCATGCAGGCATCTTATCATATCCCGGCTGGGTGGAAATCATTGCATCAGTCTTTGTCTCTGCCATTTATACCTCCCCATTTTTTGAGTAGGCAGTAAGGAGTAAGCAGAAAAACCTTTCAATTCTTTACTGCCTACTGTTTACTGCATACTGTTTTTACATTGGTCCTGAAAAACCATCTTTCCTAATCCGCCAGAAATGAAATATCATTAGGGCGGTTGCAATCAGCGGCAAGCCTACACAATGCCACACATAAGCCCTGATAAGTGCATTAGGTCCAATCCTTGTCCCCCCTATAAGGGCAAAACGAATATCATTATCAATCTGTATGCCGAGATATTTTGAAAATGGCCCTTCATAGCCAAGCAACGGTGTTGCTGAAGCCATATTCGTTCCTACAGTAACTGCCCAGAAACCAAGCTGGTCCCACGGAAGAAGATAACCTGTAAAACTCAGAAGCAGTGTCAACAGAAGAAGCAAAACCCCAACCGTCCAGTTAAACTGTCTCGGAGGCTTGTATGAACCTGTGTAAAACACCCTTATCATGTGAAGGATAACCGTAAAAACCATTCCATGTGCCGCCCACCTGTGCATGTTTCTTAATATCATACCAAATGGAACTACATATCTTAAATCCTTCATGTCATTGTATGCCCTATGCTCCTCAGGCACATAGTAGAACATCAGGAGGATACCTGTTATGGTAAGAAGCAAGAATAGAAAAAATGTTATTCCACCCATACACCATCCATATTTTATTTTCATTCCATGCATACCAACCTTTGTAGGGAATATGTGCATGTAGAAACTGCTTCTCATTACAGCCATCCTCTTGGGCATTGTATCGGGATACCCTACCCTGAAGATGGACTTCCATACAGGCGTGCTTTTTATATATTCAAATATCTTTTTCAAAAAAGGCGGGACAAAAGAAACTTCATTATTGTTATTCAAATTTGTTGACATTATTCACCCCCTCCTCATTATGCTTTTAGTTGTAAGAAATACGGCGGTTTCCAGATAACCTCTTTTTCTTCTTCAGTCCAGAAAACTCCAAGTGTCTTTTTCTGTGTCTGAAGATTAGCCCTTCTTATGCCGAGGAGTCCTGTAGTAACTATCATGGAACCATCAGGTGCAAGCTCAATCCTTGCCCTGAAGAGCGGCTCCGGGGCAGGTCCGGCTATTACCTCTCCTTCCGGATTAAAGTTACTGCCGTGACATGGGCATTTAAAGCGAACCTCTGTGGGAAACCAGTTTGGAGTGCATCCAAGGTGTGTGCATACAGCAACAACTGCATAAATACCCTCCCTGTTCCTTACCATCCATACCCTCTGGTTCTTCTTCCATCTTTCATCCACAACCACCCGCTCATTCCCTGCTGGTGCTGTATATTCCTCAGGCCTACCCGCATTGAAGGTGCTGGCTGGCTCATAAAGAATCTTTGGATAAAAGAATCTGGCACCTGCCACACCTGAACTGCCAAGAAAGGCACATAGACCTGTCCATCCCGTTATATTAAAAAATCTTCTGCGGGAGACCCTCTTTTCAAACTCATTTTCCTTATCCATTTCCCCCCTCCTCTTTTTATAAAAAATTATAAATCAATTTATGGGAAAATAAATTTACCATAATTAAAAATATTGTCAATATTTTTTTAACCTATTTTTAATGTTTTGTTTAGACAAAATGTTATGCCTTGATTATTTTGTGTTTGAGTTTTTTTGAGTTTTTATCTTGACACTATTAATATATTACCTTATCTTGAAAATACAAAAACCTAATAAGCCACAGAGACACAGAGACACAGAGAAAAATATATAACAATGAAGCCGTGAAACAATGAAACAATTCTTTCATTGCTCAATTGCTCCATTGTTTTATTGTTATCTGTATCTCTGTGTCTCCGTGACTCTGTGGCAAATTTTTATATTTTTTTATGACTGAACATATTTATAATTTTAAAGAGATAGAATCTAAATGGCAGAAGAGATGGGAAGAAAAAAAGATTTTTAAGTCAGACGAAATCCCATCAAAAAAGAAATATTACCTCCTTGAGATGTTTCCATATCCATCAGGAAAGATTCATATGGGGCATGTGAGGAATTATACGATTGGCGATGTCTTTGCAAGGTTTAAGAAGATGCAGGGGTATAATGTCCTGCATCCTATGGGATGGGACGCATTCGGACTACCTGCAGAAAACGCAGCTATAAAACATGGTGTCCATCCTGTAAAGTGGACAATGGATAACATTGCCTACATGAGAAAACAATTGAAGATGCTTGGCTTGAGCTATGACTGGGAAAGGGAGATAGCTACATGCCATCCGAAATATTATAAGTGGAGCCAGTGGCTCTTCTTAAAAATGTTTGAGAAAGGACTTGCATACAGAAAAAAGGGGTTCGTAAACTGGTGCAGCTCCTGTCAGACTGTCCTTGCAAATGAACAGGTAGAGGATGGACTTTGCTGGAGATGCGAATCTGTTGTCATACAAAAGGAGATTGAAGGGTGGTTTTTAAAAATCACAGATTATGCAGAAAAACTCTTAAAAGGTTGTGAAAAACTGGCATCAGGCTGGAATGAGAGAGTTTTAATCATGCAGAAAAACTGGATAGGAAAGAGCTATGGTACAGAGGTAGATTTCCCTGTTGAAGACTCTGATAAGGCTATAAAAATTTTTACTACAAGACAGGACACCCTCTTTGGTGCCACATTTATGTGTATGTCACCAGAGCATCCATTGGCATCCGAACTGGGGAGGGGAACCAAACAAGAGAATGCCGTAAAAAAATTTGCAGAGGAAATTGCCAGTGAAGATAAAAAAATGAGGAGCGCAGAAGAAACAGAGAAAAAAGGGGTGTTCACAGGAAGATATGCAATAAACCCAATGAACAAAGAAAAGATACCGGTCTATCTCGCAAATTTTGTCCTGATAGAATATGGAACCGGTGCTATCATGTCTGTCCCTGCCCATGACCAGAGAGACTTTGAATTTGCAAGGAAATATAATCTGTCAATCAGGGTTGTTATAAATCCACCTGATAAAAATCTTGATGCCAAAACAATGAGTGAGGCATTTGCTGGTGAAGGGTATCTGGTAAACTCAGGACAATTTAATGGACTAAACAGCAAAGATGCTCTGGACAAAATAGGCGATTATCTAAAGAATAATAAAATCGGGAAGAAAACGGTAAATTACCGTTTGAGGGATTGGGGGATTTCAAGACAGAGATACTGGGGAACTCCTATTCCTGTCATATATTGTGATACCTGTGGAGTTGCCCCTGTCCCTTATGAAAACCTCCCTGTGATTCTGCCTACAGATATTGATTTCCCCACTGATGGGAAATCTCCATTAGTAAATAATGAAAAGTTTATAAAAGTAAAATGTCCAAAGTGTAAAAATGATGCAAGACGGGAAACTGATACAATGGATACCTTTATATGCTCTTCGTGGTATTTCCTCAGATATACATCTCCAAGATATGATGACTACCCCGTAAAAAATGAGGCAGTGAAATACTGGATGCCAGTTGACCAGTATATTGGAGGTATAGAGCATGCAGTTCTCCATCTCCTCTATGCCCGATTTTTTACAAAATTTATGGCCGATATTGGATTAGCAAGCACTGACGAGCCCTTCACAAACCTCCTAACACAAGGAATGGTTGTAAAAGATGGTGCAAAGATGTCAAAATCAAAGGGAAATGTGGTTGACCCTGATGATATTATTGATAAATATGGTGCAGATACCGCCCGTTTATTTATATTATTCACCTCTCCCCCTGAAAAAGATTTAGACTGGAGTGACCATGGTGTTGAAGGTGCATACAGGTTTTTAAACAGGGTATGGAGACTGGTAACTGAATGCAGAATGCGGAATGCAGAATGCGGAATAAAGGACAATTCCGAATCCCAAATTCAGAATTCCGAATTAAGAAGGGTTACCCATCTTACAATCAAAAAGGTTACTGAGGATATTGAAAAGAGGTTTCATTTTAATACTGCAATAAGTGCTATTATGGAATTTGTAAATGTACTATACCAGAATTCAGAATTCAGAATTCAGAATTCAGAATTCAGGAAGGCTGTTAATACTCTTATAATACTCCTCTCACCTTTTGCCCCCCATATAGTAGAGGAAATGTGGGAGATGATGGGAAATAAAGGGAGTGTAATTAAAGAGTCCTGGCCGTCTTATAATCCAGAATTTATCAAATCAGAGGAGATAACTATTATAGTTCAAATAAATGGGAAGGTAAGGAGCAGGCTTACTGTAAATACAGATATTTCCGATGATGATTTGAAGAATACCGTCCTTTCTGATATAAAAGTTAAAGAGTGGACTGACCATAAAGAGATTAAAAAGTTTGTAATGGTGCCAAAGAAGTTGGTTAGTATTGTAATATGACTGCAGAAAACAGAAGACAGAAGACAGAAGACAGACTTTTATTTCCTATTTTCTGTCTTCTGTTATCTGTTATCTGTCTTCTGTATCTGCCTGCCTGCGGCTACAGTTTAGTTGGCAAAACTTCATCACTACCACAAAATCTAAATAGCATCTCCATTCCAATCTTCCTGAATAAATCAGGAGAACCGAATATTGAATTTGAGATAACCAACCGCATAAGAGAGGGGTTTATAGAAGACGGAAGATTAAAAATGATAGGTGATAGAGATTCAGACCTCATTCTGAATGGAGAGATAATAAAATATTCACTTAAACCTGTTGCCTTTGACTCAAAGGACAATGCAACTGAATACTGGGTAGAGATAGGAGTAATGATAAAACTGGAGGAGAGGGAAAAAGATAATGTTATTCTCCAACAGGAGATTTACACAAAGTGGGATTATAAGGTATCACAGAGTGTAACAGAAGCAGATATAAATAGACTTGAGGCAATAAGACAGGCAGGAAAAAAATTAGCACAAGAAATTGTAAGTATTGTAGTTGAAGGATTTTAATCTGAAGTTTATAGCTCATTGCTCATTGTCCATATTAAAGCCATGAGCTGTCAGCTATGAGCTATCAGCTTGTTGAATCTCAAGCACCTACACGAATAGACCTATGCGGCGGGACAATAGATATATGGCCATTATATCTATTCCATGAATCAGCCACCACCATAAATCTCGCCATAAATCTCTATGCAAAGACAAGAATTGAGCTAAGAAATGACAGCAGGATAATAATAGAATCAATAGACCTTAAAAAAAAATTATCATTTGATTCAATAAAGGATATAAGGCATAACCACTCTCTTTCCCTTATAACAAGATCGATAAACTTTTTTAAACCCAAATCAGGGCTATATATTGAGACAGACTGTGAATCGCCCTCAGGGGCAGGGCTTGCTGGCTCTTCAGCCCTGAACATATCCCTCTGTTTTGCATTAAATAAACTTACAAATAGTAAATATTCAAGAAAAAAAATTATAACCATTGCAAAAAATATAGAGGCACAGGTTATAAACATACCGACAGGCGAGCAGGATTATTATCCTGCAATGTTTGGAGGACTTCATTTTATTAAGCTCTCAATTGAAGGTGTAAAATCTGAACGGGTGAATATAGATTATAAAGAATTGGAAAAACGAATCACACTTTGTTATTCAGGCTCTTCAAGAAATTCAGGCATAAATAACTGGGAGATATTTAAGAGGCGCATTGACGGCAGCAAAAAAATATTAAAAAATTTAGAATCCATAAGAAAGACGGCAAACAAAATGAAACCTGCTGTTATTAATTCAGATTTTAAGATGCTCGGAAGATTAATTGGAGAGGAGTGGAGAAACAGAAAAAATTTATGGAAAGGCGTATCCACACCTCAAATAGAAAGATTAATAACAGTAGCAGAGAAACATGGTGCAATATCTGCAAAGGTCTGTGGTGCTGGAGGCGGAGGGTGTGTAATATTCTTCTCAGAACCATATAGGCAGGAGGATATAAAGAATGCCTTAAAAAAAACAGGGGCAAGAGTTTTAAATTACCGGATAGATACTAGTGGTGTAAAAATAAAATAATTTCAGCTTTTAGAAGATTGTTAAATTTTTAACTTAAAATACAAAAACTCAAAAATCTTGACAAGATACTACTCAATAATTTATATTGAAAAACCTTTTTGGATTTAAAGAGTTGCATATAAAAAGTGAGAAGAAAGAATCTTCTTCTCCTTCTGAAACATCTTTGGAAAGGCATGTAATGAGCGAAGCAAATCTATTTGATATAGTTATTTTAGGAGCGGGACCAGCCGGATATATTGCGGCAATAAAGGCTGCACAACTTAAAAAAAAAGTCTGCATAATTGAAAAGAATAAAATTGGAGGGACTTGCCTGAACAGGGGATGCATACCAACGAAGGCAATAATAGCATCTGCAAATTTATTTAATTCTATTAAAAGGGCTTCTGATTTTGGAATAGATGCCGAAAATATAAATATAAATTTTAGTGCAATACAGGAGAGAAAGAAGAAAATCGTTGACGGCGGAATAAATGGAATAAAATCGCTACTTAAAAATTATAATATTAAACTTGAATACGGGACTGCTGAACTTAAAGAACCTTTCCTGATTGAAAATCATAAAGAAAATGGATATACTGAAAAAATAAAAGGTAATAATATCATTATCTCCGTTGGCTCATGCCCTGCTGATATTAAGGGAATTCATGTTGATAATGAGTATATCTTTGACAGTGATTCAATTTTGGATATTAAAAATCTGCCCGATTCATTGACAATTATTGGCGGAGGCGCTGTCGGCTGTGAGTTTGCACATATCTTTAGCAGTTTTGATGTAAAGGTTAGCATAGTGGAACAGTTGTCTCATCTGATGCCGACAGAGGATGAGGATATCTCATCAACACTTGAGAGGGAATTTAAAAAGAAGGGCATTAAGGTATATACAAACAAAAAAGTTGATACAATTTTAAAGGATGATGCTAATGTAAAAGTTACTCTGTCTGATGGCAATGAATTAAAATCTGATAAACTCCTGATAGCCGCGGGAAGGAGATTTAATACCTCAGGGCTTGGAATTGAAAAAACAGAAATAAAAATAGGAAAAAGAGGCAATATTCTGGTTAATGACAGAATGGAATCTTCTGTATCTGGAATTTATGCGGCAGGCGATGTAACAGGCAATGCAATGCTTGCCTATGTGGCATCAAGGGAAGGAATTGTTGCGGCAGAAAACGCAGCAGGCGGTAAAGAAAAAATGGATTATTCCCTAATCCCTTCTACTGTATTTACAGAGCCTAACATAGGTTGTGCAGGTTTAAAAGAGAGAGAGGCAAAAGAAAAAGGTATAAAAATAAATGTAGGCTCTTTTCAATTTAGAAGTCTTGGAAGAGCTCATACAAGCGGTGAAATTTCAGGGATGGTAAAATTCATAAGTGATGCCAATACAGATAAAATATTAGGTGTCCATATTATAGGGGCTCATGCGTCTGAAATAATACATGAGGCAGTAATTGCAATAAAAATGGGAATGAAATCAAGAGAACTGGAAGATACAATACACTCCCACCCTGTCTATTCAGAGGTATTGATGGAGGGAGCAGCAGATGTTAATAAAAGGGCAATACATAAATACAGGGATTAGGGATTAGTTTTTTACTAATTGCTAATCGCTAACCGCTATTTTTAGGGGGATTTTTACAAATGAACAAGATACTTGAAAAAAAGGTTTGGTGGAAGGATGCACCGGCAATAAAGGAATTTGTTGTTGAGGCACCATGGATTGCCGAAAAACATAAAGCAGGACAGTTTGTAATACTAAGAGTATCGGAAAACGGAGAAAGAATTCCATTAACTATTTCTAATAAAAATATTGAGAAAGGGACTATTAATATACTGTTTCAGGAGGTTGGCAAGACCACAATGACACTCGGCAAATTGAATGTCGGAGATAACATATTTGACCTCGCAGGACCTCTTGGAAAACCAACCCATATAGAAAAATTTGGAACAGTAGTATGTATAGGTGGAGGCATCGGTGTCGCACCTGTTCATCCTATAGCACAAGCATTAAAGTATGCCGGAAATTTAGTAATATCAATCCTCGGTGCAAGGACAAAGGAGATTCTTATATACGAAGACCTAATGAAGAAATGCAGTAATGAAGTCAGAATAACAACAGATGACGGCTCTTATGGAAGACATGGATTTGTAACAGATGAATTAAAGTCAATGATTGAATCGGGGATGAAGATTGACCTTGTCGTAACTATAGGGCCTGCAATAATGATGAAGATGGTCTGCAAAGTGACAGAGCCTCATAAAATACTTACATTTGCCAGTCTCAACACCATTATGGTAGACGGGACAGGAATGTGCGGGGCTTGTCGTGTTACAGTCGGCGGCAAGACAAAATTTGTATGTGTTGATGGTCCTGAATTTGATGGTCATCAGGTCAATTTTGACGAGATGATGGCAAGGTTAAGACAGTATGTGGATGAGGAAAAGGTAGCAAAGGAATTGTGTCAGCAGGGCACATGTCGTGCCGCATGAATTGGAGGTAAGAAATGACTGAAGAAAAAAAGGAAGAAGAAAAAGAGGCGCCAAAAAAGAAAAAACCTAAAATCCCAAGGCAGCCAATGCCCGAGCAGGATCCTCATGAAAGGGCAAAGAACTTCAAAGAAGTTACATACGGCTTCACAGCCGAATTTGCACTAAATGAATCAATCAGATGTATCCAGTGTAAAAAACCTGTATGCATTGATGGTTGTCCTGTCAACATAAATATCCCTGAATTTATAAAAAAGGTTTCAGAAGGCGATATGCTTGGCGCAGCAAAGGTCATAAAGAAATCTAACCTCCTTCCTGCCATCTGCGGCAGGGTTTGCCCTCAGGAAGACCAGTGTGAGATGGTATGCGTTGTAGGGAAAAAAGATAAACCTGTATCTATTGGAAGACTTGAGAGATATGTAGCAGATTATGAGGCGGCACACGGTACATTTGAAATGCCAGAAATAGCACCAAAGACAGGAAAAAAGGTGGCAATCATTGGTTCGGGACCTGCAGGGCTTGCATGTGCAGGGGACCTGATACAAATGGGACATGAGGTAACAATTTTTGAGGCGCTTCACAAGGCAGGAGGCGTTCTCGTCTATGGCATACCTGAATTCAGACTCCCAAAATCAATTGTTGAAAGAGAATTGGACTACCTTAAAAAGATAGGGGTTGAGTTTAAGGTAAACCATGTAATAGGCAGAATAAGGACTGTTGATGACCTAATTCAAAAGGATGGATATGATGCAGTCTTTCTCGCAAATGGTGCCGGACTCCCACAGTTTATGAATATACCAGGTGAGAACCTTAACGGTGTATATTCTTCTAATGAATTTCTTACAAGGTCAAATCTGATGAGGGCATATAATTTCCCTGAATACGATACACCAATCAAAAAATACAAGAATGTAGCCGTTATAGGCGGTGGCAATACGGCAATGGATTCTGTCAGGACAGCACTCAGACTTGGTGCTGAGAACGCCTATATAATTTACAGAAGGTCAAGAGATGAGATGCCTGCGAGAAAAGAAGAGATAGAGCATGCAGAGCATGAAGGGGTTCAATTCATAATGCTGACTGCCCCCCTCCGTGTCACAGGCAATGAAAAAGGTTGGGTAAC
>DNJG01000124.1 GCA_003489165.1 Nitrospinota bacterium | reverse complement strand
GGTATGCTCTCAGAGGTTCAGACAGAATTAAACCGTATTGAAAAGGAGATAGGTGAATTTGAACTTCAGGCTATGTTATCAGGGGAGCATGATAAGGCAAATGCCATTCTCTCAATTCATCCCGGTGCAGGCGGGACAGAGTCTCAGGATTGGGCAGAGATTCTTTTAAGGATGTATCTGAGATGGGCAGAGCGTCGGGGTTATAAGGCGGAGATAAACGATTATCAGCCCGGCGAAGGTGCAGGTATAAAGAGTGTAACTGTTACCATATCGGGCGAGTATGCCTACGGCTATTTAAGGGCTGAAAATGGCGTCCACAGACTTGTTCGCATATCACCATTTGATGCCAATAAGAGAAGACATACCTCCTTTGCATCTGTTTTTGTATTCCCGGAGCTTGAAGATGATATAAAGGTGGATATAAGGGAAGAGGATTTGAGGATTGATACATACAGGAGCAGTGGAGCAGGGGGACAGCATGTAAATAAGACAGATTCGGCAGTCAGAATAACCCATATACCTACAAACATTGTTGTCCAGTGTCAGAACGACAGATCACAGCATAAGAACAAGTCATCAGCCATGAAAATACTCCGTTCCCGCCTTTATGAATTGGAGCATGAGAAGCAGAAGGAGAAGATGGAAGAGATTCAGGGGGAGAAAAAGGAGATTGGGTGGGGGCATCAGATAAGGTCTTATGTGCTGCATCCATACAGGCTGGTAAAGGACTTGAGGACGAAGGTTGAAATCGGGAATGCAGATGCAGTTTTAGACGGTGAGATTGATGCCTTCATTGAGGCTTTTTTATTAAAGGGTGCCGCTTAATAATCTTTCCCTCAAAATCCTTTTAATCATTCAACTGTCCAAAGCTGGAAGATACACATGAAAGGTTGTTTTCTTGCCAGCTGTTGATTCAACCGCTATAAATCCTTCATGCCTTTTCACAATAGAATAACAGATTGAAAGTCCAAGCCCCTGCCCCTTATGACTCCCCATCTCCTTTGTTGAAAAATAGGGGTCAAATATCTTTGGCAGGTTATCCTCAGGTATCCCTCTTCCATTGTCTTCTACAGATAGTCTTATATAATCTCCATCCTTAAGAGGGAGATTGTCCTTTTTAGAAATAGTAACATTTTTTACATAGATACCGATAAATCCATTGTTGCTCATTGCTTCTAATGCGTTCTTAATCAGGTGAGAGATTACCTGTTTCATCTGCTGAATGTCTATTTTAACTGGATGAATGTCGCCGGGTATATCACATTCACATTTGACATTAGCTGTGCTTAAAAGGAGTGGGTATATAGTTTCTTTTATTATTTCTGATATTGATGCTGTCTGTCTAAACGGCTCTCCGCCTTTAGAAAATGTAAGCAGACGATAGCTTAGCTCCTTTGCAGATTCACAGGCGCTTTCTGCATCTGTCAATCTTTCGTAAGCCCTGTCTGTTGGGTTTGAAAACATCCTTGCAAGTGATACATTACCCAGTATTGCTGTTAGCAGGTTGTTGAAGTCATGTGCTATTCCGCCAGCAAGTATTTCTATTGATTCAAGTTTTTTTGTCTTCAAAATCTCTTCCTCCATCACCTTTCTTTCTGTTATATCCTCAATTACAGCCATAAGACTGTTGATATTGCCTTTGGCATCAAACAGGGGCGAGGCAGAAAGGCTTGCAATAACCATTGAGCCGTCCTTTCTCATGCGGACAATCTCAATATCAGACAACATCTCGCCATTAAGCACACGGCTGACATAGGATTGAAACTCTGCCCTTTTATCCTCAGGTATAAACGGGACAGGTTTTCCTATAACCTCATCCTTTGTCCATCCGAAGATTCGCTCCGCAGCCCTGCTCCAGAGGGTAATCCTTTTTTCAGAATCAAGTGTTATAATTGCAACAGGTGAGGCATTAATCAATGCCTGAAGGGACTGATTTGCAGCCCTCAATTCCTCCTCCGCCTTTTTACGCAGCATAAAATCACCAATCTCGCTGCCGATTGTCTCAAACATCTGAAGCATGTCATTATCAGGCGGCTCTATATCGCGGCTGAAGAATGACATAACTCCCATAACTTCACCTGAACATTTAATCGGAAAGGCAAATGCACCATGAAGCCCCATCTTTTGTGCAGAAGATTCTCTAAGGAAATTTGTATCAATTATAACATCTGTAATCCATGCAGGCTTCCCGCTCTCCCATACCCTTCCGGGGAGTCCAATCCCTTTTTGGAATCTGATTTTTTTGCTTATTGCCTCAAACTCAGATATATCAAGAAGAGGCTTATTCCATATGGTGTGCGGGCAAAGCAGATTATCTCCTTTATCTATAAACAATATCTCGCCGATTACCCATCTGCCGTTTTCACATATAACATGAAGGATTTTTTGCATGGCTTCATTAACATTGATGGATTCTGACAATATATGGACAATATTATATTGCAGATACAGCCTCATCTCTGACAGCTTGCGGTCTGTAATATCTCGGACAATAATCTGGAAACCGATAATATCGCCTGTATCATCAAATATATTTAAGAAAAAGTTTTCAGTATAGACAGTATGACCGTCCTTATGAACCCGAGACCACTCAATTTTATCCTTTGAAAATATTTTATTGGATTTATATTCGCTCAAGAAATTATCAAATTGCTGTTGATAATCGGAATGTAAGATTCTTGTTATAAGGCTGGAATCCGAGATGAACTCACCCGGAGAGTAACCAAAGATAGACTCACATGCAGGGTTTGCATAGACTATTTCAGCATCCTGATTTACAGAGAAGATGGCATCTTTAGACTGGACAACAACATTGCGATAGAGTTTTTCTGACTCAATCAGACTTTTTTCTATTTTTCTATGCTCTGTAATCTCACCCTGTAATTGTCTGATGTCTGCTTCAAGCTGTTCAATTCTCTCAATAAACCTATGCTCAAGCTCATTATATTTTGCCTCTGCCCTTTGCAGTTCGGTGAGTTTTTGCCGCAGGTCTGCTAATTCATTTGAAAGAGGCTTATTTGTCTTGTCGCTGCCACCCATAAAAGACTCCACAGTTAAGAAGTCATTCGCTAACAGCAGAGAGGAATTAAAACTTTAAAAAAGTAATGAATGCCGAAGCATTAAATATAGCAATTGCTTTATATCAATATTATGTGGGTTATGTCAATGAAAAAATTCTTATATTAAATCCTTGCCAGAACTCCTTTATTTACCTCTACAGCCTTATCTTTTCCTAATAAAAGTTCTACAAGTTTGAAGGCGAATTCTATGGCAGTGCCGGGACCCTGGCTTGTAACAATATTGCCGTCAACAACGACTCTTTCATCCGAGACTTTTTCTCTGGTAAGCTTATCCCTTACACCCGGATGGCTTGTAATGTTTTTTCCTGCGGTGATGCCTATGGCTGAAAGCACAGTAGGTGCGGCACAGATGGCAGTTATGAATTTCCCTTTTTTGTATAGCCTCTCAACTATCTCTTTTATGCGTGGGTCTTTTTTGAGATTATCAGTCCCGGCTGCACCACCGGGGAGGACTATCATATCAAAATCCTGATTCTTTACAAAGTCCAAGGATATGTCTGATATGATATTAATCCTGTTTCTTCCTTCTATGGGATTATCTATTGTCCCTGCCATTAGTACTTCAATTCCTGCCCTTCTCAGAATATCAACAACAGCAAGAGCCTCAATCTCTTCAAATCCCGATGCTATTGGTATCAAAACCCTCTTCATAAGTCACCATTTAAACAAGTAGTGGTGCCAGAATGAGAGATACAATTGCCATCAATTTAATTAATATATTCATGGCAGGTCCCGATGTATCTTTGAATGGGTCACCTACGGTATCACCAACTACCGCAGCCTTGTGGGCATCCGAACCCTTCCCGCCAAGATGTCCCTTTTCTATATATTTTTTTGCATTGTCCCATGCACCCCCTGCATTTGCCATCATGATTGCAAGGAGGACACCGGCAACTGTTGCCCCTGCGAGCATCCCGCCGAGTGCTGCAGGTCCGAGTATGAAACCGACAAGGACAGGGGCTGCAACTGCCGTAATCCCAGGGAGTATCATCTCTGTTAAAGCCGCCTTTGTGCTTATATCAATACACTTTTTAACATCTGGTTTTACACCTGCCCTGCCTTCAAGTAGGCCGGGGATTTCTCTGAACTGTCTCCTTATCTCATTGACCATCTTGAATGCTGCCTTGCCGACAGATGTCATTGTCAATGCACCAATAAAAAATGGAAGTATGCCGCCTATCAATAACCCGATAACGACATAGGGGTCTGTTATGAGTATGTCAAAACTTTTGCCTGATTTTACGCTTATTGCCTGAGTATATGCAGAAAATAATGCGAGTGCAGTCAATGCAGCGGAGCCAATAGCGAAGCCTTTGCCGATGGCAGCGGTTGTATTGCCAAGGGCATCAAGACTGTCAGTAATTGCCCGGACATCTTTGCCGAGGTGGCTCATTTCAGAGATACCACCTGCATTATCTGCAATTGGCCCGTATGCATCAACACTCATGATTATGCCGACTGTGGCAAGCATACCAACTGCAGATATGCCGATACCGTATAAACCACCTGTATAATTTGCTACAAATATTGCAGCACATATTGCAAGCACGGGGAGGGCGCAGCTCTCCAGCCCGACTGCCATGCCTGTTATTATGTTTGTTGCTGCACCTGTCTGACTCGCCTCTGCAATCCTTTCAACCGGTTTGGCAGAGGTGTAATGCTCCGTAATGAGTCCTATCGCAATCCCGCCTATACAGCCTGAAAATACTGCCCAGTAAACACCATTATTTACATCAAGGTAATAGACCACGGCATAACCAAAAACGAGAAAAAGTCCTGCTGCAATAAAAGTGGCATAACGAAGGGCTGCGGCAGGGTTATAACTTTCCAATACCCTCATTGATACAATTCCTATGATGGAGGCTGCAAGTCCTACCATTATGAGAACAACCGGCAGAGACATGAGAGCCATTGCGGAGCCAAGTTCGGCAACCTTACTACCTGCGATGGCAGTAGCACCGATTGCAATACTTGCAATAACGGCACCAACATAAGATTCAAATATATCAGCACCGAGCCCTGCGACATCGCCGACATTATCTCCGACATTGTCAGCAATAACACCGGGGTTTCTCGGATCGTCTTCAGGTATACCTGCCTCAATCTTGCCGACCAAGTCCGAACCGACATCAGCTGTCTTTGTGTATATACCTCCGCCAACCCTCGCAAAGAGGGCTATAGAGGAGGCACCCATTGCATAGCCGTTTATAATGGCGGCAGTCTCCGGTTTGCCGTAAAGGTAGAAGAATATACCAATGCCGACAAGCCCGATGCTTGCAACAGAAAGCCCCATTACAGAGCCGCCGAGGAATGCAATAGATAATGACTTTGCTGTATCAGGTTTATAAAGATTTGCAGCCTGTGCTGTCCTGACATTTGCCTTTGTCGCTGCCTTCATCCCGAAAAACCCCGCCAGCATGGAAGATACTGCCCCGCCGACATACGCAATGCCTGTCGGGACATTTATAAATATTGACAGTAAAATGAAGATTAATACTATAAATACAAGAAGGATTGTATACTGCCTTTTGAGATAGACCATTGCACCTTCATGGATCATCTCTGCTATCTCTCTCATCCTGTCGGTCCCGTCAGGCTGTTTCTTAAT
This sequence comes from Nitrospinota bacterium, assembly GCA_003489165.1. GTDB lineage: Bacteria > Nitrospinota > Nitrospinia > UBA9942 > UBA9942 > UBA9942. The sequence continues at coordinate 11,114 of DNJG01000124.1, read as the reverse complement.
ATGACCGTAAATCCACAATGCAATCAAAAGTCCGCCTATCCCAAACAATGGTGCCAATGCAGTAAACTTTTCCATAATTTCCCTTCCTAAAAAATTTTAGAACACGAATTACACGAATATACGAATATCACGAATAAATGAAGAGTATAGACTGAAGACTTAAGTCTATTATTTGTGTAATTCGTCCATTTGTGCCATTCGTGTTCAGATTTTTGTTTTAATAATCTCTCTTATAAGATTAATTGCCTTTTCAATCGAGCCATCTATAATATTCAGTTCACCCCTGTGAAATGGGCTCAAGACATAGTCTGACGCTTCAACACCTTCCGGGGGTCTGCCGACCCCTATCCTTATCCTGTGAAAATCACCTGTGGCAATGCACCCTATTATTGACCTTATTCCCCTGTGACCTGCGTCACCGCCATTGAGCTTTTTTTTAACTTTTCCTACTGCCAAATCAATGTCATCATGGATGACGATTAAATCTGAAGCTGAGAGGGAATAATCTGTAAAGATTGAAATTACGGCAGCCCCGCTTCTGTTCATATATGTCTGGGGTTTTGCAATAATGACATCTTCCCCTTCTATTGCCCCTTTGCCGATTAAGGAAAAGTTACACTTTTTATTTATCCTGATATTGTATTCTGAGGCTAACCTGTCTACAGCAATAAATCCAATATTGTGGCGGGTATCTTCATATTTTTCACCATAGTTGCCCAAACCTACAATAACCTTCATTTTCCTTTTTTCTTTTCTTCCGGCTTGCCCTTTTCTTCAGTCTTTCCCTTCTCTTCTGCCTTCCCCTTTTCTTCAGCAGGTGCTGCTGCAACTGCACCCTCAACAGGTACCGCCTCTGCCGCAGTAACTTCAGCCTTAACCTCTTCTTCCTTCATCACGCTTACTGATGCTACGGTTGCATCCGGGGCTTCAAGTATTTTAACGCCCTCTCCCACTAGGACATCTTTTATATGTATGGTGTGTCCCAGGTCAAGATTGGACACATCAATTGTTATGTCATTTGGAATATTGGAAGGCAGACAGTATACCTTTATTTCTCTCATCTGGTGGCCTAATACACCGCCCTTCTCTTTTACACCAATAGGCTCGCCAATAAGTTTTACCCTGACCTTTACCTTTATCTCTTTATCCATGGAGATTTCCATGAGGTCGGCATGTAAAATCTCTCTCTTTAAGGGATGCTTTTGTAAATCCTTTACTATTGCAGTGCAGTCCTTTTTCCCCTTGCCTTCAAATTTGAGGTTCAGAATGGCGTTTCTGCCTGCCACATTCTCCAGTATCTTAATCAATTTCTTTGAATTTATGGATAGGGAATGATTGCTTTTCCCCCCATAAAGAACGGCTGGAATAAAGCCATCCCTTCTCATCTTCCTGGCATCGCTCTTCCCAAGATGCCCTCTTTCCTTCACATCCAATTGTAATGTTTCCATTTTTAAAACCTCCCTATAAAAGAGTTAAAGAGTTTAAAAGTTTAGGAGTTTAAGAGTTTAATTTTAACTCCTCAACTCCTCAACCCCTAACTCCTTAACTAAATAATGAACTCACAGATGTGGCGCTATGTATCCTTTTAATTGCTTCTCCTAAGAGTTTTGATACAGATAAGACCTTAATCTTATTGCATGCCCCCTGATGGTCATTTAATGGTATTGTATTAGTTACAGTAACCTCCTTCAATGGGGAATTTGCTATCCTGTCTATTGCAGGGCCCGAGAGGACAGGGTGTGTGCAGCACGCATAGACTTCCTTTGCCCCCTTCTCCAGCAATGCATTAGTCGCCTCAATTAAAGTCCCTGCTGTATCTATAATATCATCAACAATCATTGCCCTTTTACCTCTAATATCACCAATTATATTCATAACTTTGGCAACACCGGGTTTGTCCCTTCTCTTGTCTATAATCGCCAAAGATGTATTAAGTTTTTTTGCAAATGCCCTTGCCCTCTCAACACCCCCTGCATCAGGCGATACAATGACAAGGTTTTTCAATTTCTTTTTGCCTATGTAATCAATCAGGATAGGTGCTGCATACAGATGGTCAACAGGCAGGTTGAAAAATCCCTGTATCTGGCCTGCATGGAGGTCCATCGTGAGAACCCTGCTTGTTCCGGCGGCAGTGACAAGGTCAGCCACAAGCTTTGATGTTATCGGCACCCTCGGCTCAACTTTCCTGTCCTGACGGGCATATCCATAATAGGGCAGCACAGCGGTAATTCTCTCAGCTGATGACCTCTTCAGGGCATCAATCATTATGAGGAATTCCATTAGATTTTTATTTACAGGGTTGCATGTTGGCTGGACTACAAATACATCCCTACCCCTTACATTCTCTGTAATCTTCACCCCTATCTCTCCGTCTGAAAAATCATAGATAACAGATTTTCCGAGAGATATGTGAAGATATTTACATATCTCTTCGGCAAGGGTGATATTTGCTCTCCCTGAAAATATTAGTAATCCTTTATGAGGCATTAAACCTCCCGATTTTCAGCCATAGACTTTTCAAACCCATTAAAATAATTCACCGGTTTGAAAAGTCTGTGTTTGTCAGGTTTCTTCTGTTATCTACTCTCTGGCTGGGGCGGGAGGATTCGAACCTCCGAATGCGGGTTCCAAAGACCCGTGTCTTACCGCTTGACGACGCCCCAAAAAGCAGTCAAATATTATTATTTAATGTTGTGCTGCCCTTTGTTTTTAGGACATTATTATATTCTTTTAACACACTCTCCTCAATCATCTTACGGGTATCATTATTGAGAGGATGTGCTATATCCTTAAATGTTCCGTCCTTTCTCTTTTTACTGGGCATTGATACAAATAACCCATTGTTTCCGCTTATAACCTTGATATCTCTTATCACAAAGCAGTTATCAAAGGTTATGGATACATAAGCCTTCAGCTTTTCTTCTTCTACAGGACTTATCCTTACTTCTGTAATTTGCATCAGACAATCACCTCCCCTGGATATACATTATCTAAGCCGGTCAGAGATTCAGCAAGAAACAGAGACCATTCATCTCTTTTAAGCATCTCACCCGCCTGTTTTGCCGAACTATAATCTTTAAAAATGCCAAAGACAGTTGAGCCGCTCCCTGACATTAAAGAGCCGGATGCCCCTGCTGACAGCAAGAGTTCCTTCATCCTGCTGATAACATCATACTTTTCTACAACCACAGACTCAAGGTCATTGAACAAGATAACTGCTAAATCTTCTACATCTCTTTTTTCAGATATAAATTCTTTCATGCTAATATTTTTTCTGCCTTTTGTCAACTCCAATTTAAGGTTTTTATATACCCATTCGGTTGATATAGATATCCTTGGATTAAGAAGTATAACATAAAATTTACTGGTAACAGAAAGGATTTGCAGTTCATCTCCCCTTTCTGTCCCAAACGCACGGACACCTGAAAGAAAAAATGGGACATCAGCCCCAAGCAGTCTTGCTATTGACAACAACTCCTCCTTTGAAAGCCTCAGTTCCCATATATAGTTTAAACCGAGTAATGTTACTGCGGCATTACTGCTTCCGCCGCCGAGTCCTGCCGAGATGGGTATATTCTTATCTATCTCAATCTTTACGCCTTTTTTAACCCCTGTCCTCTCTCGTAAAAGATAGGCTGCCTTGTATGCGAGATTTTTTTCATTCAGTGGAATATCCCTGTTATTGCTGTGCAGTGTTATTCCAGTGTCAGATTCAGTCAATGTAATATCATCATAGAGGCTAATCATCTGAAAAATCGTTTCAATATTATGGTATCCATCACTCCTCTTTCCAATTATCTTTAATCCAAGATTTATCTTTGCAGGGGATTTAATTTTGATTGTCTTCATCCAAAAATCCTTTTTATCCACAGATTTCGCAGATTACCGCCGATTAAAACAAAATATTTTTTAAAAATCTGTGTAATCTGCGTAATCTGCGGATTAAGTTGTTATTCTTTAATTCATCTCCATCTCCTCTGCGTCTTCAGGGATTGTCAGGTTGAATACAGATTCTTCTATCTCTGTATTTATTTCTATCTCTGTATATTCAACAGTCATTGACAGCCCCTTTGGAGGTAGTAATATTTGCCTCTTGAAGGGAAAGAGATATTCCCCCACTTTTTTGTAATCGGAAAAGGTTATAAATTTTATGACTTTCCCTGTATCATCATATCTCTTTATGGTAATTATGGATAGATTGTTCGGTTCAAACTGCATCTCATTATAAGATTTACTACCACTTAACTGTGTCCTTAAAATATATACCCTATTTTCTTTTGTTAGATGCATATCCTCTATTTTTTTATTTTCAATAGGATGTCTTCCGGTAAGGAGATTGGCAATCTCAAAGGGAGACAGATAGATGCCTGTTATTTTATGTAATACCTCAGAGGAGGCATCTCCTTTATAAAATCTATTTTCATTTATATTGTAGATTGTAACTGCATTGCTGTCGGATACCATTATTATTGACGGTTGACCTGTTATATTGAGGGATTCCAGCCTGATATGAGAATCTCCATGCACCACTATTGCCTCCTTTAGCCTCTGTGTTGAATTGCTTGATATGATATTTATCTTTGCAATACCTCTGATATTCTTTATTTTATTATTTCTCTCGCCGATTAAATCAATTATTGAACTAACAGAAATAGCAGAGGATTCAGGTTGGATTATTGGTTTTTCAATCTTTTTATATGCGCAGCCCAGTGAGTTCAGACAATATGTAATAAGCAACAAGAGGCAAGCTATGGACAAAATGGATTTATTTCTCATTCTCGGCTGTTTGATGCCTGTAGTCATTTCCGCGGCTTATTCCTTAAGAGTTTGTTTGCCTTTTTTACTTTCTCTTCTATTGCACTGTTCTTTTCTCCCTTAAGGGATTTTTCCCATGCATCTTTTGCCTTTTCGTAATTATTTATCCTGAAATATGCCTCTCCAAGATGGTCATACATGGTTGGATCGTCAGGGACAAGGAGGACAGCCTCTTCCAGTTTTTCTATCGCTTTATCATAGAGTTCCTTTTTGTAATAGACCCATCCGAGGCTGTCAAGAAAATATCCGTTATCAGATTCAAATTCCAACGCCTTCATTATATGTTCCAATGCATCATTAAGATTAATCCCCATCTCAGCATAGATATAGCCAAGATAGTTATGTGCACTTGGATGGTCTTCATTCAGCTGTAATGTCTTTTTCATCGCATCAATGCATTTCCCATACTCTTTTAATTTTTCATAAGTAATACCAAGCCTGAAGTGGTAGGTATCATTTTCTGGCTCCATTTCTACAGCCTTCTTAAAATTTTCTACGGCATCTGTATATCTCTTTTCATTGTATTGTGCAACCCCGAGATAAAAATACAATTTTGGGTCATTGGGCTCTATCTTGATTGCACGATTTATAATATCAATAGCCTCTTCCAGCTTTTTCAATTTTTCGTATATCTGGCTGATGTGGAGCATGATATCTACAGATTTTGGTTCAATCTTTAAGAGTTTAAGCCACTCGTCAAGAGCATCTTCATAATTATTCATTTCCTCATAGATTGAGGCAATATAGAAAATAGTCTTGCCGTTTTTAGGGTCTGCCGCCCTTGCCAGCTGAAATTCCTCTAATGCCCTCATCAAATCCTTTTGCTGATAATATATAAGCCCCATTTTAATACGAACCTCTACATTATCAGGAAGACTCTCGCTCAATTTTTTATATTCGTCAAGTGCCTTGTCATAAGCCTCTTCTTTTATATATATCTCTCCCAGCATGTTATGGGCAAGTTCGTTTAATGGGTCAATTTCAAGTATTTTTTTGTACATGTCTATTGCACTATCATGCTTCTTTTGAAGTTGATAGACCAAACCGAGGTCTTCCATGACCTTCAGAAAGTTTGGGTGTATTTCAAGTGCCTTAGTAAAATGCTCCTCTGCCTTTGCATAATTTTTTGTCTTCGCATTTATTCTGCCGAGATAATAGAATCCTAAGACATAATTTGGTTCTATCTTTATCAGTTTTTCAAGCATTGCAATTGCAGAATCATAGTCCTTATTCTCAGCATATATTATTCCAAGGTATAAATGGGCATCTTTAGCTTGAGGGTCAATTTCTATTACTTTTTTATATTCCTCCACTGCGGACTCATACTTTTTCTGGCTTGAATATATGCTCCCCTTTATCATTCGGGCAGATATAAAATTAGGGTCTATTTTAAGAGATTCTTCACAGGCATCTAATGCCGATATAATATCCCCCTTACGCAATGATACTACGGCAAGATTTTTAAGTACGGCAATAGATTTCGGGTCATAGAGCCTTGCCTTCTGGTATTCTTTTATTGCAGGTTCAATATCATTGTGAAGCTCATTGATTAAGCCCATAAGATAATGATAATATGCCCTGTAATCCTGTGGCAAGCCTTCCTTTGCTGCCGCCTGAGAGATATATTCCTTTTTCTGCGTTACAGGTTCTTTTAATTTGCCCTTGTAAGTTGCACATCCAGATGCAAAAGATAAAATCAAGAAGGAACATACAATTTGAAATTTGAGATGTATCATGTCCTCTTTATAGCATTGGCTTTGGATATTATTCTCTGAATAGTCTTTTTTAAATCTGCATCCTTGATAGAAGGCAGGTCTATATCAGTGGCAGTTGAGGAGTTGAGGAGTTGAGGAGTTGAAGAGTTTTTATCCCTTAACTCCTTAACTCCATCACTCCCTAACTGCTTAATCTCTCCCAGCTTGAAATATATCTTATTTATTACAGTCTCACCAATAGTGGTGTTTAATTTATTCACCATCATAGATTCTAAAAATTTTAACTGTCTTAACCAGATATTGTCCCTTACATTTACAAAAAGTGTCTTTCCCTTAATATCTTCAGGCTGGGCTACATTGGCTATGTGATGCCCAACTACCTTATCCCATATATACCATATCTGATGTGATTTTATCTTTGAATCAAGCCCAAGTTTCCTTATAGTATCATTAAGAATTTCACCTGTGCTTCTCATATTAAAATAAAAAAATATCTTTTATGTTATTCTCTGCTACTATATTTATCACCTGTAATTGACAAATTGTAAGTCTATTCCCATATTTTTACCCCGCAACAAACTTATAACAGATTGCAGGTCATCCTTATTCTTTCCTGCCACGCGAACCTGCTCACCCTGAATCTGAGCCTGAACCTTTAGCTTTGTATCCTTTATAATTTTTACAATCTCTTTTGCCTTTTCCACCGGTATGCCCTGCTGAAGTGTTATTACCTGCCTCACTGTCCCTCCGGTTGCAGGTTCAACCTTATCATATTTTAACGCCTTAAGAGATACACCCCTTTTAACAAGTTTAGTCTGAAGAATATCTATAACACTCTTTAATTTATGTTCATCATCGGATAACAAAACAATCTTCTTGTCCTTCTCCTCAAGTTTTATGTCACTCTTACTCCCTTTAAAATCAAATCTCTGCTTTATCTCCATCATTGCCTGATTAATGGCATTTATCACCTCAGGTATTTCAACAATGGATACTATATCAAAGGAACTCTCTTTTGACATGCTAACCTCCCAAATTCTGCTAAAACGGAATTTAAAATCGCAGATTCATCCTGAAATACTGCGTTATCATCAATTTTGTTCCTCACCGTATTGGTCATATACGGTTGCGTCGCAAAATTGCTTCTCGCTTTGTCTTTCAGGCGACTTTGCAATTTCACCCAAAATCCTAAATTGGATTTTGGGTAACCTCCCAATACTATATTTTTATCTCTAAAATTTGATATATTAAGATTCAAATGCAAAAAGGCTTTTTCTTTAGGTGATATTCAAATAATAACCAAATATATAAAAAATGTCAAAGAGATACTCTTTTGATACTCTTTTGACCAATATATTGTTAAATGAAATTTCTTGATATAATTTTCCCCCAAAAGTGCATCTTGTGCGAGAGTTCGCATGATGGAGATGCAGAAACTATTTGTCCAAACTGCATGGATAAAATATCGTTCATCAAAGACCCTGCCTGTGCGAGGTGTGGGATACCATTTGAAGTTACATATCCCATTGAAGAGAGTCTTAATTATTTGTGTGGTAGATGCAGAAGCTCCCCGCCCTTATTTGACAGGGCATTATCTGTATGCCAATATGACAAGACGGCAAGTGATATTATATCCACATACAAATATCATAACAAACCATACATTGGTAAGGATTTGGTTTCAATTATACTTAAAGTTTTATATGAGAAGATAACTGAACTTTCCCCTGAATTAATTGTCCATGTCCCGCTTCATGTGAAAAGGTTAAAGGAGCGTGGTTATGACCAGGCTTATATTTTGGCTGAAGGGATTGGCAGAGGGCTTAATATACCTGTATCTTATGGGAATCTTGTCAGGACAAGATACACCGCCCCTCAGGTAAGCTTAAGTGGAAGTGAGAGGATGGAAAATGTAAAAGGTGCTTTTTTAGTGATTGATACTTCCGGAATAAAAGATAAATCAATACTCCTAATAGATGATGTATTTACTACAGGGGCTACAATAAAGGAATGTGTAAAGGTTATTAAAAAGGCAGGGGCAGGAAAGGTATATGTACTAACATTTGCAAAGGCATAAACTTTTTTAAGAACAAAGACTTGATTAAACCACTGAGACACTGAGGCACAGAGAAAATAACAATGAAAAAGAATTTGTTTTTTCTCTTTTAAAGATTTTTTCTTAATTTTAATTTATCTCTGTGTCTCCGTGCCTCTGTGGCTAATTTTATAATTTCATGCAAAAATGAAGCTTCTTTTAATTTTACCAAAAAATGAGCGTAGTTACTGGGGGAAGGTTTCCAGGAGCGGAAGGGCAGGTTTTTTGCGTCTCAACCTCCCCACCATTGCTGCACTTACCCCAAAGGAATGGGATGTTGAAATACTGGATAATAGGGTTAAGCCTATTGACTATCACACAAATGCAGACATTGTCGGCATAACAGGGTTTACATCGGAGATGCCGGGTGCCTATGAAATCGCAGATAGTTTCAGAAAAGAGGGCATAACAGTTGTAATGGGGGGTGTTCATGTCTCTGCCATGCCGGATGAGGCGCTGGAACATGCAGATGCTGTTGTTATCGGAGAGGCAGAGCTTGTCTGGCATAAATTGCTTGATGATTTTAAAAAAGGTGAGTTGAAGCCAAAGTATAAGGCGGATAGATTGTGTGACATGAAAAACATGGCTATTCCACGAAGAGACCTCCATGATAGAAAAATGTATTCCGGTTATTACACCCTGCAGGCAACCCGCGGCTGTCCGTTTAATTGTGACTACTGTGCAGTTACTGCATTCTTTGGCAATAAATTCAGGGTAAGGCCAGTTGATGAGGTAGTTGAAGAAATAAAGGGGTTTGATTCAAGAGAATTTTTCTTTATGGATGACAACATTGTCGGAAGACCTAAATATGCAAGAGAGCTTTTCCAAAAACTTATACCGCTCAAGGTTATATGGGGAAGCCAGGCATCTATTACGATGGCAAAAGACCCCCAACTGCTGCAACTCTACGCCAGGAGCGGCGGCAAATATGCATTTATCGGATTTGAGAGCCTTTCCCAGAAAAATCTTGAAAAGATGAATAAGGGGTGGAACTCTGCTGAAGGCTATAAAGAGGCGATAAGAAAGATACACGATGCCGGCATAAATATTGTTGGAAGTTTTGTATTCGGACTTGATGAAGATGACCCGTCCGTGTTCAGAGATACATTTGACTTTATAATGGAGACAAGGCTGGATGCAGCACAATTTCATATACTCACCCCTCTTCCCGGGACGGTGACTTATAGAACCCTTGAAAAGGAGTGGAGGATAATTGACAGGGACTGGGGAAAATATCATACAGGCGAGGTTGTGTTCCAGCCGAAGGGGATGACTGCTGAACAGCTGCAGAGCGGTTACTATTGGATTTTCAGGAAGACATATACTATTCCAAATATACTAAAGAGGAGTTTGAGAAGCCCAAGGGGTATTATCTATAGAATTGCAGCAAATCTAAGCTATAGAAAAAAGGCATTGAAGATGCCTGAGATTTTGGAATAAAGACAGAAACAAAGACTTGAAATTAGACAGGATATGCAGGATAAAAGATAGATGATAGAAGATAGGCATCTTTTTTTTATTATTTTGTTAATCCTGTCTAAATGCTATTATAATTTCCTATAAATTAAAAAATGTTTGACTAAATGTAATAAAGATGTAGAATTTGTAGAATACAGCAGCCAGAATAAAGATTCTTTAAGAAAATTATAAGAGCAACCGCAGATGAACGTAGATATAAAAGTTTTTTAAAAGAATTTTTATCTGTGTTAATCTGTGTCCATCTGTGGTTTCAATAGGTTTTTGTTATTCTGAAGTCTGGATTCTGACTTCTGTCTTCTTAATTCTTTTTTATGGGAGGTCTTATGTCAATAAAGGTTGGTATAAATGGTTTTGGAAGGATAGGTAGAAATCTCTTAAGGGCATCTTTAAATACAAAAGAGATAGAGTTTGTTGCAGCAAATGATATAACTGATGCAAAGACACTTGCACATCTTTTAAAATATGATTCCATCCTCGGCAATCTGGATGCAGATGTAAAGGCACAGGGCGATACAATCTTAGTTAATGGAAAACCCCTTAAGGTATTGGCAGTATCTGACCCTTCACAGCTTCCATGGAAAGATTTGGGGGTTGACATAGTGGTGGAATCTACAGGCAGATTTACAGAGAAGGATGGTGCTTCAAAGCATCTGAGTGCGGGGGCAAAGAAGGTTATTATATCTGCACCTGCAAAAAATGAGGATATTACCATTGTCCTCGGTGTAAATGAAAAATCTTATGATCCTAAAAAACACCATGTATTATCCAATGCCTCATGCACAACAAATTGTCTTGCGCCGGTGGCAAAAGTTCTTTTAGAAAATTTTGGAATAAAGATGGGATTGATGACAACCATCCACTCTTATACAAATGACCAGAAGATTCTTGACCTTCCTCATAAAGATTTAAGAAGGGCAAGGGCTGCGGCAGTATCCATGATACCAACTACGACAGGTGCTGCAAAGGCGGTTTCTCTCGTTCTCCCGCAGTTAAAGGGGAAGCTTGACGGT
>DNJG01000076.1 GCA_003489165.1 Nitrospinota bacterium | reverse complement strand
GAATTTTTTATGGCAGGATTGAAGACCTCCCTTGGATGGACAATAGATGCGGTTAATGAACCTTCAGAGATTGTTACATCTCTTATAATCTTATTTTTACTGTCCAAAAGGACTGTCCTAAAAATCTCTTTTTTGAGATTTTTCATTAAGGGAATATAGTAATTTACAACATCGTCACTGCATGTAAAACCCTTCTTCAATCCACTTCCGATGGAAAGCATCCTTTTTCCCATCTCAAAGGCAGCCTTTATTTGTGCGGCCTTTGCAGTGCCAATACCTTTCTCTTTGCACAGTTCTGAAATACTGAGAGAATCCATAGAGCGGAAATTTTCAAACTTACTTATCAGTGTTCTTGCTAAATCAACAGCACTTTTTGCTTTATTGCCTGTCCTCAATATAATGGCAAGTAACTGGGCATCGGATAAAGATTCAGCACCATATTTTATGAGCCTCTCCCTCGGTCTCTCGTCCTCCGGCCAATCTTTTATAGCCTCTCTGTATTCAGCCATGAATAATTTGCCACAGAGTTCACAGAGAACACAGAGAAAAACAAAAACATTGAAAGATACAGATAAATTATGATTGGCACAGAAAAAATCATAAATAATCAGTGTCCATCTGTGTCAAAAAATTTAGTTTTTTCCTCTGTGTTCTCTGTAGCTCAAATCAAATACTTGTTTAATATTTTAGCTTTTCTTCAAAATACTCAATCGTCCTATCCAGTCCCTCCTCAAGGCTCACAACCGGCTTCCACTTTAATAATCTCTTCGCCTTTGAAATATCTGGCCTCCTCTGTTTCGGATCATCAGCTGGAAGTGGTTTAAAGATTATTTTACTTTTACTTCCTATCTTTTTTAAAATTCTCTCTGCTAATTGTAAGACAGTCATCTCATTTGGATTTCCAATATTCACAGGCTCAATCTCTTCAGACATCATGAGTCTGTATATCCCTTCTACCAAGTCAGAAACATAACAGAAACTCCTTGTCTGACTGCCATCGCCAAATGCTGTAAGATTTTCTCCATTTAATGCCTGACTTATAAAGGTTGGAACTACTCTCCCATCATTTATCCTCATCCTCGGTCCAAATGTATTAAAGATTCTGACTATCCTTGTTTTGAGTCCATGATATGTGTGGTATGCCATTGTGATTGCCTCTGCAAACCTCTTTGCCTCATCATAAACACCCCTTGGACCTATTGGGTTTACATTGCCCCAGTAGTTTTCTTTTTGAGGATGAACAAGGGGATCACCATAGACCTCAGATGTTGATGCAAGGACAAATACCGCCCCTTTTTCCTTTGCAAGACCCAATGCCTTGTGTGTACCTAACGAACCGACCTTAAGTGTCTGAATCGGATGATTGAGATAATCTATAGGACTTGCCGGTGATGCAAAGTGGAGTATGTAATCAAGTTTTCCTTCAACATAGATATAGTTTGTTACATCATGTTTTATAAATAAAAATTTTTCATCCCTGATATGTTCAATGTTTTTAATGTCACCTGTTATAAAATTATCCATGCAGATTACCTGATGCCCCTTTGACAGCAGATAATCGCAAAAATGTGAACCGATGAATCCAGCACCGCCTGTGATTAATATTCTCGACATAAATAATTCATCCTCTCGCTAAAAAGTAGTAACTGTTTACTGCCTACTGCTTACTGCCTACTGCTTCCTACGGTCTCCCTATACTGTAATATTCAAAACCCATCTTCCTTGTCCTCTCAGCATCATATATATTTCTCCCGTCAAAGATAGCAGGTTTACGCATTAAATTCTTTATCCTTTCCATATTTAGAAGCTTGAACTCTCTCCACTCTGTAATAATAATAAGTGCCTCTGCGCCTTCTGAAACTTCATAGGCATTTGCACAATATTTAATCGCCGGGAGTATCCTCTTCGCATTCTCCATTGACACAGGGTCATAAGCCTTGATAACCGCTCCTTCATTAAGAAGCATGTTTATTATCTCTACTGACTTAGCATCTCTCATATCGTCTGTATCAGGTTTAAATGATAGCCCCAATATTCCTATAACCTTTCCTCTAAGCTCCCCCATCCTATCTTTTATGTTCTTAACAAAGTGCGGCACCCTCTCTTCATTTATATCAAGGACATCTTTCAAGAGTTTAAAATCATAACTAAATCTTTCGGCTGTATGAACAAGAGATTGTATATCTTTTGGAAAACATGAACCGCCAAATCCAAGACCTGCATTTAAAAATGCATGTCCTATTCTGGAGTCATACCCGACTCCTTTGGTAACATCTGTAATATTAGCACCTGTAAGCTCACATATATCTGCTATCGCATTTATAAATGAAATCTTCATTGCCAGAAAAGAATTGGATGCGTATTTTATTATCTCTGCACTATAGACATCGGTAATCAGCATTGGCTTGCCGATAGAGGCATACAACTCCAGCAATTTTACAGCAACCTGTTTTGTAGGGGCACCAATAATTATCCTGTCAGGTGATAAGGCATCAACAATCGCAGAACCCTCCCTTAAAAATTCAGGATTTGATACTACATCAAAATCTGTATTATGAGTTTTATTCTTTTCAATAACCTTCCTGACAAAATCCCCTGTCCCAACAGGAACAGTACTCTTATTTACAACAATCTTGTATCCATTTATAGACTTTGCTATCCCCTTTGCCGCACCCTCTACAAAGGATAAATCTGTCTCTCCATTATCCTTTGGAGGTGTTCCAACACATATAAAGATTATCTCTGCCTTTTCCACAGCACCATGTAAATCGGTAGAGAAAAAGAGCCTGTTATCAACCACATTCCTTTTCACCATCTCCTCAAGTCCAGGCTCATAAATAGGCATTATCCCTTTATTGAGAGAGTCAATCTTTTCTTTTATCTTGTCAACACATGTAACATCATTTCCAAGGTCTGCAAAGATAACCCCTGTAACAAGCCCAACATATCCAGTGCCAATAACACAGATATTCATAATTTCACTCCCTTCTCCCTCCCAATATTTCTCCTTTTTTTATATTATGCCCAGAAAGAAATTCACCTGCACTCATAACCCTCTTGCCCTCAGGCTGAAGGTTTTTTATAATAACTATTCCATCTCTGCAAGTTACCTTTATACCATTCCTGTTGACTTCAAAAACCTCACCTCTTTCGCCTCTTGCTTCTTGTTTCTTATGGCCTGCATTCGCTATTTTTAATCTCTTTCCATTATATAATGTATATGCACCGGGCAGAGGTGTTAGTCCTCTGATTTTATTTAGTATATCTTCAGCACCCGCATTCCAATCTATTATACAATCCTCTTTTTTTATCTTTGGTGCGTATGTAGCAATTGATGCATCCTGTTTTATCCTGCTTATTGTTTCCTTCTTAATCCCATCAAGTGTCTCAAGTATGACATCACGCCCTATCTGAGATAGTCTATCATGTAAAGTTCCTGCATTGTCATCTTCCTTTATTTCTATTTCTCTCTGAATTAATATATCTCCCGTATCCATTCTCTCGTCCATAAACATTGATGTCACACCTGTCTTTGTCTCTCCCTTAATCAATGCCCAGTTTATTGGTGCGGCACCTCTGTATTTTGGAAGCAAAGAGGCATGAAGGTTTATACATCCATATCGGGGTAGATTGAGTATATCTTTAGGAAAGATCTGTCCAAATGCAACAACTACAATACAGTCAGGATTATATTCACTTATTTTTTTTATAAAATCAGGCTCTTTGACCTTCTCTGGCTGTAATACAGGAATATTATTCGCATCTGCCTTTACTTTTACAGGTGATGGGACTACTTTTCTACCTCTTCCTTTTGGTCTATCAGGCTGTGTTAATACAGCAATTATTTTATGATTAGAATTAATCAGTCCTTCTAATGTTGGAACGGCAAAATCCGGAGTCCCCATAAATATAATATTCATCAAGAACAAAAAAATAATAAGCCACAGATTTACACTGATAACTACAGATAAAAAGATTTTAGTCTGTGAAAGTCTGTGGCTATTTATTATACATTTAAAAAGATTTAAACTAAAAATTTTAACCTTTAGCCTGTTTTTATCCTATTATAACCATCAATAAAAATCAAGATTAGATTGTATTATCAAAAAATAGAAAAACATACTTATCAAACCTGCTGATGTGTTAGAAATTGAGATGTGGGAGATATTTGATTTTGGGCATGAGGTCAGTCGGAAGGGATTAATTTTTGAGCCAAGTCTATCCTCTTAGTAATCCTCTCTTTCCCAAGAACAGACATTATCTTTTTTAATTCTGGTCCTTCTGTTTTTCCAGTTAGGGCTATTCTTATAGGCATCATGAGTTTTTTGCCCTTTAGATTAGTTTTTTCTTTTATGTCTGATATGATTTTATCGGCAATTACTTCTGTAATATTCTCCTCTTTTTCTATCATTCTTTTAAGGAGTTTTAAGAGTTCAACTGCTGTATTCTCCTTCAGAATTTCTAAGTTTTCTGGCTCAATTTTAATAATTTCATCAAAAAATATTCCTGCATATTTATCAATCTCCGATAGGATCTCTATATTGCCTCTGATGGCATCTATTACTTTATAAAGCCACTCCCTGTTTACTGCTTCTGTTCTTACACCAGCCTTTACTAAAAATGGGATGGAGAGTTCAGTTAATTCGGCAATATCTTTATTTTTTATATAATGGTTGTTAATCCATTTTAATTTTTTAATATCAAATACAGCAGGACTTTTTGATACTCTTTCAAGTGAGAAATTTTTTATAATGTCGGTTAGTGGCATAATTTCTCTCCCATCTTCTGACGACCAGCCGAGTAGTGACAGATAATTAATAACTGCCTCCGACAAATACCCCTCCTCTTTAAGCTCTGTTACGGATTCTGCACCGTGTCTTTTACTCAATCGGGATTTATCCGGTCCAAGTATCATGGAGAGATGGGTAAATTTGGGTATATCAAACCCCATTGCCTGATTTAAAAGAATTTGTCTCGGCGTATTTGAAAGGTGGTCTTCTCCCCTTATTACATGGGTTATTTTCATAAGAGCATCATCTATTGCTGCTGCAAAGTTATATGAGGCTATGCCGTCTGAACGGAGGATTACAAAATCCCCTATATCCGAGCCCTTAAAACCTACTTTTCCCCTTATTATATCTTCAAATTCTATTAGCCTATCTTCAACCTTAAACCTGATAGTCGGTTTAGCCCCCTGTTTTTCAAGCCTATTAATCTCTTCCCCTGAGAGATTGCGGCATTTCCCGTCATAGCGTGGAGGTAGCTTCTTTGATTGAGCCTCTTTTCTTTTTCTCTCTAACTCTTCTCCAGAGCAAAAACACTTATATGCCCTGCCTTCATTTAGTAATTTATCTGCGTATTCCTTATATGTGTTAATCCTTTCAGACTGTCGGTATGGAGCATAATTGCCTCCGCAATCAGAACCTTCATCCCATTTAAGACCCAGCCATTTTAAATCTTCCAAAATGCTGTCTTCATACTCTCTTTTAACCCTGTCAAAATCTGTATCTTCTATCCTCAATATAAACGCGCCATTATATTTTTTGGTAAATAGGTAGTTAAATAGGGCAGTTCTTACATTGCCTATATGAAGATAACCTGTAGGGCTTGGTGCAAAACGGACACGAATCTGATTTGACATAAGAAATTAAAAATATTGCCACAGACTTTTACTGACTAAAATCTTTTTATCTGTAGTTATCAGTGTAAATCTGTGGCTTATTATTTTTTTGTTTTTGCGGTGAATTTTACTTTCTCGTAAACCTCTCTAATTGGTATTCCCTTCTCTTTTGCAATTCTCTTACAGTCTTCATATTCAGGGGCTATATTAATTATCTTTCCGTTTCTTTTTCCTATCTTGACCCTTGCATTTCCATATTCTGTTTTTATTGCTTTTATCTCCTTATCAAGTTTTACCCTTTCTGTCTTATATATTCTCAACCCAAAAGATGTTGTCTCTTTTAACAATATATCTGCAAGCTTATTTACATTATCATTATCGGATAGTAGGGTTATCTTTACGGCAGGGCGGTTTTTTTTCATTATTACAGGTGTTAGGAAAACATCCAATGCACCTGCATCAAAGATTCTATTCATTATATGGTCATAGAACTGTGGATTCATATCATCAATATTTGATTCAATCACTGTAATAGAATCCTGTTCAGAAGGGCTGTAACCTTCGCCTATCATAATTCTTAAGAGATTTGGTGAATCTGAAAAATCCTTTGAGCCCGCACCATACCCGATTGCAT
>DNJG01000078.1 GCA_003489165.1 Nitrospinota bacterium | reverse complement strand
CGATAGGGGTAATGCCATTCGGAGTAACAGGAACAATGCCGGGAATGATAGGGGTAATGCCATCCGGAGAAGCAGGAACAATGCCGGGAACGATAGGGGTAATGCCATTCGGAGCAGCAGGAACAATGCCGGGAACGATAGGGGTAATGCCATTCGGAGCAACAGGAACAATGCCGGGAACGATAGGGGTAATGCCTGCACCTGGAACAATAGCACCTTCTACGATAACACCCGTCATTCCAATTACAGAGATCAATCCAACTCTACTAAAACCAAAGGTAAAAATTAAAGTAGAATTTTAATAAGTAGAGAATATAAATTAACCCAAAAAATGCAATTGGACGCAGATAAACCTCGACACATAATTTATGTGCGGGGTAAATCTACGTTCTAATTTTTAAAATGCATTATCTGGGTACAGTGGTTAGTTGTCAGTTATCAGTATCTATGCTTTCATATGCACAAAGAAAACTCCTCTTAGGCACTGTAATTTCCGTATCTATCGCCCTTCTGGTCAATGTTGGTTTTTATCTCGGCATATTTGAAGAGCTTGAATGGAAGACACTTGATTTACGACAGCGCCTCTTTTATGGTAGTGATGAACCACCTAAAGATATCGAAGTAATACTAATAGATGAGGCATCTCTCAGGGCGATGAATCCTGTTGTTGGCAGGTGGCCATGGCCCAGGTCTATCCATGCAGATGTCATAGACTTTCTATACCTCGCAGGAGCTAAGGCTGTCATATTTGACATGCTCTTTACCGAAAATGAGAAGATGTATGGACAATCAACCTCTATTCTCGGTCCCAATGACAAACGTCTTGTTGAAGCAACTGCGTCCTCAGAAAATATCTATCATGCCGCCCAAATAATTATAGATAAAGAGGATGAATACAACAAAGGGTTGTTAAATAAACCATTGCCTGACGATTTTACCACCCATTTTTCCGTTAGGAATATTGATGGTGTTATACCCGAGGGGAATAATAATTACTATCTGCCTTTTCCTGAATTGTACAGGGCATCGAAAGGGGTTGGGGTTGTGGAATTTTCACCGGACAGAGATGGTGTTTATAGAAGAACGAGGCTGTTCCGCCACTATCAGGGCTCATTTTTTCCCGTCCTTTCAACTGCTCCTCTGCTAAATGTTTTAAAAATTGAGTCGGTGAGGATGGAAAAGGGGGAACTGATTTTACTTCCACATATATCAATCCCCATTCAGGAAGACGGCTCTTACCTGATAAAAATGTATGGCAATTTCGCACCCTATTCCATGAGTGGTATCCTTTCTTCTATACAGAAAATAAAACTTGGTGAAATTGAAGAGTTGCCTGTTGACCCTGCAGCATTTAAAGATAGGATTGTATTTATAGGTGCTAGTGCTGTGGGGGTGGATGATTTAAAGACTACTTCTTTGGATAGCAAGACCCCGGGGGTTTACCTCCACGCCTCAATTTATGGCAATATTATCCAAAAGGATTTCCTTATTTATAGGGGTTCATTGTTAACCTCAGTTCTTATTTTGATTTTGTCTGTTGCCGTAAGTTTTACAATCCTCTGGATACGGAATGCCTTATATCAGACAGGTCTTCCAGTGGTCTTAACCATTTTGTATGTTTCGGTCTCACTATGGCAGTTTAAAAGCAATATAGTCTATGATGTCATCGCTCCAATTGCTTCCATTGCCATTTCATGGATGACTTCCTTTGCATATCTGAGCCTTACAGAGGGAAAAGATAAGCGAAGGATAAAAAGGATGCTGGAACAGTATGTATCTCCGACAATGCTGGCAACGGTAATAGCAAAAGCCCCGCAGGATGTTCTTAAGGCTGAAGTGGGGAGTAAGGAATACCTTACCATCCTCTTTTCTGATATAAGGGAGTTTACAAACTTGTCTGAATCATTAGATGCCGAGAAGATAGTGGAGATATTGAACAGCTATCTCTCTGAAATGGTGGATGTGATATTCAAATATGAAGGAACCCTTGACAAGTTCATAGGGGATGCCATCATGGCATTTTGGGGCGCCCCTGTAAAGGTTAATAACCATGGAGAGAGGGCCGTAAAATCAGCCATAGAAATGATGCATAGCCTGGAGATATTAAACGAAACTGTTAAGAAAAAGGGGGGCTCTCATCTTGAAATAGGTATAGGTATAAACAGTGGTGAAGTAATACTCGGTAATATAGGCTCTGAAAAAAAACTTGACTATACAGTAATCGGTGATAATGTTAATCTGGCTTCCAGAGTAGAAGGATTGACAAAGGAGTATGGCTGTCATATTTTGATCACAGAGGCTACATATGAAGAGGTCAAGGGGTCTATACCGTGCAGGGTTGTAGATATAGTCCGTGTAAAGGGAAAGAAGAAAGGTATTAAAATATACGAGCCTCTCAATACCAGATTGAAAGATACAAAACTATTGGAAAGGATAATCTCAATTTCTGATGAGGGTTTTAACCATTATTTAAACAGAAAATGGGTAGATGCCAGGAATAAATATTCCATGTTATTATCCATTAAACTCAATGACCCTGTGGCTGAAATTTTCATAAATAGATGTACGGATTACCTTGAGATAGAACCACCTGAAAATTGGGATGGGGTATATACGATGATGAAGAAATGAGCAATTGTTAATTTATTTGAAGGGTAATTATGAGAAAAAAAATTATTAATTGTTCATTGATAATTGGTTTACTATTGAGTGTGCCTTTTGCTCATGCAGCCGACCTCTATGTCCAGAGTGTTAGGGCTCCTATCTTTTTAGAACCTACTCTTGGTTCCAAAAGGCTAACAGAGTCTGTAAAGGGTGAACTCCTGAAAGAGATGGATAAAAAGGGCGACTGGTATCAAGTTGATTATAAAGGTGTAAACGGCTGGATATCCCGGCTGCTTGTAAGCACCAAACCTCCTTTAGGTAAAGTCTCTATTCTTGAAGAGACTGAAGAGATGCTTGAAAAAGGGGCAAGAAAGAGGGCATCGGCATTTGCAACTGCTGCTGCAGCAAGGGGGCTTGCCGAAGAGCGGGCAAGAATCAGCGATAAATACAAAGTAGATTACGAAGGTGTAGAGTGGATGGAGGCTCTAAAGATAGCTGATGAAGAGGCATCACAATTTCTTCAGGAGGGGATGGAAAAATGAAAAACAGCCGGGAGTCAGGAGTCAGTGGTCAATGGTCGGTGGTTAGTGGTTTTTTATTTTTATTACTGGTCACTGTCCACTTTTTCCCATTCACTGATTTTGCCGCCTCCGAAGATTTCAGGAAAAGAAAATCGCAGTTAAAAGAGTCCTTCACGGCTAATGAGGATATAAGGGCTGAGATTGTCTTTGGAAGAGAGCTATCTGCAAGGATACTGGGAAGGTATAAGCTCTATGATGATAAGAAATTGACCCGATATATAAATCTCGTTGGTAAGGGGATTGCCCAATATGCCGGCAGGACTGAGATTGAGTTCAGGTTTGCCGTACTTGATACTGATATAATTAATGCCTTTGCGGCTCCAGGCGGATATATATTTATAACAAAAGGGGCATTGAAGATAATGGAAGATGAGGCTGAACTGTCTGCTGTTCTTGCACATGAAATTGCCCATGTTACTGAAAGACATATTGTAAAGGAGCTAAATATAAAAGGGACAGATGATTCACCTGCGGCAGGTCTTGCAAGAATACTGGGTGGAGGGACCGAAACAATGCGAGTCGTCTTTACCCAGATGGTGGACAAGGCAGTGGAGATACTCTTTGAAAAGGGTTTAAAAAGACAGGATGAGCTGAATTCAGATAGGATGGCAACTATAACAACTGCTAATGCAGGTTACGACCCAGTAGCTTTAAAGAGGTATTTAAAAAAAATATCAAATAATGAGGAAAAAACAGAGATTCTGACCGGTACTCATCCCTCCTTTGGGGAGAGGATAGACAACCTGGATTCCTTTCTTGAAAAAAATCAGCTCTCAGACAAAAAACAACCTTTTCTAAAGGAGAGATTTGTTGAAAATGTTAAAATTAAATAGTGGTCGGCAGTCAGTGGTTAGTGGACAGATGCCACTCTTAACTTCTTACTCATTGCTACTCGTGATTTTTATGCTTATCACTCATCACTCATCACTCATCACTGAAGTTTTTGCCGATGAGTATCACTATAACAATATAATTATTGGCGACAGAGCCTCTGGTATGGGAGGAGCATATACAGCAATTTCAGATGATGCCTCCGGATGTTATTATAACCCTGCAGGACTGATTTTTGCTTCTGGCAGAAGCCTTTCCGCCAGCGCCAATGTCTATAATTATTTCAAAAAGACCTATAAAGATGTTTTGGGCGGCAAGGGATGGGAGCGTGTTTCCTCAAATCTACTCCCTAACTATTTTGGGATTATTCAGCCTCTCGGACAGGGAATAATCGGTTTTTCTTATGCTGTGCCCGATTCAAGGCTGGAAAATCAGAAGCAGACATTCTACAATTTCCCTGGCATTGACCCCACAACAAAACTTCCACTCACAATTACTAAATATGTAATAAACATGAATGATACGGACTATTCATATAACTTTGGTCCTTCCTATGCCTTAAAGATAAGGGATAACCTTTCTATTGGCACTACTCTATATCTTCACTACAGGGGGCGTGAGCTTATCAGCAACCATTTCCTTGCAGTTGATGATGGTAGATACGAGTGGAGAAATGTTTACGATTCTTTGACAGAATGGGGTTTAAAACCTATGATAGGAATGATTTGGAACCCCTTGGATAAAGTATCGCTGGGACTTACAGTATCACAAAACTATGTCTTCAATACGGACAAACGAATTCAGATTACTTATAGGGGGCTGGATTACGGAATTACCAACCCTGCCTACGAGGTATGGGAATCAACAGATGGCAGGAAGTTGCCGCTTACATTGACATTGGGTGGAGCATACTTTCTTTCAGAAAGTCTCCTCTTTTCGGCTGATGTAAGTTATTACACGGATTCAAACTACACTGTAACCTATAAAAATACATCTACGGGGGCTACTGCTTCAGGATCTATTCCACAGGAAAGAACCCTCAATATAGCGATAGGCACGGAGTACTATCTTAATGAAAGGGTTGCCATGAGGGGTGGTTTTTTTACGAGTATGGCAAACACACCAAAATTATTCTCAGGAAAGACAGACCAGCCGGAGCATATAGATATGTATGGAATCACCTTTAGCATAAGCCAATTCACCCGCTCATCCTCACTCTCCCTTGGAGGAAGTTATTCCCTTGGCACAGGAGAGGCACAACCTTATACCGGAAGCACAGCTATTAAGGGTGTAGAGATGCAAAATCTGACGGCATTTATATCCGCAGCATTTACTTATTAATTCAATACACACGAAGAAAAATCAATCAGATAAATTTAAGTATTTTTTCTTAATGACTCAACTTATCTTACTGCATTTCATAATCATTTCCTCTGCATGTTTTCTCGCAGTATCTGTAATTACCTTTCCTCCAGCCATTCTTGCAATTTCTTCTACCCTCTCTTCACCTTTAAGTTCTTTTATTGATGTGATTGTTCTGTTATTGGAAGTTTTCTTTGCAATCTGGAAGTGGGTGTCTGCACGGCTTGCAATCTGGGGGAGATGTGTGATGCAGAAGACCTGTCTCCCTTTTGAAACCTTCTTCAATTTTTCCCCAACAATCTCCGCCACACCTCCTCCTATCCCTGCATCCACCTCATCAAAAATCAGGACAGGGATAGAGTCTTTATTTGTCAGTATATTTTTTATTGACAGCATGACCCTTGAAAGCTCGCCGCCTGATGCGATTTTTGAAAGGGGTTTTAAGTCCTCACCAATATTTGGAGAGAAGAAAAATTCTATTTTTCCGATTCCTTCTGGAAAGAGTTTTACTGATTTTCCTTTGTATTTTATAAAACTGGTATCATCTTCTTCATAGGAAAAATTTACCTTAAATCTGACCTTTTCCATCTTTAGTTCTTTTAGCTCTTTTTCTATCATGGATTCAAATCTATCAGCAGCCTTTTCCCTTTCTTTTGCCAATTCCATTGAAACATCTTCCATCTCTTTTTTAAGTTTTTCTATTTCGGCACTTAGTCCATCCATCCTCTCC
>DNJG01000127.1 GCA_003489165.1 Nitrospinota bacterium | reverse complement strand
CCCCTATCACTCGGCTCACAACAATCATACTCTGTCATCTCACCATCCGGCTCTATAACTGTAAAAAATTCATTATAAGGAGGCTTCTTTAATTTCTCCGAGGTATCGGTGCATACCTCTACTGTTTCATCACGCGGGAATAAATGCCCCTCTTCATCCAGCACTGCCTTGAAAGGTCCTTTATAAATAGCCTTCTGCCCTATATAAACACATCCCTCTTTCTTTTCAAATTTGTAACCCCTGACTGTAACAGAATAAAACTTATACCCTTCTATATCCTTCCAGTAAGTCTTCTTTAACACCTCTACACCGTAGAAACCAACCTGCTCTAAATATGATAAAAATTCATCTTCTGTCAGAGCTCCTCCCAGACATTCACCCCTTAGCTGGTCATTAACCTTTAACTTATGAGGTATTTCCCCCTCTGATACAATATCGGATACAACAACCCTCCCGCAGTCCTTTAATACACGCCACATCTCTGCAAAAACAGTTTTTTTATCAGGAGAGAGATTAATGACACAATTTGATGTAATAAGGTCTATTGATTTATCACTTACAGGCATTCTTTCTAAAAATCCCTTTTTAAATTCCACAACTTCATATCCAAGTGTTTCTGACACAAGAATTTTATTTTTATTGGCAATCTCAAGCATCTTATCTGTCATATCTACACCTATGACCTTCCCTGACTTGCCGACCTTTTTTGCCGCAATGAAACAATCTATCCCTCCGCCTGAGCCAAGGTCAAGGACAGATTCACCCTCTTTTACACCCGCCATTGCAATAGGAGAGCCGCAGCCATAAAATCTATCCAGCACCTCTTTTGGTATATGTTTAACATCCTCATCATCATATTTCACAGGACAGCACAAATCAGCCTTTGGCTCTTCAGCAGCCCTTCCGTAATATTCCTGTATAACTCTATATGGCCTCTCCACATCAAATGAGAGAACACAATTGGAATGGAGCGTATTAACATCTCCTGAATCCCCTTCACAGTCCAATCCGCCATCTCCCATAGAATGAAAGATAACAGGGGCATTGTATCCTGACTTTTTATTGAAAATTTCTCTTCCCCTTTTCGCAAGGTTTTTCATTATATCTTTTATCAATTCCGTATAAATTCCATAATATGGGTCATCACTTAAAATGTCTCCAATTCCATTTTGAACAGCAGAATAAAAATAGCTGTGCTCAATATCTCCACCGCCTGTAATAAATCTGAATGGGTCTTTTGACAGTTTAGATTTCTTGACAACTGTAGCCCCTCTGAAATCCCTTGCGATTTTACTATCAAGCCAGATGGCCTTCAGAGATTCATTCATGGGGCTCCCCATTTTTAATGAAGGACAGCCTGCAAAAGATGCGGAAGGATAAAGATTTCCATCGGAGTAAAGACAGAGTGTGTCCCAGCATGAACTTGCCATATCATATTTAACACCAGGTCTTCCGTTTACCCTTAGCTTTAATGACTCATAATTATCAAAGACTACACCCGCCTCATCCGACACCTTTTTTACATCTCTTACTGTTTTGATTATCTTTTCAATTCCGCAATCCAAATTCCGCAATCCAAAATAGCTTCCCCTTCCCCTCCTGTGCATCCACATAATATGTATTGATTTTGCCCCCAGCTTTTTTGCCAGTGGAGGCAGATTGGGTATATCATTTATATTTTCCTTCGTCACAACTGTAGCGAGGGAGGTATCAAATCCAAGGTCACTTGCGATTTTAATCCCTTCAGTAATCTCACCAAAAGTCCCCCTCCCGCGAATAGGGTCATTAATCTCAGGAGTTGAACCGTCAAGACTCACCTGCAGTTTCACCTTATTTTTATCAAGCCCTCTAAGCCCTGCCCTTTTACCATTTCCAAAAAGTGTTGCATTTGTAAGGACTATCAGCTCATTGCCCTTCTCCTCAGTTGCATATTTTATGAGGTCAAAGATATCTCTCCTCACAAAGGGCTCACCGCCTGTAAAATAAAATCTGAAGACACCCAGCCTGCACGACTCATCCATAACATTCCTTATATTTTCTGCAGGCATTCCAGCATCACCTGAAGGAGAGGACTCAAAGAGACAGTGAGTGCATGTGAGGTTGCAGGANNGGCATCATTTATAAAATTGTGGACATGAAGCCATGCTTTTGCAGAATCAAAACCATAGACTGAGCCATACTCCCTGACAATATTAGATAATTTCCTTTTGCCGTCAATAAGGTCAAAAATCTTCTTACCTCTCTCATCAACGGCAATCCAGTTAGGTTTATCGCCGTCAATTAAGAAATAAAGACCATCCTCTGCAAATGTTGTAACATCTGGTTTATAGATTATTGTATCTGAAGTAAGCCCTGACATAATCCATTCTCCAATTATTGATTATTTACCCTATCTCAGACCTGTCCAGTTCATTCCTGATATTTTCCGAATAGATATTCAGAGAAACGGCAGATGTCATTATCTCGCCAAGCCATTCCTCTGCCTCATCCTCTGTAATATCCCCCTGTTCAAGTTGATTTGCGAGGCTTATAAACTCCTCACACTCTTTTTTCATGTCCTTTATAAGACCATTCAGACTTTCACTGATTATTTTCCCATCACCCACTATAATCCACCTCCTCTTTTTTGTAACTACAAAAATATTTTTACATTATTTAACCCTTACGGTCAAATTAAAACTCTTTCATTCTATAAATACTTATGCTATAAATTTAACCGTTATATATAAAAACAGTATGGCGAAAGAGAAAATTCCATATATAAAAGTAAAACCGCCCGGCAAAAAGGCATCAGAGTGGGTCAAAAAAGATAATAAGTATGTATCCCGCTCCTATACAAGGACATATCCTCTCGTTGTTGAGAGGGCATACGGGATGACTGTTGAAGATGTGGATGGTAACAGATACCTTGATTTCACTGCTGGTATAGCCACATGCTCTACAGGACACTGCCACCCAAGGATAGTTGATGCTATCACAAGACAGGCAAATAAATTAATACACATGTCAGGGACAGATTTTTATTATGCCTCCCAGATTAAACTTGCAGAGAAACTTTCAAAAATAACACCCGGTAAAAAAGATAAAAGGGTATTCTTTGGCAATTCAGGTGCAGAGGCAATTGAGGCATCATTTAAACTTGCACGATTTCATACAAAGAGAACTCTCGTTATTGCATTTTACGGGGCATTTCACGGAAGGACAATGGGTGCACTTTCCCTGACTGCAAGTAAGACTGTCCAGAGAAGGGGTTTTAGACCGCTGATTCCCGGAGTAAGCCATGTCCCCTATGCTTACTGTTACCGATGTCCCCATCATCTTAAATATCCTGACTGCAATATCCAGTGTGTTGAGTGGATAGAGGATGTCCTCTTCAGAACTACAATTCCACCTGAAGAAGTAGCGGCAATAATAGTTGAGCCTATACAGGGTGAAGGAGGTTATGTCGTCCCGCCAAAGGAGTTTCATCAGAATCTCTACAATCTTGCAAAAAAATATGGAATCCTCTATGTTGCCGACGAGGTTCAATCAGGGATGGGAAGAACCGGAAAACTGATGGCATCCGAGCATTTTGGTGTAATACCTGATATTGTTGCAATTGCAAAGGGTATAGCCTCAGGCTTGCCATTGGGTATAACAATAGCATCATCAGAAATTATGGACTGGGGTCCCGGCTCTCATGCAAGCACATTTGGAGGCAATCCTGTATCCTGTGAGGCAGCACTTGAGACAATAAAACTCCTTGAAGAAAGCTTAATAGAAAATGCCAGAGTAGTTGGCAATTTTATGCTTAAAAAACTTGATACCATGAAAAAGAAATATGAAATTATAGGTGATGTAAGGGGAAAAGGATTGATGATAGGTGTGGAATTGGTAAAAGATAAAGAGACAAAAAAGAGGGCTGAAAAAGAGAGAGGGGAGATAATAAATAAATGTTTTCAAAAAGGCTTATTACTACTTGGCTGTGGTCCTAATTCCATAAGATTCATGCCCCCCCTGATTGTAACAAAAAAAGAGGCAGACACAGCCTTATCAATATTTGAGGAGATTATAGCTAAATACAACAGCAGATAGATTTACTTGTAATGTGTTAATAAGGTAAATCAGAATAAAAAACTCAGCACATCTTTACAAAAAATCATTACAGATCTGGCAGTATAGCAGGGCATGAGGCTCTTTCGGTAAAAAGTAGAAAGGCTGATTAAGCGGATTATTGAAGATGTGGGGAGATGAGTGGTATAATTATCCAAAACGAGAGGTTTAAAGGAGGACAATGTAATGGCTAAGGTCATAAAAAATAATCTTATTATCTCTTTTATTATTTTAATACTCCCTTTTATTTTATGGGGGTGTCAGACTGCTGAGAAAGGGTTTTTAAAGGGTGGTGAGGTTCAAAAACCTGTACAGGTTAAGGGTGCGGGATTGAATGAGGCTGTTGAGACAATAAGCAATTCTATTTCATCTGTAGATATTTTGAAAGGTAAGAATTTAGGAATCGGAGAATTTACTAATCTTGAAGGTGCAGGTAGTCAGCTTGGGAAAAGAATTGCCGATAGTATTGAGTTTGAACTTGTAAAATTATCTTCAGGTAAAGGGTTTCAGATTATTGATAGAAAGAACTTTGCACAGATTGCAAAAGAGTGGGAGCTTCAGCTTTCTGGTGTTGTTGATGAATCATCAGCAAAGAAGGTTGGAAGCCTTCTGGGACTGGATGTATTAACAGTCGGCACAGTATCTGATGCAGGTAAAGAGATAGATGTAAAGGTAAAGCTGATTGACACTGAGAACGGAAGGATATTGGGCGGTGCCGAGTCAAAGATTAAAAAGGACGAAGAGGTTGCAAAAATGTTTGCATCTTTGCTCAAGCCTGAGACCTCCGTATTTAAACAGAAGGAGGAGGCAGTTTCAGAGGAAAAGATTAAGATTGACCTCTGGACAGATGAGAAGAGTTACAGGATTGGCGAGAAGCTTACAGTTAATTTCAAGACTGACAGGGACTGCTATGTAACCCTTGTAGATGTGGGGACAAGCGGTAATGTCCATATACTTTTTCCGAATAGATTCTCTGTAGACAATAAGGTTAAGGCTAATGAGACTTATTCAGTCCCGGCTAAGGATGATGGATATAAAATAACTGTGAATGGTCCCCCCGGAACAGAGATAGTAAGGGCAATTGCAACTCTCAAGCCTATCTCATTTATAGATACTGACTTCTCCGGGACAAGGTCAATCTTTAAATCTGTAGATAAGAATGTGTCCTCTTTTACAAGGGATTTGAGTATTGAGGCATCAGAAACTCCTTCCTCAAATTTGGGAGAGAAT
>DNJG01000073.1 GCA_003489165.1 Nitrospinota bacterium | reverse complement strand
TGAGCTACGGGGGCAATAAATTTTTCCCTGTTTCAGGCCTAAAATTAATATTACCCATATCTAATTATATTGTCAATATCTTTACAATTCTGCTCACATCGGGGGATTCTTGGCTTAATTTTCATTCTTCAAACTCCCATTTTAAAAACGGCGGTATATCTGCCATTGCATTGACTATAACCTCTGCAAGCCCTGTATAAAGGATTCTATATTTATTCCAGAGTCCGTAATGCCCTATGGCATCTCTCATTGCACCCTTACAGTTTGAGCATGTTGTTACAACCATTTTATTAATATCGGGATTTAGGACATCATTAAATACTTCAAGAACCTGTTTCACCTTCATCCTCTCGCTTACCTTTTTCCTGAACTGGGCAAAGTTAAGAGTATTCATTATTGCAAAACCACTGCCACCGCCACAGCAGTAATTTTTCACACCATTAGGAGACATCTCCCTCAACGGCTTTGCACAGACAGCCTTAAGGATATTACGTTGAGGCTGGACAATTCCCATCAGTCTCACTATATTGCATGAGTCATGAAGTGTGAAGGGGAAGTTATTCCTCTCAGGATTGAATTTAATTCTGCCGCTCTGGACAACCTCCCACATAAGAGGGATACAGCTCTCCCTCGGAATATCCGGAATACTGAATTCTCCCGGCAGCATGCGGTCAAGGATTACACAGAAAGATTTATGGGCATGACCGCATTCCCCGACGACAATCTTCTTTACACCCAGTTCCTTTGCAATCTTTAAGTGCCTTAACCCTATCCTTGCCGCTTCCACATCGTCAAACCAGAGTCCATAGTTTACACTGTCATAACCGAAGGTCTCACTGCTAAGGGTATAATTTATCCCCGCCGCATCAAACAATATTGCAAATGCTGCGGGGTTATCAGGCCATGCAAGGAACTCCCCTGCATTATGAATTAATAGTATATCCGCACCCTTCTTATCTACAGGAACTTTTATTTTTCTTCCGGTCCTCTCATGGATATCCTCCTCTATATATTCTATGAGGCTCTTAAAGGCTGGTGTCGTCATGCCGGTGGAAGAGCCTGTCTTTATATGCTGTCTCGTCCCTTTTTTAAGTAATTCAGAAGGTGCAATCCCCATCTCCTCACTGAATAGTTTTCTTATCTCTCTTGCAATCAGAGCATTGTCAATACCTACAGGGCAATACTGGGCACACCTCCTGCAAATGTTACAGCGATAAGACAGCTCAAGAAGCCTCCATACTGTTTTATAGTTAAGCTCCACATCAGCCCCGACAAAGGACTTTAAATATTTACCTCCCTTTGTAAAATACCTCTTATAAATCCTTCTCAATATCTCCGACCTGAATGTAGGACGATATATCTCCTGCCTTCCGCTTGCAATATATGTATGGCAAGCCTCAGAGCAGGTCTGGCATCCAACACAATAATCCATGCTCAGCTTAAATATCTTCCCGAATGTCCAGTTGTTCTGATAATCAAAGAGTTTTTCAAGCCCGTTTAAAAATCTATTTACCAAATTTTTCTTTTCATCTTCACTCTTTGGTTTTGGTATATCAAAATCTGTATGTCCATCAAGGGAAAAGTCATAGTTCTCAAGCCACTTTTCCTTTGGAGGCTCTATAGGCGGTTCTTCATCAATATAAGGGAGCTTCATTAAGTCTTCAGTTTTATAGGATACAAGCGGCTCCTCTGTCAGCTTAGATACATCATTAAATTGATTAGGTTTTTTATTCATTTTTTCCCCTTATCACTTTTTGTTTCATCTAATTTATATTCTTGTGCCTCTTCAAGCCAGCTCTTGCCTCCAACCACATGAGGACCTGCCCATGTTACTTTGTAAGAAAGCTGCTCAATAATCTTTCTGTCAATCGTAGAATCCTTTTCTTTAAACCTGTCATCCCACAAGCCGTGATGGAATGTAAAATATTTTGCAACATAATGGAGGAGCTTTGTAAACGGCATATAGATTAAGAAAAGCTCAAAAAGAAGAAAGTTTAAGATTACGGCAAAAGGTAC
Source organism: Nitrospinota bacterium (assembly GCA_003489165.1). Lineage (GTDB taxonomy): Bacteria > Nitrospinota > Nitrospinia > UBA9942 > UBA9942 > UBA9942. The sequence continues at coordinate 38,668 of DNJG01000073.1, read as the reverse complement.
AGAAGATGGATTTAATGAGATAATATCCTTTATATATTTTTTTGAATGAATAAAAGATGGGTCTATCCACCATGATATGAAACCTGTAACAAATATAGAGAGTAGAAATAAGAGGTTGAAATAATCTACCGGTGCTGTATAAAGCTTGAGGTCGGCATTTGCAGCCCTTTTTACAATAAGGATTAAACAGCCCGATGCCCCTAAAATAAATGAAACAACACCTGTAATATTTATAATTTTATTTAAAAATTTTATATCATAAACATTCTCTGCCAATAAAAAGAAAATCCATGTAAATAAGAGATAGATGCCCCAGTGCATTGCCATAGAAGGAGCCCATATATTATATGGATTATATTCCCTCACTTTCCTTAAAAAGAAAATCTCATAACCTATCTCAACAATCTCTCCCCACAAGGATTTGTGTATAGGCTTCTTAGCCCAGTCAACCTCCTCCATATAAGAGGCACCGATAATACGCTTCTCTTTAGACTCATGGGGGACAGGATAGACCTCCCAGCGCAGGTTTAGAGGCATGGAGGCAAATTTTACAATCCTATAAAACACCCCTGCCACGAAAATAAAGATTGAGAGCCATCCAAATAAAACTAATAACATAATCACCTCTTTATCTTTATCTGATACCCTATTGCCCTTCTTATAAGGCGTGAAATATAACTTTCACCCTTTTTTTCGCCCTTCCATTTTGCAGGCGTGCTCACAGGAACAATCAAGGGCATGGCAGCCTTTCCAATCCTCTTCACAAATGACTCAGGCAGTTTATTAAGAATAGCATCCTCTACGGCAAGAATACCCAAATCCTCTGTCTTCAGGGCTTTATTCATTATCTCTACATAATCATCCCCTTCAACCACCTGAATAACATCTACGCCTGCAAGCCTGTAACCCAAAGCCATAGTCGGGTATGTAATTACAAGAATTTTTGGCATATCTACAGGTTATAATAATAAATATCTCTTAATCTCTTCCTCAGGGATTGAAGATTCCTTTCCCATCCCTATAAGCCTCAAATTTTTTATCTCCCTGACCTTCCTGAAATAAAAGCATATTATTACTGCAATAGTCAGTGGATAAATTACAGCCTGACGGCAATATCTTTTCCTTATCAAATTGTCCATCTCTTCTTCAAAGACAGGAATATCCAAAAGGTCAATTGTTCTTAATTTCTCTCTCCAATCTGAATCCCTCACTATGGAAATTAATCTATTTAACATATCCTCTTTGTCTTCGTATCCGCCCAGTTCCAAAAAATCTTTTTCCTGCAGCCTTTTTCCTCCCTGTATAAAGTAGTTAATAAACTGATACGAACTCTGGCTCTCCATAAATTTGAAGAGTGTAATAATATTTGAGACATCAATCCTGTCCCTCAAAAGCTCCCTCATAACGGATGTATTAATATCATTTCCTTTGAGCAGACTAAGATGAAAATCATAGGCAAAACGGTCTAAGGCTAATTCAAGATTAACAATCTCTTTATTCTCAAGATAATCCGATAAGCCGTCCCCTAATGGTTTTCCATAGGGATTATCCCATGTATTAAGGATATGGATTAATCCATCAATATTATTCTGCCTTGCCAATTCCTTCAGTGCTGATTCATCAAAATCACCGGCTGGAATCAATATAGAATAAATTTCATCAGGATTAATTCCTTTATGTATGCCCCTGATGATTGTCTTAAGGTTGTGGACATCCCAGATAAAGAAAAGAAGCCTTATCAATTCTCTTATCTTTGAAGGGGATTCATTCCAAATACTCTTGAATGTCCTTGAGAGGTTACCTTTCAGACCATTATCAAAAACTGCTGTTACAGGCATACCTGAAAATCTCGCCTTTGCCTCTTCAAGGTCAAATCCGTAAGATGTCCCTTTAAGGCTTACGATAAATTCATCAATAGAATCTATGGACAATAAATCCTTATAATCCTCTTCATCAAAAAACTCCCCCTTCCACGCCCTAACCCTTGCATTTATATAACCTAAATCCATAATGAACAAAAACTTAATTCCTCTTAGGAAACCAGGAATATAGGAATATTATTTCATGCTTTCCTGATTTCATTAGAATTTTTGAATTTTTATAATTTCCTATACATCAAAAAGAACCTTATTAAAAACCGGGAGCATATCTGCTTTTGCCCTTTCCATACGGCTCTTTAAGGTATTTACCATTCTGAATCTATTATCCCTTGATACTAAAATTACCCCTTCCCTTATATCTTTATCCTGCTGAATTTTAAATTCACTGGATATATCCGTATTTTTCAGAAGGGATAAATCCTTTTCAGATACATAAACTATAAAATCATCAGTCTTTATCTCCTCCCCCCACCTCTCAATAGCTTCTCTTAAAAGTTTTATGAGTATATCCTTATAAGTTCCTCCATTTTTAATTTCAACAATCTTCTTTTCTGCTTTCTGAAAGAGTTCTGTCAAAACCTCTGATTTTGCTGAGATTGACAGAATATCAGCCTCTCTCTTTGCCTGACCGACCGCAAAAGCCTTTTCACTTTCCAAATAACCTTCAAATTCTTTTATCTTTTTTTCCCTTAATACCTTAAGTTCATTTTTTACTTTTTCTACAATACTCTTCGCCTCAAACCCGGCATCAGCTATTATCTTCTGCCTTTCCTTTACAGCATCTTTTTCTATAGCATCAATAAGTTCTTCGTAACTCATATTTAAGTAATATGTGTCAGTGTCAGTAAATAGTGTCAGCGAAAAAAATCCCTTAACTATCACTGACACTAACCACTGCCACTGATTTAGATTCCAAGTATAATCATGATAGCGACTACAAACCCAAGTATAACCATTGTCTCAGGAATCGCCATAAGAATGATAATCGTTCCGCTTACCTCAGGCTTCTCTGCTACAGCACCTGCGCCTGCAGAACCTACCCTTGATTGTGCCCATGCCGTAGCAAGACCTGTAACAGCAATAGCCATAGCCGCCGCCAATGCAATTAGAGCCTTCTCCACAATCTCACCCCCCCTCTTGTCTTTTTAAATGGTGCATACTTTCTTCCCCCCGGCTTGTAAAACTTGCTGAAAAATTCCACATAGTGGAGACGGAGAGACTGGATTGCAGGGGAGAATATGCCTATGGTAATATTTAGCGCATGAATAATACTTGCGACAATTATTCCGAGGACAATATTGCCGCTCATCTCACCCAGCCTGTTCGCAACAAGTGTCATCATTACTGACGCTACGCCGAGTGCCATGATACGGGCGTATGAGAGTATGTTGCCTATTGATTTAATCAGCTCAATAGCACCAATAATCCCCTCTGACAATAGAATAATTGGGAAAAAGATTATTGTCAGTATGATACCGACATTCAGAAACCCTTTTGGAAGATAGCCTGAAAGGGTTGCAATCAGAAGAAACAGGGTAAAGAGCATGGCAATTGAAGAGATTGTTCCTATTATCTCTCTACCTTTACGCCAGCGGATGGAGTTAATAAGGGATATGATAAATCCGAGAAGGACATGCCCTATCCCTATTCCAATTGCAAGGATTAAAAATCCTTTTATTGCCTTCCCTCGGTTAAAGATGATTGGATGTATCCCAAATCTCTCCCCAAGCTCGCCAAAAAATTCACCAAATAAAAATCCAAATATTATTGTATAGATAGAGCATAGGAAAAAAACCTTCAGCAAATCCTGAATCACAGGCCTTTCTTTGAATTTACGCCAGAGTAACGCAACAATAATAAGGATTATTAGGCCATGACCTATATCTCCGAGTATGAGGCCAAAAAAAACAGGAAAAAAAATTGCCAAAAATGGAGTCGGGTCTATGGAATCATATCGGGGAGAAGGAAGAACTCTCATGAATATCTCAAATGGCTTAACAAACTTCGGATTCTTTATAGATACAGGAACCCTCTCTATCTCCTCCTCCATTATCTCAAGCTCCCTTATCACTACCCTGTCGTCAAACCTCTCTTTAATGGCATTACTTAACTTAGGGAGATAGCTCTTTGGAACCCATCCGAAGATGAAAAAGCAATATTTTGTGCCTGTGCAGTAATCCAGTGTCTTGAACTCATCTATGAGGTCTTTAAGCACATCTATAAGTTCTTCAATTTTCCAGTACCATTCATCAGACAATCTGTTAATCTCTGCTTCAATATCCGTTATCTCCTTCGGAATTTCCTCTTTTTTCCTTACCATCTCCTTTAGTGCATCAAAGAATGATAAGCCTGCGTAATCTGACGGCAGCTTTATCTCGCTGATACCTTCCTCTGAAAGAAGCCCCCTGACCCCCTCATCATAGTCTTTCTGATATGTAAGGATTACGCCTATACTCTTCTCATCCAATTCCCTCTTNNAAAGGGATGACCCCCGCTTTATCCTTATCAATTATCAGACCTGTGGATTCAATATTTTTAAATCCGCTAAGTTTGGAAATAAGGGGGGCAAGCCCTTTCAATATCCTCTCATATCTCTCTAAAAGCGAAAGCCTCTCTGTTAATTCTGACCTCCTCTTGTGGAGGTCTCTCAATTTAGCTTCAAGGATATTATAGTTCGACAGTACGCCTTCTGAAACAATATCAGTTACAATGAATCTCCTCTCTCTGCTTACCTGTGAGGCTGAAGGCTGATAAAGGAGGAGCATTAAATCTTTAAGCTTCTTAATTATCTTTTCAGCCCTATCTTTGATAACGATTTCATCCTTTTGCAGTGGAATAATGTGATATGATATACCTTCTCTCATATCCTCGGGGATAATGTCCACATGGAGCATGGACATAGAATGGAGAAATTCTATAACCTCCTCCATTATCCGCCGACTGCCGATTATCTGGATTTTACTCATCTTTTGAATCATAAAAATAATACAGTCTAAAAGTCTAAGAGTCTAAGAGTAGAGATAACTTTTAGTCTTTTAGACTCTTAGACTATGGCAATATTGTTTTCATAAGTAATTCCACTCCCTTTTCAATATTCTGCCGTCCTCTGTTTTGTAGAACAGCGGCATCTTTTTTTGCCCTTATCCTCATCTCATCTATAACCTTCTCTGCTTTAATTTTATTTTCCTCAAGATAACTTTCCTTTAGCTTTCCCATCTCTATGTTAAAAGAAGCCTTCATCTCTTCTGCGCTCTTCATTGCTTTTTCCCTTATCTGCTGTGCCTCTGCCTTTGCCTGCTTAAGGAGGCTATCCAGTTCTTTTTCTTTCTCTCTCAATGAATCCAGAAATTTCATCTCTTCCATATTACCCTCTTTTAAATATACCGCCTTTTCTGTGCATAATATATAACCCTTTAACTTAAGTGTCAATTTAATCAATTGACTTTGGTTTTTCACATCTGATATTATTCAAGAACAAAAACCTGATTAGCCACAGAGACACAGAGGCACAGAAAATTAAATTAACAAATTACAAGCGCCAAATTACAAATAATGACCAAATATCCAATAATCAAAATTCTAAATAGTTTGTAATTTAGAAATTGGAATTTATTTGTTATTTGAAATTTGTTATTTGGGATTTTTAAATTCTCCGTGTCTCCGTGCCTCTGTGGCAAATTTTTATAATTTCCTAAATTATGGGAGGTTGAAGTGGAAAATAGAGATAAAAAATTACAGCTGATTCAGATGGTGCTTGATAAAATTAATGCCGGGTACAGGGCGGAAGAGGTAATGAGTTTTACGGTTGACATTGTAAAAGAGCTTTTTAAATGTCAATCAATAGCTATAATTATGAAGGAACCAAAATCTTTTCACATGAGGGTTATAACTTCGAGGGGGCTGAGCGGTGATTTTATAAAATATTTTCAGATGGATGAAAAAAGGGAATTAATCAACGATATTTCAACTCGTCAAAAATATTTGCTTTTGGATGAAGGTACTGACAAAAAAAGAGGGCTTTACAAATTTGAACATGATTTTAAAACCCTCCTGATAATTCCAATGAAACATGGAAATAAATGGGTTGGGTTTACCTATATGGACAATAAAGAAAAGGGGGCATTTTCAAGCGAGGATATACATATATTTGTGGAGTTGGTTAACCTCCTTACTGTAATAATAGAATATGGAAGGCTGGAAGACCAATTGCACCAGATTTATGACTACGATGAACTGTCAAAACTGTATAGTTATAAATATTTTCGCGATTCGCTTTCCCATGAAATAAAAAGGGCAGACCATGATAAAACTAACCTTTCCCTCTGCATAGCTGCCGTTGACCATATCAGAGAATATAATGAGATTTACGGACATGCTAAGGCAGATAAAATACTGCAGCTTATTGGAGATATCATTAAAAAGAGTATAAGGGATATTGATATCCCGGCACGGTATAGTGGAGCCAAGTTCGCTATAATTATGCCGGCATGCAAAGATAATGAGGCAAGGGAAATTGCTGAAATAATTAGAAAGAAAGTAGAGGATACTACTTTTGAGAAGAAGGAACCAAAAATTTATTTAAGCATTGCACTGACAAACTGTCCTGCTGATGCCGGAAACGAGAGAGATTTAATTAATAAGACGGAGCAGACATTATATTACTGCAAAAGGGAAAAAGGGAATATAGTTAAGGCTTATTCAGAAACTGTCTGACCATATATTTTCTTATCTCATCTGCCGCAAGTACAACCACTGGGAAGACTAATAAGTCCATGAATAACTTTTTCCCTAGTCTATTTTGAAAGTGGTATATATAGTATTTTGAAATAGTTCTTACCTTTCTTTTTGCCAAGTTCCAATAGCCCCTTCAATATTGAAAAGCTGCCATCATCTCCCCTTTTTTCATAAGATATAAGAAATGACAAATCTATAAACTCACCAAAGTCATTTTTTTTATGAGAATAGAAACCCCATAATAATTTTGATTCCATCTCACCTTTTATATTTGAATCATACTCATACAGCCTGAAGATTGGAGCATAGTTCTTCTCAAAACCCTCAGTCTCAATGGGAATTATCTCAGGGAAATGAAAAATAGTCTCCCCATTCTTTTTACTTTTGTAAGTGAAAAGGGGCCATAATCTTAGCTGCCAGGATTTAGGATTTTCATACTCATATTTGCTTATAAGCAAAAATCTGTGGACTATCTTTTCTGAGTCTTTGGGATATTCCCTCTTGTATGTATAAATAGGCCAGAGAAAGAAACGCTCGCTAAGATGTTCTTTATCACTATAGCCATATATGGGGAATACCTTGAATGTATTTAAATTATTCCCTTCCCCTTTCTGAATAATGGGCCAGGGGAAATCCCAGAGTGTAAGATTTTCATCATCATCATGAAGGTAGTTAAAGAATGGCCAGATAACACTTCTTGTAACCCTTCCGGGAGAGGTTTCAGAAGCATAAAATGGGAGGAATGCCCTGTATTTCTTAGGCCGTGATGTATCAAGATCTGTATTTTGATAATGAATCAGAGGCCAAAGAAAAAATCTTTTAGAAAACTCATCTTTCTTATTCCTATAACCGAAGAGGGGCCACATTCTAAATCCTGACTCCTTTTCACCTGCAGTTATTGAAAAGATAGGCCAAATAAAGTTTTTATTTATTGTCTTATCATCTCTCGTCTTCGCATAAATAGGCCATAAAACAAATTTTATCTCATCCTTTCCAAACCTCTTTCTCATATCACCATAAATTGGAAATAAACCACCGTAACTCTCACCATCCTCTGTCTTCCCCCAGAATACGGGGAAAAAACCAAAGTCGTTTTTCTTGCCTTCTGTTTCTTTAAATTCCTTTCTTGATGTAAAAAGGGGTGTAAATCTTGATGAAGTCTCTTCAGGATTACTTTTATATTTGCCGAAAGGATAGATAACATCCACATCACTTGTATCACCCTTTTTGTCTTCTTCTTTGGAATAAAATGGCCTGAGTGTTCTCTCCTCTTTTTGAGCATCCTTCTCAATTGTTATAAATGGACCTAAAATATTATAGCGGGTTATATTCTTCTCTCCATCATAAGTATAGTCAAAAAGCGGCTGATAGTTTTCTGTATCATATTGTTTCGCCTTTTCTCCATTCACATCAGGACTTTTATTCTCTATACTTTTATTAAGGGTAGAGGCGCAGCCAGTTAAGACTAAAATACAGGATGCAATACTTAAAAAGACTTTGATTTTATTGTCCATATCAAATAAATAAGCCTCTGGTTTTTTTTAAAGCTTTAATTTTATACTATTGTTAAATAAAAACATATAAATTTTCGTTTCTTGACAATATAACATTTCCATAGTAGATTTTCACCATGTATAACAATGCTATCTATATTGTCAATGATAGCCCCACTATAACTGAAGCGATTGTTGAGCTTTTAAAATTAAAAGGATTTGAAAATATATCAACCTTCAAAAATGGAAGAGAGCTATTAAAAGAACTTAAAACTAATAATCCTGAACTGGTCATATCTGATATTCATATGCCTGCAATTGATGGATTTCAGCTCTGCAGGATATTGAGGTCAGAGGAATTCAGAGAACATAACAAATTACCTGTTATCCTTATCTCTGCCACATATAGAGATGCAATCGCAGAAAAGCTTGCCTATGAATCGGGTGCCAACGCATTCCTCCAATTTCCACCCGACCCTGATGAACTGACCAACCTCATCTTCACAAACCTCTTAATTGATTTATCGGCAAAAGAAATGAGCTATAAAAGAAAGGCACTCATTGCCGATGATGACACCAACATACTAAATGCCCTTAAGTTTTTTATTGAGGAAGAGGGATACAATGTAATAACTGCTGCTGATGGTGATGAGGCTATAGATGCCTTCAAAAGGGAAAAGCCGCAGATAACATTTTTAGATTATAAAATACCTAAAAAAAACGGCATAGAGGTAATGAAATGGATAAGAGAAAACCAGCCTGAAACAGGAATAATCATGATGTCAGCTTTCGGCACAGAGTTAAAAACGGCGGATATAATTGAAGCCGGAGCTGATGATTATATAAAAAAACCATTTGATATAAAAAGTATCCATGAGATATGCGACAAGGCTTTTAACAGATACAATATAAGATTGATAGACAGGCAGTTTAAGGAAAAGGTAATGGAAAGGGAAATGATGATTGAACAGCTCAGGCAGGCTGAGAAGTTATCATCCATTGGAACTCTCGTCTCCAGCATTACCCATGAACTCGGCAACCCTCTCTTAGGGATAATAGTCCATTCTGAACTCCTTATGTCCAATATTAAACTCTCTGATGAAATAAAAGGGGACCTTAAAAAAATCCATAAAGAGGCAAACAGATGTGCAACGATTGCAAGAGATCTTTTATCTTTTGCAAGAAAGTATAAGATAGAGAAGAAGCCCGTAAATATTAATGAGATATTGCAGAGTATAATTATTTTAATTGAGTATCAATTAAAGATAAATAACATCCAGTTGATTATAGACCTTGATAATAATATCCCGCTTATATCGGGTGATACCCACCACCTTCAGCAGGCTTTTTTGAATATCATAACAAATGCCTATCAGGCAATGAATGAACATAGGAAAGGGGGAATTCTTGCTATTAAAACAGAAGGGGTTGATGATACCATCAGCGTCTATTTTAAAAATAACGGTCCGCCTATAGCGGATGAGCATTTGCATAAGATTTTTGAGCCATTTTTTACTACGAAAGGTGTGGATAAAGGAACGGGACTGGGGCTTTCAATAGCCTATGGAATTATAAAAGACCACGGCGGTTCAATTTCTGCCGAGAATATTGAAGATGGAGTAGTATTCAAAATCGTTCTCCCAACAGCGATATTTCAATCAAAAATAGAAAACACTAATCACTGACACAACTCTTATCTGCGGGTTAATCAGGTTTTTGTTGCTGCACCTTTAAATCGTAGGAACCGTAGGTTGATATTGCGCCTGAATCTGAATATGCCTTTGACCTCACATAATATGTCCCGGTTGCAGTTGCAGTCCATGTTATAAGTGAAGACTTATCAGTTAGAGACCTGTCATCAGTATAGGGGTAATCATTTACATTGAATGTAATCAGAGTAGTCCCGTCAGTATTGTAAAGAAAGAGATGTGTATCTGCACCATTTGTAAGGCTTAATGTCTCTATAGTGTAGGTAGTCCCATTTGTAGCACTAAAACTTATCCAGTCCTCATCCCCTAAAGGGTAATAAGTATGATGAAGAGATTCACCAAAGTTTACTGCCTCTGCCTGACTGCTGTTATTGTCACCACTCTCACTCTCATAACTATCAGATGAGTATTCAATAGACCTATTACTAAATATAGAGGATGGATTGAGTGTGCTGTCATACCCCTTTGAAAACCAGCCATCCCAGAAGTCTTCTAAGCTTATCTCTGCTGTTGATGGCAGGTAATTTTTTACTACATCCCAAATACCATTAAAACCAGCCGACGAAAATATATTCCAAAGCACAGATGATACTGACAATTCATTATCACTTCCTGTTGCAAGGGATGAATAGGAGGGTGTTTTTATTTCATAGTAAAACAAAAGATTTCCATTTCCGCTCCCACCTGTAGTGTCTACATAATACTCAGGATTTGAGTAGCCTGCGTAACTCCTGACACTGCTTCCAAAAAATGATGCCCACCCTTCAGACCATGCAAGTCTTATATCATAATATCCTGTTATTGTATGTGTTCCCCCGGGTGAATCATCCTTTGAAAAATTACCTGCCACCCAGTGTCCAAATTCATGCAGTATTACCATGTCGTCATAACTGTCACTATCCCCTGACTTGCCAAGAAGATACAGGTTATTTGTTGCAGTGCTGTAATATGTCCCGTCTTTATTACCGTCATACCAGATTGCCTTAACCTTGTTTGATGTAAAACCTCCATTTTTTGAAGCAACAAACTCTGTCCCGTCTATAAGTGTATCAAGTATATTAAATGGACCACCGGCACCACTGTCCAGAGATGCCGTTAGATTTTTTGAATGGCTTATTGGTGAGGTTGCACTAAAGCTACCAGACACTATTGAGTATACATTACTATAATTATCTACAACCTCTATATTATAAACCTTTGTCCCTTTGCTAAATACAGTTGATGTGGATGTAAGGCATCTGACATATACACTTGAGGATGAGGGAGAGATGGTTACAGAATAGTTTCCATTTTGATCAGTTGATGTAGATGTAACAATACTGGAATCAGATGAATTGACAATTTCAATATCGGCAAATCTTACTGCCTTATTCTGTGTGCCTGTAAATCCTGTAGAATCAAATGTTCTATCTTCAAACTGGACTACACCTGAAATTGTGACGTATGATGAACCACCTCCGCTACCTCCACCACTACCACAGGAGGCAAAAAAGAAGACAGAGGACAGAAGACAGAGGACAGAGAATAGAAAGTCTGTATTCTGTATTCTGTATTTTGTATTTTGTATTTTCTCATTCCCCTTTAAATTCAATAACTCCCCTACCCTTCTCTTCTTTTGTATGATTTTTTTTAAGTTTCTTCTTTTTAACTGCAGGATTTATCTCTAATACTTCCTCTCTTCTTACAGTTTCGCCAGTAATCATCTTCAATATGATAACTGCTTTTAACTCGTATGCCTTATTATCAGGAATATATATCTGATATTGAAATGTCTCTGTTTTATCTGCTTCCAATATACCGTTCCATTTTTTTGTGCCGCTACTTAATATGAGTTTTTCAGAGAGTTCTATCTGTATATCTATATTTGAATGTTCTATAAGTGGAATCAGTTTAAGATTTACAACGGCTATGCCTGGAATTGCAGGTTGTTTGGCAAACTCAATCACCACATCTATTGGTGGAATAGGTTTTGATACAGCAAGGGAAATAATGAAAGGGGAAAAGAACAAAAACATGAACACGAATAGCACGATAGAGTATTGTTTAAACTTTTCAATAGTCATACAATCTTAAGCTTTTTTCCTGTCTTTTTAAATGACTTCAATGCAGCATCTAAGTCAGCCTTACTGTGAGTTGCCATCACCGTCACCCTCAGTCTTGATTTGCCCTTTGGGACTGTCGGGGGACGAATCCCCTGAACAAAAACACCTTCTTTTAAGAGCATCTGACTCATCTCAACCACCCTATGAGTATCACCAACAAATACAGGTATAATCTGTGACTCGCTTCCCATTATATCAAATCCTATATTCTTAAGCTCTTCTTTTAAATAGCTGACATTCTTCCACAATAAATCTCTTAAATCATGTCCTTTTTCTATAATATCAATTGCGGCAATTGATGATGCAACAACTGATGGCGGAAGGGAGGTAGTGTATATAAAACTCCTTGCCCTGTTTACAAGAAACTCAATCAGCTTTTTCCTTCCTGTAACAAAACCTCCAAAAGAACCAATCGCCTTACTCAATGTCCCCATAATTATATCTATACTGTTATCCAATCCGAAATACTCATCTGTGCCCCTGCCATTCTTACCAAGGACACCTGTAGCATGTGCGTCATCAACCATTAAAATAGCCGAATACCTCTTCGAAAGATAGACTATCTCTTTCAATGGGGCAATATCCCCATCCATACTGAATATCCCGTCTGTAACAATAAGCTTCTTCTTAAAACCTGAAGATTTTTTAAGAAATCTCTCAAGTGCATCTATGTCTTTATGAGGATACCTCTTTAACTCTGCACCGCTTAAAAGACATCCGTCAATAATACTTGCGTGGTTCAGCTTATCAGAAAATATTACATCTCCCCTTCCGCATATAGAAGATATTACACCTAAGTTTGCTGTATATCCTGAATTAAATAAAATGGCTGACTCTTTTTTTTTAAAAGATGCAATCTTCTCCTCCAATTCCTTATGGAGTTCCATACTGCCAGAAATCAACCTTGACGCACCTGAGCCGCATCCGTATTTCTTTATTGCTGAAATAGCAGCCTTTTTTATTTCAGGATGTGAGGCAAGTCCAAGATAATTATTGGATGAAAGAAGGATTACCTCCCTTCCACCGATTCTTACCTTTGCCCCCTGCCCTCCCTCAATAATTTTTAATTCCCTATAAAGCCCCTCCCTCTTTAATCTCGCAATCTCATTATCTATAAAATCCATAAAAAACCTTAGAACACAAATTTCACGAATATACGAATGGCACGAATAAAAACATTTATTTAACAGGGATGCACAGGATAATCATGATTTTCTTTTATCCTGTCTATCTTGTATATCCCTGTTTGATTTTTTTGTGTAATTCGTCCATTCGTGTTATTCGTGTTCAAGCATTTTGTTTTATCTCCAACCCCATATCTTTAATCATCTGCAAATCCTCTTCATATCTCCTCCCCTTTACAGTAAGATAATTTCCCACCATAATAGAATTTGCACCGGCAGCAAAAACAAGTGATTGGAGGTCACGCAGATTATATTCCCTGCCGCCTGCTATTTTTATATCCTTGTCAGGGAGCATGAATCTATATAATGCAATAATCTTTAATATCTCAAACGGTTTTAAAGACGAGGTATTTTCCAGCTTTGTCCCTTTTATGGGGTGGAGAAAGTTTAATGGAATGGAATCAACATCCAATTCCCTCAATGTAAAGCATAGCTCTATTCTCTGCTCTATACTCTCCCCCATTCCAAATATGCCGCCACAGCATGTCCGAAGCCCTATCTCCTTTGCTGTCTTTATGGTTTCCACATCCTCATCATAGGTATGTGTAGTGCATATATTAGAAAAGAAACTCCTCGCGGTCTCCAGATTATGGTGATATTCCTGCAATCCTGCATCTTTTAACTGAAGAAGGGCATCTCTGCTTAATATGCCGAGTGAGGCACACCTGTGAATCGGAATTTTACTTGTCAGGCTTCTTATAGATTCACAAACTCCATAAAGTTCATCTCCATTGTCCATTCCCTTGCCGCTGGTTACAATACCAAACTTATGCGACCCCTGTGCAAGGGATAATCTTGCCCCTTCAACTATCTTGTCACTACTTATAAGGGGATATTCGGGTATATCAGTTTTATAATGGACAGACTGTGAACAGAAAACACAGTCTTCAGTGCAGTCACCTGATTTGGCGTTAATGATGGAACAGAGGCTGATTGATTTGCCTTTAAACTTTTCTCTTATCCTGTTTGAAGATGCAATAAGGTCAAAAATGCAGGAATCATCAATTGTGATTAACTTATATGCCTCATTAAAATCAATATCTTTCCTTTTGAGTGCCTTCTCTTCTAAACCTCGGACGAAATTAAGCATTGCATCAGATTGACATAGCTAAAATAAAAAGTCAATACTTGACAAAAGCATATGAAAATGTTTAAATTATTGCTTATGTTTGAAAACCTGACTAATAAATTAGAGACAATTTTCAAAAAGCTCAAGGGCTATGGAAAGCTCAATGAGGACAATATAAAAGAAGCCTTGAGGGAGGTCAGAATAGCCCTTCTGGAGGCTGATGTCAACCTGAATGTAGTCAAAGTTTTTATTGAAAAGATAAAGGTTAGGGCTATAGGACAGGAAGTCATGTCCAGCCTGACACCCGGCCAGCAGGTGGTTAAGATAGTCAATGAAGAACTAACCACTGTGTTGGGAGGCACAAACAGCAGTATAGCCCTCGTCTCAAAACCTCCTACTATAATAATGATGGTGGGACTGCAGGGGTCGGGAAAGACCACAACATCGGCAAAACTGGCAAGGAGACTTTTAAAGGATGGACAGTTACCTCTTCTTGTGGCGGCAGATGTATACAGACCTGCGGCCATAGAGCAGCTCAATATACTAGGTAAAGAACTTGGCATACCTGTATTTAACGGAAATAGAACAAACAATCCTATAGATATATGTAAGAGGTCATTGGCTGAGGCATTAGAAAAAGGATGCAGGAGTATTGTCATTGATACTGCAGGTAGGCTTCATATAGATGAAGAATTAATGCAGGAACTTAAAAATATAAAAGATGAGATAAAGCCCCATGAGATACTCTTTGTTGCCGATGCAATGACAGGGCAGGATGCGGTAAATGTAGCAAAGACATTCAATGAGCATATCGGAATTGACGGCATTGTCTTGACAAAGATGGATGGTGATGCGAGGGGTGGGGCAGCATTATCCATAAGGTCTGTTACGGGCAAACCGATAAAGTTTATCGGTATAGGTGAAAAATTAGACCAATTAGAGCAATTTTATCCTGACAGGATTGCATCGCGGATCCTCGGTATGG
Source organism: Nitrospinota bacterium (assembly GCA_003489165.1). GTDB lineage: Bacteria > Nitrospinota > Nitrospinia > UBA9942 > UBA9942 > UBA9942. The sequence goes on along the minus strand of DNJG01000073.1, from coordinate 23,512 downwards.
GGGATGTCTTATCCCTTATAGAAAAGGCACAAGACTCTTTTAATCAAGAGGCAGCCCAAAAGATGCAGAAAAAACTTAGAGAGGATTCTTTTACACTTGAGGATTTTAGAGACCAATTAAGCCAGATAAGAAAATTAGGACCCATTGAGCAGATAGTTAGTATGATTCCTGGTATGGGAAAGGTAAAAGTTGGTGAAGAAAATGAAAAGGAACTTGTCAGGATTGCAGCCATAATAGATTCAATGACAAGGAAGGAAAAAAATAATCATACGATAATAAATGGAAGCAGGAAAAAGAGAATCGCTAAGGGGAGCGGCACTGAGGTCTGGGAGGTAAACCGCCTCTTAAAACAGTTTGTTCAGATGAAGAAGATGATGAGGCAGTTTTCTAAGCCTGGTTTTATGAAAAAATTTGGAATGCCTAATCAGTTGATGGGTAACGGAAGGGGAATGTTCCCCTTCTAAACAAGTATACAGTAAGCAGTAGGCAGTAAGCAGTAAAACAACTTATTCCCTTCTTTTTTCTGCCTACTACTTACTGCATACTGCCTACTTTAAAAGAAGAAGGAGGTGATAAAGTGTCAGTTATTTTAAGATTAAGTAGAAGAGGAGCAAAGAATAAGCCGTACTATCATATTGTTGCAGCCGATTCTCGTTCCCCGCGGGATGGAGAATACATAGAGACAATTGGGAGATACGACCCTAAAAAAGAGCAAAAGGATATTGTCATTGACAGGTCAAAGCTTGAGAAATGGATACAAAAAGGTGCTCAGATTTCAGATACTGTAAGGACAATTCTATCTAAGAAATAAGATGCCCCTAAGTTGATGTGGAGGTAGGAACTATGAAAGAATTAATCACTTACATTGCAAAGGCGCTGGTAGATAAACCTGAAGATGTTTCAGTCCAGGAAGTTGAAGGTGAGAAGACTACTGTTCTTGAATTGAAAGTTGCCCCTGAAGATTTAGGTAAGGTCATTGGCAAGCAGGGCAGAACTGCAAGAGCTATGCGGACAATCCTCAGTGCCACTGCAACAAAATTAAGAAAGAGGGCAGTTCTGGAGATATTGGAATAAAGTTTAAGGTCAGGTGAGGGTGCTTGAGTAGTTATAAATTTAATATTGTTACAATCTTTCCTGAGATGTTTTCATCACCCTTTAAAGAGAGCATAATCAAAAGGGCGGTTGAACGGAGAATTGTTGAGATAAACATATACGACCTTAGGAATTTTACACACGACAGGCATAAGGTTACAGACGATTACCCTTACGGTGGCGGTGCCGGGATGATGATGAAGCCCGAACCTCTTGCAAAGGCAATTGAGGAGCTAAACAGAGAATCTAAATCGAGGGTAATCCTGATGACTCCACAGGGAGACCGCCTCACTCAATCAAGGGTAAAAAAGATGTCACAGGAAAACAGACTTACAATCCTGTGCGGGAGATATGAAGGGATAGATGAAAGAATCAGGGCTCACTTTGTAGATGATGAAATTTCTATAGGCGATTATATACTGACAGGCGGCGAGATACCCGCAATGGTATTGGTAGATGCAATAGTAAGGCTGATACCTGGCGTCCTTGGTGACGAGGCTTCAACTGAAGAGGATTCATTTTCTTACAGTCTATTGGAATATCCACAATATACAAGGCCTGAAAATTTCAGAGGATTCAAGGTTCCTGATGTTCTTCTCTCTGGCAACCATGAAAAGATACGAAGATGGAGAAGAAAAGAATCTCTTAAGAGGACATATAACAGAAGGCCTGACCTATTAGAAAAGGCTGAGCTTTCTGATGATGATAAGAAGATACTTGAGGAGATACGGAGATACGAAGAATAAAAGAAAAAAATAGCCACAGATTTACACACAGATAAACACAGATAAAAAAATTTTATCTTATGGCAGGATTGTTGAAAATTGGAAATTCACAATAACATATTTATAGCACTTATTCATTATCCAATATATAATAAGAAGGGCGATGTAGTTATAACATCGATTACAACATTAGATATCCATGATATAGCAAGGACTGCAAGGACATACGGTATTGCTAAATTTTATATATTGACACCCTTGCCGGCACAAAAAGAGCTGGTGCATAGAATATTAAATCACTGGATAACAGGCTATGGTGCAGAATATAACCCGACGCGAAGAGAGGCATTTTTAAATGTAGCTGTTGCAGGAAGCCTTGCAGAGATTACTGATGATATAAAAAATATAACAGGTAAAATATCTAAAACAATAACAACAGATGCAAGGAAATTTCCTAACAGTATAGATTATAACAACTTAAAAGTAGAGCTCACAAAATCGGATATATTTTTATTCCTGTTTGGTACAGGGTGGGGACTTGAAAGGGGCATAATAGATAACGCCGATTATAGACTTGCCCCAATTGAAGGGATTACAGATTATAATCACCTCCCTGTAAGGGGGGCAATAGCCATAATATTGGATAGGTTGTTAGGAAGATAACAATTAGAAAGGAGAATAAAAATGAATCCAGTAATAAATATGATTGAAAAAGAACAGCATAAGAAGGGTATTCCTCAGTTCAGGGTTGGAGACACCCTGAAAGTCCACCTTAAGATAGTAGAAGGTGAAAAAGAAAGGATTCAGGTTTTAGAAGGTATTGTCATCTCCAAAAAGGGGAGCGGTATAAGGGAAACATTTACAATCCGAAAAGTCTCTTACGGAATAGGCGTTGAGAGGAAATTCCCGCTCCATTCGCCAAGTATAGATAAGATTCAGGTTATAAAAACAGGTTATGTAAGAAGGGCAAAACTTTACTATCTAAGAGATAAAAAGGGAAAGGCTGCAAGGATAGAAGAGAAGATTACAGCTAAAGAATAAAAAGACAGATAGTCTTTAGATTCCGTAAAACCTGCTCCTCGTCTGATTAATATGCTCCATGAATTTGATAATGAATTCTTTAATCAAGGCTATAGATTCATTGCTGGAATAGACGAGGCAGGAAGGGGTCCCCTTGCGGGCCCTGTAGTTGCATCAGCAGTCATACTCCCACCTAATATCTCTATCAATGGAGTTGATGATTCAAAAAAGCTGACATCTGAAAAGAGAGAAATATTGTTTGAGATTATTAAAGAAAAAGCCTTATCCATCGGCACAGGGATTGTTTCTTCAAAAGTAATTGATGAGATAAACATCCTTGAGGCTACAAAGGTAGCTATGCTCAAGGCAGTAGAGAATCTGACAATCATTCCCAATCTTATCATAATAGACGGCATAACACCCCTCTCCCTCACTCATCAAGCGGAGATAAAACAGATTACAATAAAAAAGGGAGACACCCTCAGTCAGTCAATTGCTTCTGCATCCATTATTGCAAAGGTAACGAGAGATAGATTAATGCTTGATTACGATGCAAAATACCCAAAATATTTATTTGCAAGGCATAAAGGATACGGCACTAAAGAGCACTTAGAGAGGATAAAAGAATTTGGCCCATGCGAGATTCACAGGACGAGTTTTAAAGGGGTTAAGGAAGACATTTTTCAGCCACAAAGACACAAAGTCACGAAGATATTAAATCAAGACTAAAAAAATTCTTTGTGTCTTTGTGCCTGGCGAGTAATTGAATAATGAACAGACAGTTGACGGGAAAGATGGGAGAAGATATAGCTGTTGATTTCCTGCAAAAGTCTGGTTATAAGATTGTTGAGAGGAATTTCAGATGTAAATTAGGAGAGATTGATATAATTGCACTTGATAAAAATATTCTTATCTTTATTGAGGTAAGGACAAAGAAGACATCTTCTTTTTGCACCCCTCAGGAGACAGTAAACTTTTCAAAACAGAAAAAACTCCAAAGATTATCTCTCTATTACCTGATGAAGAAACAGATTAAAAATAAAGACTGTAGATTTGATGTGGTTGCAATTGACCTTTCTAAGGGAAAAAATGGAATTGAACTATTTAAAAACGCCTTCTGGTAACAGAAAGAATTAAACCACTGAGGGCACAGAAGACAAAGAGAAAAGCATCTGCTATTTTTTCTCTTTAAACTTTATGCCCGAAGATTTTCTACTTATCAATATTCAATATTAAATCTTCAATTATTTATAGTCTAGTATGCTTATCATTGATGCCACCGCCCCTGCAATTGTCATAAATTCAGCACTCTGATGCGATTTTGGATTTAAGATAATAATGGGTTTTCCAGCATCTCCGCCTACCCTGATTTCAGTATCTATTGGTATCTTGCCTATCAAAGGAACATTATATTTCTGGCTTGTTTTTTCCCCTCCCCCGGAACTAAATATCTCTGTCTTTTCGCCGCAATGGGGGCATAGAAAATAACTCATATTTTCTACAAGTCCAAGAATCGGCACATTAACCTTTTCAAACATCTGTATCGCCCTTCTTGCATCTATCAATGATATATCCTGCGGCGTCGTAACAACAACCGAGCCTGTAAGAGGGATTGTCTGTGCCAGAGTTAATTGAGCGTCACCTGTTCCGGGGGGGAGGTCAATCACAAGATAATCCAACTCCCCCCAATCCACATCTTTTAAAAACTGCTTTACGATTTGCATCACAAGCGGGCCTCGCCATATCAGCGGGGCATCCTCTTCCAGAACAAAACCTACCGACATCATCTTTATATTATAATTTACGACAGGCTTCATCTTTCCTTCCGCATTCATCTGTATCGGCTCATTGATCCCCATCATAGTAGGAATACTTGGTCCATAAATATCAAGGTCAAGAAGTCCGACCTTTGACCCGCTCTTTGCAAGCGCTGCCGCAAGATTTACAGAAACAGTTGATTTACCCACTCCACCTTTACCGCTTGCAATAGCAATTGTATTCTTTACACCTTTGATACTCTCTTTTTCTGGGATTGCCTTTGCAGAAGGCACTTCCGAACCACTCTCTATTAATACATCCTTAACCCCTTTTATAGATAATACTGCAGATCTTGCATCCCCCTCAATCTTTGCCTTCAAAGGACATGCAGGGGTCGTAAGGACAAGCTTGAAGCTGACCCTGCCACCCTCAATTCTGATATCCCTCACAAAATTAAGTGAAACAATATCCTTCCCTAAATCAGGGTCCATAACATTTCTCAATGCCTTTAATACTTCATTTTGTGTTAGCATACAATCTCCTCAAAAAAATAAAAACTTAATTAGTCATAGATGAGCACAGATTTATATTGAAAAGATATTTGTATAAAATTTTCTTAAGCCCATCAAATGCCTTATATTTATCCATATTTACCTTTATATAATTAAGTGTAGGAGGAATATACTTTAAATATCTATCATTCCCCTTTGCCATTTTTTGATATGCAAAAGTCCCGACTGCCTTTAGATTCCGCTGGATACTCATATAGTCAAATGCTCTTCTAAATTCAACCCTGTCAATCCTCACCCCCTCTATTCTCTCTTTATTTTTTATATAATACTCAATCAATTCATCTATCAATTCATCATCTAATATTGTATAAGAATCTCTCAGGAGGGATGACAGGTCATACTGGCATGGGCCCATCCGTGCGTCCTGAAAATCAAGAAACCGCAGTTCTCCATCCTTAACCATTATATTTCTACTGTGATAATCCCTATGGTTTAAATACTGCTTCTGGTCAGACAAAACTTGGCACAAATCCAATAAATATCTCCTCGCCTCATCTAAATCCCCATTATCCATTCTTTTATTTAGAAGCCCGAATATCATGTACTCAATCATAAAGTTCAATTCCCACATCAGCTTTTCAACATCAAATCTGAGATTAAATGCCATACAGTCCCCAATACTCTTATCACTCCCTTTTATCTGGATATTCAAAAGTGAATCAATAATTCTTTTATAATATTTGGATACCGTATTTGCATCCTTTTCCTTAATCCATTCTTCCAGTGTAATGTCTCCGCAATCCTCCAAAAATAAAAACCCTTTTTTTTCATCATAATAATAAATCTCAGGGACTGCCACTCCGCATTTTCTTAAATGTCTCTGAACATTTATAAATGGAAGTTCTGAATGGCTGGGGCTTGACAAGACCATCATAACTACTGAGCCAATACCATCCTCTTTTCTATAGCCGACCCTTAAATATCTCCTGTCAGAAGCATCTCCTTTTAACATAGTAAGGTTTAAGTCCTTAACCCTCTCACCAGTTACATCTTTCAAAATACCAAAGAAATATCTCTCCTCAATTTCCTTCAGGTCTATTTCTTTTAACTCTGAACTCATATTTACCCCAGACTTCTTCTTATAACCCCTGCACTCAATATCTCCCGCCTGAATTCCCTCCCCTCTCTCCACATGTGAAGAATATTGGATACATGATTTCTGTGTATAAAGTGGTCTGTGCATGTGGGGACAAAGCTTGAGCCAATATAATCTTCCAATATACCTACATCTGTTATAATATCCTTCCATGTTTCATCCGCAGCCGCCAGCATCCTTAAATTTTCCTTATTCAAAAAACACCCTGCCCTTTTTAAATCGTTTTTTATATTTGGATATATAGATTCCAGTTTTGAAAGCATCCCTCTTTTATCCGCATCATGAATTCCCCTGCCGGTACCTATCAGTTCAGGCGGAATACCGAGTGAGTAAAATGCTGCAGTAAATGAAATTGCCCTCGGCAGTCTTATATTTGAATCCTTAATACCTCTCGAATAACCAAATAATCCTGTGTGCTGAATCCTCTCTCTGTGGGATGGGACATGCCTTGATATATCATTTATTGTAGATGCCAGCCTTTCAATTGTAGAGCAATAGGGCTTCCTGAAGATACCATCAAACTCCAAAATATCATTCATCTCACTATCAGAAAATATACGGGGTGATTTTAATGAGATATCCCTTTTTAACAACTTAATAGCGGCTGTAGATACCTCCCTATTAAAATCATATCTAAATGCAGATTGAACTGTAACAGTCCTTACACCTGCATATTCATTCATAAAATTTTCTATTGCATCAGGTGACAGCCCGCCCCTGAATTGCAAAGAGCCCGCCCCTATTATTGGATATACAAAAACTCCTGTTTCATTTTGAAATTTATAATATTCTGAAATGGCGCCCTTAGCCGCTATGACAGCTGGAACCATTCCCGAATTTAGTGCAGGGTCTGACCTTGCTATAAATGGCCTTATATATTCCACCTTGTGATTAAATCGTTTTTCAAATCTATCAATATATTCTAAAAGAATACTTCTTGACCTTATGAGAGAGCCTGAACCCTCTATTAATGGAATTATATTTATCTCTACAGGCCCGCTCAGCCTTGTTGAAAATACCTGGCAGGTAAGCCGGACAGTCTTATAATATTGCTCCTGAATATGAATCAGCTTCTCTGCATTGTCTGTCATCGGGAGTATTACCTCAAATACAGGTGCATGGGAAAAACCCAACTCCCCTGCCGCATCGGTGCCAGTAATTATTGCCATAAACGCCCTTGCAATCCTGAAGCCAGGTTCCTCCCATATATTCGGTATCCTGAAGGTCAAAAATTTATCCCTGCCGATGTGGTTTATGCTGAAATAATCATAGTATTGGTGAAAGAGCCTGTCCATCACAGCCTCATCTACAAATTTTCCCTCCCAGTCCCACATATACTCATCACATCCCATGTCACAAAATGAGCGATAGCACTCCTCCACTTCATCGGTTGTGGAGATGAACTCTGTCTTGTGCCAGTAAGGGACGCTGGCATTGTCAGGATGCTGGGTAGCCATCACAGCAGGTATCTTCCTTCCTGCACTGCCTGCAAGAATATGATTTTCTTTTTCTTCTTTCATAATTCAATTAACCACTGAGGTCACAGAAAAAGAGAAAGATAAAAAAGATTTTCCAATTTATCCTTATTGTTTTTCCTCTGTGTTCTCTGTGCCCTCTGTGGCTTGTTTTTTATTATCTCCCCTATCAATTCCAGATTCTTCTGAAGGGCGCCTCTATTTTTCATTATAACCTGAAACCCTTTCTCACCAATTTCAATCATCCTATTTTTATTATTTATAAGCCCATATACCTCTTTTATTAACTCTTCTTCATTATTAACCTGAATTCCCCCTCCTGATAATATCATCTCTTTTGCAATCTCCTGAAAATTCATCATATATTTGCCAAATATAACAGGTTTTTTGTAAAATGCAGGCTCCAATATATTTTGTCCCCCATGCGGTATTAGGCTTCCGCCAACGAATACAATATCAGCAATACTATACATAAAACCAAGCTCTCCTATTGTATCAAGAATGATTACAGGTCTTGGCTGAAAGCTATTTTTTAAAAGTTCGGATTTTCTCACAGAAGTCAACCCATTTATTTTTGCAATCTCCTCCACCTCCCCTACCCTATCTATATGCCTTGGTGCAATGATGAGATTAAAGTCTGGATTGTCTTTTAAGATATGAGAATATAATCTTACTACTATTTCTTCCTCACCCGGATGTGTGCTTCCTGCAATAAATATTTTATCATTGCTATTAACCCCAAGTGTATCCTTAATCTCTTTTATCTTTTCTTTCTCTATCACCTTAAATTCATTGTCATATTTAATATTACCGGAGACACTCACATTTCTTTTATCTGCACCAAGTAAGATTGTCCTCTTTGCATCAGCTTCAGTCTGCATACTTAGCAATTTGACATTTTCTAATACATTTCTCATAAATAGACTTATCATTCTATACCTCTTAAATGACCTCTCAGATATACGGCCATTAATAACCGCAACAGGATACCCTTTCTTATTTGCCTCTCTCAGAAAATTGGGCCAAAGTTCTGTCTCCATAATTATGCAAATTAAGGGGTTAATTGTATTCAATGCCCTCTTTACCGCCCATGAAAAATCAAACGGGAAATATATAATATAATCTGCCTCTCTTATTCTCTCCCTTGCTATCTGCTGTCCTGTATCAGTAACAGTAGAAAGTATAATCTTAATATCAGGATACTCTTCTCTCAAACTCTTTATTAATTGAGTTGATGCTATAACTTCGCCGACTGATACTGCATGAATCCAAATAGGAGATTGCCCCTTTATTTCATTGGGATAGAACCCCATCCTCTGCCAAAATCCTTTTCTATATTTGCCCCTTGCTAAATTCAGCAGCCACCATGGGAGAATTAAGATAATTGAGGCAGTTAGAAACAAATTGTATAAAAGATACATATTCTAAATATATCTCAAAACAATATCCACAGGCAATAGACAAGAATATGATTTTGTGATAACTTAAAATATAAAATTAGCCACAGACTCACACAGACTTAAGTAGGCAATGAACTATAAGTGCAAATCAATGAGTTTTTTACTCATTGCTCATTACTCATTGCTTATTTTAGTAACTTTATAAGGGAGGGGGACTTGGCATTCAATATCATTAATGGAAAAGAGATTGCATCTGCAATAAAGTTTGAGATNNGACCCTGCATCTACCGTATATGTCAGGAATAAAAAGAAATCATGCCAAGAGGTAGGAATAAGGTCTTCAGAGTATCATTTACCAAAGGAAACTCAACAGGATACACTCTTAAAGCTCATAAACTCCCTTAATCAAAATCCTGAGATACACGGCATACTCGTGCAGTTACCACTCCCAAATCACATACAATCAGACAAAATTATTGGCTCTATAAATCCTGATAAAGATGTGGATGGATTCCATCCTGTAAATGTAGGTAAACTCGTATCAAATACTGCCTCTTTAATATCCTGCACACCCCTCGGTGTTATGACACTCCTTGATAAGAGTGAAATACCAGTAGAAGGTAAAAAGGTTGTAATTGTAGGGAGGAGCAATATTGTAGGTAAACCTGCCGCACTTTTATTTCTTCATAGAAATGCAACTGTTACTATATGCCACTCCAAGACAAAAAATCTGTCTGATTATACAAATAAGGCTGATATTTTAGTGGCTGCTATTGGCAAGCCTGCATTTATAAAGGCTGATATGGTTAAAAAAGGGGCAGTCGTAATTGATGTAGGTATAAACAGAGATGAGGCAGGATTAATTGGAGATGTGGATTTTACAGAGGTAAAGGAGAGGGTTTCATATATTACGCCAGTTCCAGGCGGAGTAGGACCAATGACAATAGCAATGCTGATGAAAAATACATTGATTGCCTTTAAAAACACACTGAACAAAACATGATTAATCCGCAGATTTCGCAGATTACCGCAGATTAAAAACAATAAAAAAAATCAATTAACAGGAATGCACAGGATAAACAGGATATTTTAAAATCTGTGTAATCTGCGAAATCTGCGGATATAAATTTCCATGAATCAAGAAAGAGAAATATATACTGTCTCCGAGCTTACCCATGCTATAAAATTTGTCCTTGAAGAGGACTTTCCTGAAGTATGGGTTGAGGGGGAGATTTCTAATTTCAGGGTCCCCAGTTCAGGTCATGCCTACTTTACCCTCAAAGATAAGGACAGCCAATTAAAGGTAGTCTTATTCAAATTAAATAAGAGGCTCTTAAAATTTGAGCCTGAAGACGGACTTCATGTAATAGTAAGAGGAAGGATAAGTATCTATGAGTCAAGGGGAGAATATCAGCTTATTGCTGATTACATGGAGCCAAAGGGAATCGGCGCATTGCAATTAGCCTTTGAGCAGTTGAAGGAAAAACTCCTTAAAGAAGGAATTTTTGATGAGGCACATAAAATACCGATTCCACAATTCCCGCAGAAAATAGCCATTGTCACATCACCGACAGGCGCTGCAATTAGAGATATGCTTCGTATTATTGACAGGAGGTTTTCCAATGTCCATATTATCATCTACCCTGTCAAAGTTCAGGGTGAAGGTGCATCTATTGAAATTGCACATGCAATAAAAGAACTGAACGAGCTTTCTCATGGTGAGCCTGCCGAACCTATAGATGTAATGATTGTTGGGAGGGGTGGAGGCTCAATTGAAGACCTCTGGTCATTCAATGAGGAGATTGTTGCAAGGGCAATCTATGATTCAAAGATACCTGTAATCTCTGCTGTGGGGCATGAGATAGATTATACAATTGCGGACTTTGTTGCCGATTTAAGGGCACCAACGCCATCAGCAGCAGCAGAACTTGTCGTAAAAGATAAAAGAGAGGTAGTTCAAAATATCATAGGATTAGAGAAAAGACTAATAAATGCTGTTCAGAATATGATTGATATTTTAAAAAGCGATTTGACAGGATTACAAGAAAGAAGGGTCTTAAAATCACCTTTGGATAAAATATATGAACTCCAGCAAAAGACAGATGATATGGGCTTAAGGGTGAGCAGGTCTCCGCTATTAATATATAAAAAATTTAAGGAGAGAACATTTCATCTGTCAAGAAGCCTTTTTATACTTAATCCTGAGGTCAGGATAAGGAGAATCAAGGAAATATTGTCAGAACTTACCAAAGGACTTGAAACGACTATAGGGCATAGAATGGAAATGTTTGACAAAAGACTACAGGGCGAGTTAGGAAGACTCAATGCCCTAAGCCCCCTGTCAGTCATGGAGAGGGGATACAGTATATGCAGGAGAATGCCTGACATGAAAATCATAAAAAACTCAACAGAGGTTGAAAAAGGCGGGCAGGTTAATGTAAGATTACATAAGGGTGAACTGATTTGCAGAGTTGAAGAACAAAAACATTAATTTGCCACAGACTCACACGGACTTAACAGCAAGAAGATAAGAAGTTATGAAGTTGATAAGATAGGATAGTGTAATTTTTTTTCCCATCTTCTTACCCTCTTAACTTCTCATTTTCTGTTAATATTAGTCTGTGAAAGTCAGTGGCTAAAAATCTTATGTCTGAAATTAAATTTGAAAAGGCTTTAAAAAGACTTGAAGAGATTGTTGAGAAATTAGAAAAAGGCGATTTAGACCTTGATAAATCCCTTGAGATCTTTGAGGAAGGGATTAAGATGTCTCGGATATGCTCCCAGAAACTAAAAGAGGCGGAAAAAAAGATTGAGCTATTGACAAAAGATGAGACTGGAAAATTGAAGGCTGAACCATTTGAACCTTCCCCTGAAACAGAAGAGCCATCCTAACACGAGTGATTTGTTAAGCTGCTATTAATTCTAATTTTTCTTTTGTTGAAGAAGGAAGCCGTACAGGAGCAAAATACTCTGCAGGATATAAATAATCCTCGCCAGATTCATCTATTATTCGTATTTGATGATGTTTCTCTGCGGTTTTATCTATCAGGACTTCATATATTTTTCTAATCTCCAACGAGGCTTCGTATTCACGATTACTCACACAAACCATAAAATATCTTTTCATAATCTCTCCTTTTCTCAAAGAGCGTCAATCCGTTCATCATGGCTTTTATCAAAGCTGTGAAAAAGCTCGTCGATTAATTCCGCCCGCTCCACTGGTTTAAGGCGAAGGGCTTCTTTCAGTATTGTTTGAGTTGCACTTGTCATATAAGATCTGACCTCCATATTCTATTGGGGTTTCAGCTAAATCAAAGTATATCAGTTCTTTGGGGTAGAATCAATTGCTACAGCTTGTCTTATATATATTATTGTTAAGGTATAACGAGCCTGTAGGAAAAGCTGGCTTTTGTCTATCTACCACCTCGTAATTGTTTGATTTTATTGATAGCAAATTTACAAAAAATGACTTTTTCTACAGCCTCAACGTAAAGCTCAGGGGCGCCTCGCTTTTGGCGGCGTCCCTTGGAGCATAATGTTATGCGTTCTCAGTTCCTCAATTGAGAGTGGCGGCCTTGTCTTATGCAATATGCGGTGACAATTTGAGCACACTGGCCTTAAATCACGGACGGGATTAACCAAATACTCATCTCCGATATCTGCTACTTGCTTTAAGTGGTGGACTTCAATATATTTTGACCCGATGGCACCATATGCCTTCTCAAAATTGAAGCCACACACCGAACAACTGTAGCCATAGTGCTCAATGCAAGCTTGGCGAGCAGCAGGGCTTCTATCATAGGTCTTATAGGTAACGCTTCTTGACTTGCCTTCTGTATATATTTCTACTTCATTTTTAGCGGAAGGTTGAAATCTAAATTTGGCGTTTCCCTGTATTAGTGAAAAAAGTTCTTCTGCTATTTCGTCAGGAACTGATAGCCCTCCTGCTTGTGGTGTCCATGTATGGTTCGGGTACTTACTTTGGAGGTAAGACAAGGAAACTATTGGCTCATCGGATAATGCTTTAAACAATAAATCTGTTCTGAGTGCTGACTTTCCTTCATTTGCTTTCTGACCATCCCAATGAGGTAGCAGATATGGCTTTGAAGAAATATAACCACAGCCAATAATTCCTTTCGGCTCAACACCAAGGCGCATTAAGAAAAAAAGGTCTCCGATCTCAATACGCTTTGTATTTCCGCAACTCCAATACATGTCGTATTGGTCACCGTTATTAACACGATATATAGCATCCTGTTGATCGCACCAGACCCATTTTTCAGGATTCCATGTGTAGAGGTACGCTCTCATTGATTCTCCCGCATTCTTTTTTATGTTTATTCAACATTATGATGGATTATAGAAATTAAGTATGAGATAGTCAAGGGAAAAAATCGCAAACTCCTTGAAAATCAAGAGGAAACACAATATAATGGCTTTGTGTTAATTATTATAAAAATCTGTAAAAATCTGTGTTAATCTGTGGTTAAATTATGCTTCTTTAGTGTTTTTTATGTCCTTCGTGGCTTATATTTTCCTATGATTTAAAAAATCTTTTTCCTCCGTAAACTCTGTGGTTTTTATAATTTACATCAAAATATGAGGAGAATTTTACATATTGATATGGATGCATTTTTTGCATCAGTTGAACAGAAGAGGCATCCTGAACTGACAGGCAAGCCTATTGTAGTTGGAGGGAGCGGCGACCCTACAAAGAGGGGTGTTGTATCAACCGCATCTTATGAGGCAAGGAGATATGGCATACACTCTGCAATGCCTTTAAGGACAGCATATAAACTCTGCCCTGATGCCGTCTTCCTCCCTGTGGATTATGAGGAATACCAGAGGGCATCCGAGAGGGTCAAGAATATCTTGAGGGAATTTACAACTGTAATTGAAGATGTTGGAATAGATGAGGCATTCCTTGATATATCTGATATAGACAAACCTTTAGAAGATATTGCAAAGGAGATTAAAAAGAGGATTAAAGATGAGACAGGGCTTACCTGCTCTATTGGCATAGCGCCTAATAAACTCCTTGCAAAGATTGCATCTGACATGCAAAAGCCTGACGGACTTACAATAATTAAAGATGATGAGATAGAGAGCCGTATATGGCAGTTGTCTGTGAGAAAACTGTGGGGTGTAGGACCTAAGACAGAGGCATATCTAAAAAATATTGGCATTAAAAAAATAGGCGAGCTTGCATCATTTTCTCGTGATAAGCTTGTTGAAGAGTTTGGTGAATCACATGGAGATTATCTTTATGATGCCGCAAGGGGCATAGATGAAAGCCCGCTCATTACACACTGGGAGCCGAAATCCCACAGCAGGGAGATAACCTTTGAGAAGGATACAGGCAACTGGCAGGTGATAGCAAAGACACTTGCAGGACTTACAAGGGATGTCACTGATGAAATGAAGGAGTCAGGCTATAAAGGAAAGACAGTTACAGTAAAGGTGAGGTTTAGTGATTTTGAAACTCACACAAGGGCAAAGACCGTTTTTAAACCCACAGACTCAGAGGAAGAAATAAGAAAGGCTGCCTTTGACTGCCTGAAGCGGTTTGAATTAAAAAAGAATGTCAGGCTCATAGGAGTAAGGGTCGGCGGACTGGAGAAGATTTCTTGACAATATCCTGCTGTTAGAATTAAGATTTACTTAGACATGGACAAAAACCTAATAAGCCACAGAGACACAGAGGCACAGAGGAAAATCTAAATATAATAAGGTTTTTAGTCTCTGTGCCTCCATGGCAATTTTTTACATATGAACATTAAAGAATATTTTAATGAAATGAAGACTCTGGTGGATAATGCCCTTGACAGGCATATACCATCCAACAACACATATCCGCCTGACATTTTTAAGTCTATGAGATACAGTCTTTTTGCAGGGGGAAAGAGATTAAGACCCATACTGGTCATTGCATCAGCAGAGACAGTAGGGGGAAAGAGAGAGGCTGTCCTCCCATTTGCCTGTGCCATTGAGATGATACATACATATACACTCATACATGATGACCTCCCTGCTATTGATAATGATGACTTCAGGCGGGGGAAACCTACAAACCACAAGGAGTTTGGCGAGGCTATTGCCATTTTGACAGGGGATGCCCTTTTGACTATGGCATTTCAAATCATGAGTGATACGAGACTTATGCCTCGTACAAATCCATCCCTTATTTTACGGGCTACTAATGAAATAGCAAATGCAGTAGGTGTATTCGGAACTATCGGGGGGCAGGTTGTTGATATTCAATCTACAGGAAAGAATCTGGATATACCTACGCTTGAATATATACATACCCATAAGACAGGAGAAATGATTCTATCTGCTGTTAGGGCAGGTGCAATACTAAGCGGCTGTGAAGAGGATGAATTAAACGCACTCACACGGTATGCTGAAAATATTGGTCTTGCCTTCCAGGTGATGGATGATATACTTGATGTAGAGGGAGAGAGCGAGGTAATGGGGAAGACCGCGGGCAGTGATGAGAGAATGAAGAAGGTTACATACCCGGCAGTTTTTGGGCTTGCAGAATCAAAGAAGATTGCAGGCAGACTGATTGACAACAGTATAAAATCCCTTGAAATGTTTGGTGAAAAAGCAGAGGTGCTAAAGGATATTTCGGAATATATTATAGCGAGGAAATTCTGATTAGCCACAGATTTACACAGACTTTTAAAACCGTTTAAGCCGTTTAAACTGCTTAAACCGTTTGAACCTTTTAAATTAGTCAGTGAAAGTCTGTGACAAAAATAATTATGAGCAATTTTTTAGACACTATAAACAGCCCTGTAGATTTAAAAAAGATTGAAAGGCAAAATCTCCCGAAACTCTCAAAGGAGATACGGGAATTTATTGTAGATGCCGTTTCTAAAACCGGCGGACATCTCGCATCCAACCTCGGTGTTGTTGACCTTACAATAGCCCTGCACTATATCTTTAATACTCCTGAAGATTTAATAATCTGGGATGTAGGTCATCAGTGCTATACACACAAACTGATTACAGGAAGAAAAGATAAATTTTCTTCCCTTCGTCAATACGAAGGGATAAGCGGCTTTCCAAGAAGGGAAGAGAGTGTTTATGATGCGGCAGATACAGGACACAGCGGAACATCTATATCTATTGCACTTGCATTTGCAAAGGCAAGGGATAAAAATAATGGAAACAATTCAGTCATAGCAGTTATAGGGGATGGTTCAATGACTTCCGGCCTTGCATTGGAAGGTTTGAATAATGCTGGTGCATTGAACAGCAACCTTATTGTGGTTTTAAATGACAACAAGATGTCAATCTCTCCGAATGTAGGGGCTATCTCAGCCCATTTGAATAAAATAATAACCGGCCAGTTATATAATAAGATGAAGGGGGAAGTTGAATACCTTTTAAAAACCATCCCTGGCATTGGTGGACAAATGGCTAAACTTGCCCACAGGGTTGAGGAGGCTGTTAAGGGTATATTTGTCCCCGGCAGATTTTTTGAAGACCTCGGTTTTAAGTATGTAGGCCCTATAGACGGTCATAATATAAATCATCTTCTAGACACATTTGAGAGTGTAAAAAAATTGAAGGGACCTATATTAGTTCATATTGTTACGACAAAAGGGAAGGGATATAAACCGGCAGAAAATGAGGCGGATTCATTCCACGGTGCATCACCTTTTGATGTCACAACAGGGAGTTTTAAAAGGAAGAAGGCTCCCCCGTCATATACAGAGGTCTTCAGTAAAACCCTTATCTCCCTTGCAAAAACAGACAAAAAAATCATTGCAATTACAGCGGCTATGGCAGACGGGACAGGACTTGACAGTTTTGCAGAACAGTTCAGCGACAGATTTTACGATGTCGGCATTGCTGAACAACATGCGATTACATTTGCGGCAGGGCTGTCATTAAAGGGATTTAAGCCTGTTGTGGCAATATATTCCACATTCCTCCAAAGGGCTTACGACCAGGTGCTTCACGATGTATGCCTTCCCAATCTCCCTGTTACATTTGCCATTGACAGAGCGGGCATAGTCGGTGAGGATGGACCAACCCATCAGGGTTTATTTGATTTATCATACCTGCGCTCACTGCCAAATATGGTGCTAATGGCTCCAAAGGATGAAAACGAGCTTCAACACATGATTAAAACTGCAATTGAATATAATGGCCCTTCGGCTGTGAGATATCCGAGAGGAAGCGGAGAAGGGGTTAAATTTGATAAGGATATTAAGACAATAGAAATAGGCCGTGCTGAAATCATAAAAGATGGTAATGATGCAGTTATACTGACAATAGGAAATACGGTATATCCCTCAATTGAGGCATCAAATATTCTATCAGGTAAAGGGATTGATGCCGCAGTTGTAAATATGAGATTTGTTAAGCCAATTGACAGAGCTATGATAAAGGATTTCTGTAAAAAGACAGGTTTTATTGTTACTGTTGAAGAAAATGTCCTTCAGGGTGGTTTCGGAAGTGCAGTATTGGAAGCCCTCGAAGAAGAAGAACTCAATAATATAAAAGTAAAGAGAATTGGTCTGCCAGATAAATTTATTGAGCATGGTTCACAATCCATCATAAGAGAGAAATATCATCTAACCCCATCAGCAATTGCCTCAGCAATATCAGAATTCCTTTTAAAACACAGCTTTCAAAAACAATTAAAATTTATAAACAATGCCAAAAAGGCGGTTGGATAATCTCCTTGTAGAGAGAGGTATAATTCAGAGCCGTGAGAGGGCAAAGGCTCTTATACTATCAGGAGATGTAAGAGTCAATGGTAGTCCTGTCAATAAGGCTGGCACATTAATAGATGAAGATGCAGAAATAGAACTTACAGGCAAAGATATACCCTTTGTCAGCCGCGGCGGCTTAAAACTTGAAAAGGCAATAAAGGAATTTAATATTAATGTTAAAGATAAGGTTGCAATAGATGTCGGCGCATCAACAGGCGGGTTTACAGACTGTCTCCTTCAATATGGAGCAAAAAAGGTATATGCAATAGATGTTGGTTATGGACAACTTGCATGGAAACTGAGAAATGACCCGCGAGTGGTAGCTGTAGAAAGAAAAAATATCAGATATATAAAGCCCGATGACATTGGAGAGCCTGCCGATATAGTTACTATAGATGTCTCCTTCATATCCCTAAAATTAGTCCTTCCGATTGTTAAAAAACTGCTTAAAGAAACTGGTGAAATAATTGCACTCATAAAACCACAATTTGAAGTCGGAAAGGGCGAAGTTGGAAAAGGCGGAATAATAAGGGAAAAAGGGAAACATGAGAAGGTAATTTCTGAGATAAAATCATTTGCAATTGATTTGGGCATTAAGGTTTTAAATATAACAAAATCACCAATTACCGGACAAAAGGGGAATGTAGAGTTTCTTATATATATAGTGAGATAAGCTGATTTTTTATGTTTTTTAGATTTTTATTCTTTCCACCCGTGGTTGCCAACCAATTTTACAAAGACACAGCCGCAGATATTTGTTGTTGTTATTCCATACTTTTTCTTTTCTACTTTTACAAGTGTCTGGGAAAATTCGTCACCTATAGGTATCACCATTCTTCCTCCTGCTGATAGCTGGTCAACAATAATTTTTGGGATGTCAGGGGCGCCTGCAGTTACAATTATTGCATCATAAGGGGCATGTTCAAGCCATCCGTATGTGCCGTCAAATATCTTTATGGCTACATTCATATAGCCTAAGAGGTCAAGCTGCTTCCTCGCTCTTACTGCAAGGGATTTAATCCTCTCAACGGAATAGACCTTGTCACATAATTCTGCAAGGACTGCTGATTGATAGCCTGACCCTGTTCCTATTTCAAGAACTTTTTCATTTCCCTTCAGCTCCAGACTCTCTGTCATCAGGGCTACCATATAAGGCTGAGAGATAGTCTGCTTCTCGCCTATCGGAAGCGGATAATCTCCATAAGCCCTGCTTCTTAAAGCCTCTTCTACAAAGAGGTGTCTTGGAACCTTTCCCATTGCATCAAGAACTCTCCTGTCCTTAATTCCCCTGACAATAAGCTGTTCTGCTACCATTATCTTCCTTTCACTCTCATAATCCATTTAATAAAGCTAAAAGCTGAAAGCTGAAAGCTACTTTGAGCTTTGAGCCTTGAGCTTTTGCTGGTCAATTTAATCTCTTTAAAATCTCTCTTGCTGCTATAATACCTGATACAGATGCCTGAATCAATCCCCTGCTGACCCCGGCGCCGTCGCCAATGGCAAAGAGATTAGGTATCTCAGTCTCAAGAGACCTTGTCAATTTCAACTTAAGGGAATAAAATTTTACCTCTATACCGTAAAGAAGTGTATGCTCAGAACAAACCCCCGGTGCAAATCTATCCATTGACTCCAGCATCTCAAGAATATTTGCCAAAAATCTGTATGGCAGGACAAAACTAAGATCTCCGGGTGTAGCAGTTTTAAGGGTTGGGACTGTTATCCCCTTCTCTATCCTCTCAGGTGTTGACCTCCTGCCCTTTATGAGATCGCCGAGACGCTGGACAATAACCCCTTCACCCAGGAAATTTGCCAGCCTTGCTATATATTTGCCATAAGATATTGGCTCATTAAACGGCTTTGTAAACAATGTGCTTACAAGGAGGGCAAAATTTGTATTTTCACTCCTCTTATTAGTATAGCTGTGCCCATTTACTGTAAATATTTCCTCAGCAGATTCCTGAAATACCTCTCCATAAGGATTCACACAGAATGTTCTTATCTGGTCATCAAATTGTTTTGAGTAGTAAATGAGTTTTGGTTCATAAATTATATCTGTTACAAAAGATAAAGTTGACGCTGGTAATTCCACTCTAACCCCTATATCAACAGGGTTTGTCAGTGGGGTCAGTCCGAGTCTGCGATACTCCCTCTCAAGCCATTCTGCCCCTCCCCTCCCGGGTGACAATACAACAAAATCTGATAGAAATTCTTCGCCGTCGTCTGTTCTAACTCCATTTGCCTTTGAACCGTCTAAAATAATAGATTCTACCCTTTTGTTAAATTGTATATCTATCCGGCCTTCAAGACTATTTTTTAATTTTTGCAGGACCTCAGGGCATCTGTCTGTTCCAATATGTCTTATCCTTGTAGGTATGAGCTTAAGATTATTCTGAGATGCCTTTGACTTAAGTTTTTCAATCTCAATTGTATTATCATCCCCATAGATTTTTTTAGGGGCGCCATGCTGCACATAACATTTATCAACATAATCAATTAAATCTGCCAAATCATTTTCACTTAAATAATTGTTTAGGAATCCTCCAACTTCACCTGATAGATTCAGCTTCCCGTCACTAAATGCCCCTGCACCTCCCCACCCTGATATTGTTGGAGATACCTCTGACTTCTGACTTCTGACTTCTGACTTCTGAATTAATTCTATTCTCTCCTTCAGCCCCCTCCCTTTTTCCAATAAAAGAATTTTTATTCTATTCTTCTTGATTAGTTCTAATGCCGCAAAGATTCCAGATGGTCCAGCACCAACAATTATTACATCATATTTCATATATCCGCTTTTCTTATATCCACCAATTTTAGTTGAACCCTCTCATTTCCTTTCCATCTATTTATTATTGGCGTATAAACAATATCATAACTGTCATCAGAATTTATCTCATTAATCAGGTAGGAGAAATTGAAACCTATTGCCTCCATTATCTCCGAACCATCATCCACATCCATTCTTATGTGTCCATTATTTTTTCCGATAACTACTGGCTCCCCCGCAATTTCAACGCTTCTTGAGCAAAACAGAGGCGGTGGATTTGACTGCCCAAATGGACCTATCCTGTTTATCTCCTTCGTTAAAGAATAATCTAATTCTGCCAATTCAATGCTTGCATCTATGTCAATCTGGGAAATACAGTCATCTTTATTTAAGACCTCTGTTGCTACCGTCTGAAAATAATCCTTAAACTTATCTATCATCTCGCTTTTTATGGTCAGTCCTGCCGCATATTTATGTCCGCCAAAATCAACAAGAAAATCCTCACACTTCTGTAAGCTCTCATACAAATGAAAAGATGGAATTCCTCTTGCCGAACCTTTGCCATATTCCCCATCGACTGATATTAAAATTGTCGGTTTATTGTATTCCTCTACAATCTTCGATGCCACAATGCCTATAACGCCAAGATGCCAATTTGAAGATGAGAAGATAATTGCCCTGTTATTTTCCGCATGGCACTGACTCTCAATCATAGCCCTGACCTCTCTTAGAATATCATTCTGTATAAGCTGTCTCTTTCTATTCTCAGAATCCAGATGTCTTGCTATCTCAAAAGCCTCATCCTCATTGTTTGTAGTTAAAAGTCTAACAGCAGCATCCGCAGCTCCAAGCCTTCCTGCCGCATTAATTCTTGGCCCAATGAGAAATCCTACATCCGTTACAGTAATATCTCTCCCATTTATACCTACGATGGTCTTCAATGCCTTTAATCCTGCCTTGCTTGTTTTGCCGATTTCCTTCAGTCCGTATTTTGCAATTATATGATTTTCTCCCAGCAGAGGTGCTATATCCGCTATTGTCCCGAGTGAAACCAAGTCAAGGTGTTGCTTGAGATTTGGAATTTTTTCCTGAGGCATCCCCATTTTCTTAAAAGCACTGCGGAGAGATTTGATAAGTTTAAATACTATCCCAACACCAGCCAGTGATTTAAAGGGGTATTTGCAATCCTCCTGCCCGGGGTGAAGAATAGCAACTGCCTCAGGCAGATTGCCTGACAGCTGATGATGGTCGGTAATAATCAAATCAAGCCCCATCTCTTTTAATGCCTTTCCCTCTTTAACTGCTGTTATTCCGCAGTCAACAGTTATAATCAGCTTTCCCCCCTGCTCTTTTATCCAGCTTATAGCATTTAAGTTAAGCCCATAACCCTCCCCTGCCCTTTTAGGGATATAATAAGAGGCATCCACATTCATCTCCCTGAAAAATAGTATTAAAAGAGATGTAGCAGTAATGCCGTCAACATCATAATCACCATATATAAATATTTTTTCCTTTGATTTTATAGAATGGATGATCCTTTGGACAGCCTTATCCATATCCTTCATTTGATATGGGTCATGGAAGCTGTTTAGTGTGGAATTAATAAAATTATTTGCACCGTCAAGATTATCAATACCTCTGTTGATGAGAAGCTGTGCTGTGATAGGAGAGATGCCGAGTCCTTTTGAAAAAGACTTCTGCAATTCCAAATTAGGCGTAATAAAATTCCACCTGTTCTTTATCAAGTTCATAAACTTATTGTGTTAATGCAGATATGATTTGATTTTGTATATCCCATACCATACCAGCATTACATCTAAAGTCATTCATTATTATAGAGAATGCAAATATCTCTCCCTTATTTAGACTGCAATTTTCACAAGGATTACATTTAATACATGCAGCATACCCTGAAATGGCACTCACACCGTCTAATGTCCCTGTCTTGCCCCTTACCATCTCCTGAGATTCCGAGTTATTCATCCTCTCTTTGAGAGAGCCGTCAACACCCATCACACTTAAAGAGGCGATATACTCAGACTGAAATCTGAAATCATTATACATGGACTCGAGAACCTTAATAATCTGAGACGGGGTAAGACGGTTGAATCTTGAAAGCCCTGAACCGTCAGCTATTTTATATGTCTCCTTTTGTATGCCAATCTCACCGAGATATTCCTCCACCACCTCCAGACCTTTTTCAGTAGTCCCCGGTGCACCTTTAATTTCAGCCCCCATTGTTTTAAGTATCTGCTCTGCTATAAAGTTGTTACTTATCTTATTCAGGTCGCGGACAATAATGGAAAGTGGGACAGACTCATGGCCGAGCAATTCCTCTATCCCTTCCGGTTGTATCCCTGTCTTGATATTTCCCTTAATAACAATCCTTTCCCTTTCAAGAAACTCTTTAAATACTGTTGCTGTGTATAATGGAGGATTTGATATGTTGCGATAATAGTGCATTCTCTTCTTTCCTGTGGTTACCTCTCCTTTTACAATAATCTTATCTCCTCCGCCGTCTTCAATTCTGTCAACAGTA
Organism: Nitrospinota bacterium; assembly: GCA_003489165.1. GTDB lineage: Bacteria > Nitrospinota > Nitrospinia > UBA9942 > UBA9942 > UBA9942. The sequence goes on along the minus strand of DNJG01000073.1, from coordinate 336 downwards.
ATGGTAGTCCCAACCCTTCTTCTGTTTGTGACTGCATTGTTTATGACTTCCACAAAATTTGTAGGCGGGTTTGTAATTACCTTTGGTTTATCCCTGTGGCTTTCAGCCGAGTCCACATAGACTGTAATGGTATTAAAGTTTAATGAAAGGGCGCCTATCCTTGCATTATATGCCCGTGAGTTGTCATCACTTAGATTCCAGCCATTACCTGTCCTCTCGCTGTCAAAAAAACTTTCATCTGCAATAATATCGCCTGAAATTTCATCTATGCCTGAATTTCTGATTTCCCTTACTATCAGCAATAATTCTTCCGTTACCAATTTTGGGTCGCCATAT